>JBIOTX010000016.1:0-2622 GCA_044866315.1 Thermoanaerobaculia bacterium | reverse complement strand
ACGACGAGGGTTCCGGTGAGAATCGACTTCCACATGGAGTAGGTATTTTGCCGCCTTCGGAGGCCGGGTGATATGGTCCCTCCTCCCTCACGGCCGGAATAAGGCCGGTCGGAGGGTCCGTTAGGGCGCTGCTGCAATGGCCAAGAACCTCGTCATCGTCGAGTCTCCCGCGAAAGCGAAGACGATCAACAAGTTCATCGGCAAGGACTATCTCGTCAAAGCCTCCGTTGGACACGTACGCGATCTGCCCAAGAGCCAGCTGGGCATCGACGAGGTGACGTTCGCCCCCACCTACGAGATCCTGGAGGGCAAGGAGAAGGTCGTCAGCGAGCTGAAGGCGGCGGCGAAGAAGGCCGACAACATCTTCATCGCCTCGGACCCTGACCGCGAGGGAGAGGCCATCGGCTGGCATGTGATGCACCTCCTCGGCGGCGACTCGAAGAAGGTCCGCCGCATCCTCTTCCACGAGATCACCAAGAACGCCGTCCGGAAGGCCATGGAGCACCCGGGCGAGATCGACATGAACAAGGTCAACGCGCAGCAGGCCCGGCGCGTGCTCGACCGCCTCGTCGGCTACAAGCTCTCTCCCCTGCTCTGGGACAAGGTCCGCCGCGGCCTCTCCGCCGGGCGCGTGCAGTCGGTGGCGATGAAGATGATCGTCGACCGCGAGGAGGAGATCAAAGCGTTCGTCCCGGTGGAGTACTGGACCTTCGCCGCCAAGCTGGCCGCGGACACGCCGCCGCAGTTCATCGCCAAGCTGGCCAGGATCGACGGCAAGAAGGCCGAGGTTCCGAACGAGGAGCAGGCCCGGAAGATCGAGGCGGCCCTCAAGAGCGGGAAGTACATTGTCTCGGACGTCGTGCGCAAGGAGCGCAGGCAGTCCGCCGCGCCGCCGTTCATCACCTCGACCCTGCAGCGCACGGCCTACAACCGCTTCAAGTACCCGGTGAAGCGGACCATGCAGATCGCCCAGAAGCTGTACGAGGGCAAGGAGCTGGGCGAGTTCGGCTTCGCCGGCCTGATCACCTACATGCGCACCGACTCGGTCCGCATCAGCGACGACGCCCTCGGCGAGGTCAGACGGTATATCGCTGCTAAATATGGTGACGATATCCTGCCTGAAAAGCCGAACGTTTATCGTGTCAAAAAAGCTGCACAGGCCCAGGAGGCCCACGAGGCCATCCGTCCCACGTCGATGGACCTCGACCCGGAGCGGGTCAAGGACTTCCTCACCCGCGAGGAGTACAACCTCTACAAGATGATCTGGGACCGCTTCGTGGCCTCGCAGATGAAGCCGGCCCTGTTCGACGTCACCGACGCCGACATCCAGGTGGGCAACCTCACCCTCCGCGCCTCGGGCGAAGTGCTCAAGTTCGCCGGCTTCCTGGCGGTGTTCCAGGATGCCAAGGACGAAGATGAGGACGAGGAGAAGGTCGACGAGAAGGCGCTGCCGCCGCTGAACCAGGGCGACGTGCTGGAGCTGGTCGATCTGGAGACGAAGCAGAACTTCACCCAGCCGCCGCCGCGCTTCACGGAAGCGACGCTGGTGAAGGCGCTCGAGGAGAACGGCATCGGCCGCCCCTCGACCTACGGGCAGATCCTCACCACCATCCAGGCCCGCGACTACACCTACAAGCACGACGGCAAGTTCCACCCCACCCACCTCGGCTCGCTCGTGGTGAAGCTCCTCAAGCAGTCGTTCGACGACATCATCAACGAGGGCTACACCGCCGAGCTCGAAGGAAAGCTCGATGAAGTCGAGGAAGGGAAAATCGAGTGGACTGCCCTGATGAGCGAGTTCTCCGGGAAGTTCACGGCGGACCTGGCCCGGGCGGAGAAAGAGATGACCTCCGTCAAGGGCACGGGCGTGGAAACCGAGGAGAAGTGCGAGAACTGCGGCGCGCCGATGGTCATCAAGTTCGGCCGCTTCGGCGAGTTCCTGGCCTGCTCGAATTACCCCGAGTGCAAGACCACCAAGGAGATCGCCAAGGCCGAAGCCGCGGCGGCCACGGGCGACGACGAGCAGATCATTTGCGACAAGTGCGGCAAGCCGATGGCCCTCAAGCGCTCGCGCTTCGGCCAGTTCTTCGCCTGCACCGGCTATCCGGACTGCAAGAACACCAAGGACCCGCGGCTCATGAAGCAGGCGGCGAACCTCCCCACCGAGCCGCAGCCTCCCTGCGAGAACTGCGGCAAGGAGATGGTCCTCAAGTCCGGCCGCTACGGCCCGTTCTACTCCTGCTCCGGCTATCCGGAGTGCAAGACCATCCGCAAGATCGGCCGCAAGTCCACGCCGCCCAAACCGACCGGCGTGAAGTGCCCGAACTGCAAGGAAGGCGAGCTCGTCGAGCGCATCTCCCGCCGCGGCGTCTTCTATTCCTGCTCGCGCTATCCGAAGTGCGAGTTCTCGCTGAACAACCGCCCGGTCGCCCGCCCCTGCCCGAAGTGCCACGCGCCGTATCTCCTGGAGAAGGAGACCAAGCGCGAGGGACACATCGAGTACTGCAACAATCCGGAGTGCGACTACCGCGCTCCGATTGCCGCCCCGGCTGCCGCCAACGAATAGGCGTGGCCAGCCCCGACGGTCCGATCGACATGAAGCGCTGGCGCGCGACGCCGGCC
>JBIOTX010000015.1:0-35377 GCA_044866315.1 Thermoanaerobaculia bacterium | reverse complement strand
ATGAAGCCCCGGACATGACGCTGGCCGGCGGGCAGCTGGCTCTCCTGGTTCAGATACGCGTAGCCGATCTGGCCGCCGCGGCTCCAGCCGAGGAGGACGAGCGGGTCGAAGCCGCTGCCGGTCATGGCCCGGCCGTAGCGCGCCACCGCGAGGGCGAACCCGAGGTCGGACGCGTCCTGCTCGATACCCCAGTGCTGCATCACCGAGGGGTCGGCGCCGGTCGGCACGAGCGTCCAGCGGTAGTCGATGCCCCACACGTCCACGCCGTTCTCGGCGAGGAACACCGGAAGGGGACGGCTGCCGGTGAGGAAGGCCGCGCGGAAGTTCCAGATGTCGCCGTGGGCGAGGAGCACCGCGTTCGCGGTGTGCGCCGGCGTGCCGGGCGCGGTCTCGCGGACGACGCGGTGCAGGACGATCTCGTCGTACGTCCCCGAGCCGAGGCGCACCTTGAAGGTGTACTCGGCCACGTCAGAGGTGAGCGCGCGGCGCTCGGCATGCTGCAGGCCGTGCGCGGCGGCAGCGGCGGGCGTGGGCTGGGCGAGGACAGAGGTGAAGGAAGACAGCGCGAGCGCTGCAATCAACAACAATCGATTCACGGATTCGGGTCTCCTGAAGAGGTAGGAATTTTGGACGGACGTATTATCGCGTATGATGGCCAGGTTCCACAACCAAACGCTTCGGCAGGGAACCCATGTCTACCGCGCAAGACTCCGTGCGGATCTTCGTGAGCTACAGCCACAAGGATCCGCAGTACCTGGGTGACGACTCGCTCCTCGGCTTCCTCAAAGGCCTCGGCGCCGACGGGGACGTCGACTTCTGGACCGACGAGCGGATCGCCGCCGGCTCGCTCTGGGACGACGAGATCCGCAACCGCCTGGAGAGCAGCGACATCGCCCTGGTCCTGGTCAGCCAGGCCTTCCTCGACTCGCCGTACTGCACCCGGGTGGAGATCGGGAGCTTCCTCGACGCCTGCCGCCAGCGGGGGATGGTCATCATTCCGATCGTCCTCTCGCCGTGTGAGTGGGAACGGCACCAGTGGCTGGCCACGCGCCAGTTCCTGCCCGGCGGAGACGAGACCGTCGAAGAGCATTACAGCGAGCCCGGCAAGCTGAAACGGCTGTTCCTGCGCATCCGCACGGAGCTCCGCGAGGCGGTGGAGAACGTGCGCCGGACGCGCGCGGCCGCCGCGCCGCCGGCCACGGCCGAGCCGCCGGTGTTCGCCGAGCGGCGGCAGCTCACGTACCTGCAGTGCAATCTCCTGCCGCTCGAGCCGAACGGCGCGCCGCTCGACCCGGGCGATGCCAGCGAGGTGCTGCACGAGCTGATGCCGGAGTTCATCAAGGCCAGTGACGCGATCGTCTCCAAGTACAACGGCTACATCGCCGGCTCCGGCGGCGGCGGTCCGCTGGTCTGCTTCGGCTACCCCGATCCCTCGGAAGACGACAGCCGCCGGGCCGTGCGGGCGGGACTGGAGCTGGTGACGCGCATCGCCGGCCTTTCCGCGCGCTTCGTGACGGAGATGGGCGTGGCCCTGGCGACGCGCGTGGCCGTGCACACGGGCTGGGTGGTGATCGGCGGCGAGCGCGCGCACGCGGATCTCTCCCTCGGCGATGCGGTCACGACGGTGATGATGCTCGAGCGCGAGGCGCCGGCCGGATCGGTGGTGGTCTCGGCGTCGACGCTGCCGCGCGTGGAGGCGTTCTTCGAGGTCGAGCCGGCCGGCTCGATCCGCATTCCGGGCACGGAGACCACGGTCGAATACCACCGCGTGGTCGCCGACCTCGGATTCGAGAGCCGCTTCGAGGCGGCGGCGGCGCAGCGGACGCTCACGCCGATCATCGGCCGGGAGAAGGAGATCGACCTGATCCTCGGCCACTGGCAGAAGGCCCGCCGCGGAAACGGATCGGTGGTGATGCTGGCCGCCGAGGCGGGGGTCGGGAAGTCGCGGCTGCTCAAGGCCGTCCGGGCCCAGCTCGACGCCCGCACGTCGACCTGGCTCGAGTACCGCTGCTCGCCGTACTACCGCGACACCGCGCTGCATCCGGTGCTCGAGGCGGTGCGCGAGTCCTGCGGCATCACCCCGGAGATGTCCGACCGCGAGAAGGCCTCGCGCATCCGCCAGGCCCTTGCCGGCCTTGGATCCGCGGTCTCCGATCTGGCGCCGATCCTCATCCAGGCGGTCTGCGGCCTTTCGACGCACACGGCCGAACGAGCGCTGGCGGCGCAGACGCCGCTGGCGCAGAAAGAGAACACCATCCAGGCCCTGGCCGAATGGCTGGAGGCGCTCGCGCTGACCACGCCCGCGGTGCTGGCGGTCGAGGATCTGCACTGGGCGGATCCGACGACGATCGAGCTGCTCGATCTCCTGATCGAGCAGGCACCGACGCTGCCGCTGCTGATTCTGGTCACCTTCCGTCCCGAGTACGCGCCGCCCGCGGGCTGGATGGGGCGCGAGTACGTCAGCCAGATCGCCCTCGGCAAGCTGGCCCGCCCGGAGGTGGAGCGGCTGATCCTCAGCATCGCCGGCGGCAAGGCCCTCCCGCCCGCGGTGACGGATGAGATCGTCGCCAAGACCGACGGCTTCCCGCTGTTCGTCGAGGATCTCACCCGGATGGTCATCGAGACGGACCTGGTGGTCGAGCAGAACGGCGCGTACGAGCTGGTGGGCCCGTTCCAGTCGCTGGCCATTCCGACCACGCTGTACGAGACGATCATGGCCCGCCTGGCCAAGCTGGCGACGGCGAAGCCGATCGCCCAGCTCGGCGCGACCATCGGGCGCGAGTTCGTCTACGAGATGCTGCGCGCGGTGGCCAACCTCGACGACGAGTACCTCAAGCGCGAGCTCGACCGCCTGGTCGCGGCCGGCCTGCTCTACCGGCGCGGGCTGCTCAGCCGGGCCAAGTACATCTTCAAGCACGCTCTGGTGCAGGAGGCCCTGCACGAGTCGCTGCTCAAGCGGCAGCGGAAGCTCTATCACAAGCTCGTCGCCGAGACGCTCGAGGAAAAGTTCCCCGAGGTGGTGCGGGACGAGCCGGAGCTCGTGGCCCGGCACTACCTGGAGGCGGAGCTGGCCGACAAGGCGGCGACGTACTACCTGGCCGCGGCCGAGAACGCGCTCGCGCAGTCGGCGAACCTCGAATGCCTCGGGCACACCGGCCATGCCCTGGCCATGATCGAGCGGCTGGCGCAGGGCGAGGAGCGGATGCGGCTCGAGCTCGACGTGCGCTGCGTGCAGGGCAGCGCGCTCGTGGCGGCGCGCGGCTGGGCCTCGCAGGAGCTGGGCGAGAACTACGCCCGGGCCCGCGAGCTGTCCGACGCGCTGCCCGGGACGCCGCATCGCTGGCAGGTGCTGAAGGGCCAGTGTCTCTTCTGCTGTTCCTCGGCGCGTCTGATCGAGGCCTGCGCCATCGGCGAGGAGATGTTGCGCATCGCCACGCGCGACCAGAATCCGCCGCTCCAGCTCGAGGCCCGCGGCTCGCTTTGTTTCGCGAACTTCTGGCGCGGCCGGCTGTACGAGTCGATCCGCTGTTGCCGCGAAGGCCTCGCCGCCTACGACCCGGCCAGGCATCACCTCGAGCACGTCATGCTCTTCGGCGAAGACCCGGGCACGAACCTCTACACGTTCGGGGCGATGTCCCTGGCCACGGCCGGTCTCGAGGACCAGGCCCGGGCGATCAACGATCAGGCCATGGCCGCGTACGACGTCTACTCGCAGGTGCACAGCCGCTGCTACCTGCTCGCGGGCGTGCTCTTCACCGCCCTGCAGATGCGCGACGCGGCGCGGGTGATGGAGTTCAGCCACCGCCTGCTGACCATCGCCAACGAGCACCGCTACCCGACCTGGATCGGCATTGCCACCCCCATGCGCGGCTGGGCCCTCACCACCCTGGACATGGTCGAGCAGGGCATCGCCATGATCAAAGCGGGCCGCGAAGGATGGCGCGCCACCGGCGGACGCCTGCACTCCAGCCAATACCCCGCCCTCATCGCCGAGGCGTACATGTCGGTCGGCAAGCACACGGAGGCCGAGCAGTGGCTCGAGACCGGCTTCGCCGACGCCGCCGAATGCAGCGAGACGTACTACTTCTCCGAGCTCTGGCGCCTGAAAGGCGAGTGGCTGCTCCAGACCGGCGGCTCTGCGGATGATGCCGACGCGTGTTACGAGCGCTCGCTGGGCGTGGCCGCGGAGCAGCAGGCCCTGACGTTCGAGCTGCGCACGGAGACGAGCCGGGCGGAGCTGCGGAAGGACACCACCCGGCTGCGCGAGGTGATGGGGCGGTTCACGGAGAGCTTCGACTCGTGGGACATGCGGCGGGCGCGGGCGGTGGTGGGCCATTTTTGACCGGTGAAGTGCTTCCGGTCTTTCGCGATTTCCTCGAGCGTATTCGAGGTGGCGACGATTCGCGACGGCAGCACATCACGCACTTCGATGATTCGATATTCGTAATCCCAGATGTTTTTCGGTCTCGTCGTGCTGCTGGAGCTTGAACTGCCCTGTCTTTGTCTTCGTATCCCAGAACTGACCGCCCGTCGAGCACCCAAGTCTTATTCAGGAGTCGTCTTCTCCTGAGTGGCCTCTTGTAGACATTTCCGAGCTGTCGGCTATCGATACGGAGACCGTTCTTTGAAATATCGGATGATGACTTCACCGACACCTCGCGTCACAGCTCCGGCGACAGCCGACTTTGCGATCCACCCCAGCCCGGGAAAGAACGACAAGAGCTCACCGGCAACTACTTTTCCGGTGACGGACGCGCCGATCGCGGCAGTCACCTCCTCGATCGAGAAGTTGCTCACGCCGAATGCCTTTGCCACATCGTTGACGATCTTCGCATCAGCCGCTGCAAGCGCCAGCATGCTGCCGGGCACCCATCCGATCCCGACTGCGGCGACGGACCATCCGTTGACGATGTTGCGAGCTTGTCTTTCGGCTTCCGCCAAGGTCTGACTCATCCCTGTTCCTCCGAACCAGAGCAGCACGTTTCGTTCAGTCCAAAGGACGGACGCGCGCGCGATTTTTCGCACGCACCTCTTCAGCGATCGACGGATTCGGCGCCGAAGTGATGCAGCGCACAGCTGACTGACGCCCACGTACCTATGTTGCGCCGATCAGGAGGCAACATGCGCCGGTTCTCTTTCTTTGTCTTCATCGTCGCGGCTGTGGCCGCGCTTCCCCTCATCGCTTTCGCCGCCGATGGTGAGCCCCGAGCCGCACGGCTCGTCACGACTGCCAGAGCGATCGAATGGCATCCAACGACGGAACCGGCGATGACCGTCCTCTCCGTGCAGCGACCGGACGGCGAGGTGATCACCGAGACATTCGCTGCCGGCCGGAATCCGATGTTGCGGCTCGACGGCCTCGCCGACGGTCTGTACTCGTACGAGCTGCGGGTCATGCAGGCGGACTCCGGGCCGCTCGTGCAGTCCGGCTCCTTCACCGTCGCGAATGGAGCGGTCGTTCCGCCGGACGCGGTCGAGCGAGTCCTCCTCCCGGAGGCGCGGCCGTCGCTGCCGGCCCCGAACACGTTTTTCCCGTTCCCGGACGATGTCTCCGCCCAGGGCGGCGTCTGCGCCGGTTCCGATTGCACCAACGCCGAGTCGTATGGTCTGGCCTCGGCGAAGCTGAAGGAGAACAACACCCGTCTCAAGTTCGAAGACACCTCGACCGGCGTCGGCTTTGCGACGACGGACTGGCAGCTGAGCGCGAACGACACGTTCAGCGGCGGGGCGAACAAGTTCTTCGTCGAGGACCTCACCGCGGCGACGGTCCCGTTCCTGATCGAAGGCGGGACGCCGAACAACACGCTCTACGTCGACAGCAACGGACGGGTCGGCATCCGCACGTCCACCCCCGGCCGGGACCTGACCATCAGCGTGCCCGTCTCGCCGATCATCCGCATGGAGCAGAGCGCATCCCCGTTCCAGGCCTGGGACATCGTGGCCAACGACGCGAATTTCTATGTGCGCGACGTCAATCACGAGTCGAACCCGTTCATCATCCGTTCCGCCGCGCCCGGCAACTCGCTGGTGGTCGATACCACCGGCCGGATCGGGCTGGGCGTCGCGTCGCCGCTCTTCCAGATCCATCACAGCAGCGGCGCCCGTCTCGACGCCGGCACCTGGTTCAACGCCTCCAGCCGGGACGTGAAACAGGACATCCACCAGCTCGACGGCGGCGCAGCGCTCGATGCATTCAAAGCCCTGGAGCCGGTGACCTTCGCGTACAAGACCAACCCCGGCGAGACTCGGGTCGGCTTCATCGCCGAGGATGTACCGGACCTCGTCGCCACCCCCGACCGCAAGGCACTCTCATCGCTGGACATCGTGGCGGTGCTCACGAAGGTGGTCCAGGAGCAGCAGCGGACGATCGAGGACCTGGAGACGCGCCTGCAATGCCTGGAGGAGAGGTAATCCTCGCCAGGAACCTCAGATGAAGCGTTCCACCTGCTGAACGAACGTCAGCGGATTCGCGGTCTTGCGGATGTAACCGCGCGCGTGCGATTTCGCGACGAGCGCCTGCAGCTCTTCCTCGCTGCGTCCGGAGTGCAGCACGATGGGGATGCTGTGGAGGAAGTCGAACATCGCGGCCAGATCGAGCACGTGCTCGCCGCTGAGCGCGGGCATCTCGACGTCGAGCAGGACGAGGTCCGGTTTCTCGCGCTGCACGAGGATGGGAAGCTTCAATGCGGATTCCGAGGCGATGACGTCGTAGCCGGCCGCCTCGAGCTGGCGCCTCGCGGCAACCAGCGCTTTTTGGTCGTCGTCGATGACCAGGATCTTCGCTTTGCCGGGCATGTGCGGTCCAGTATAGGGCGTTCAGCCGCCCACCATCTCCCACACGATGTGCCCCGAGGGATCCGGCGCGCGCGACGGCCGCGGGTGCGAAACGTCGACGGCGAGGGCGAGCAGGCGGCCGTCCAGCTCCACGAGAAGTCTGTCCGCGAGGAGGCTCGCGATCGTCTCCTGCTCCTCGACGGAGAACTGCGAGCGGCTCGTCGCCTCGTCGCAGCGCAGGTAAATCCGTGCGGCTTCGCCTTCGAGGCGATGGCGCTCGGCGGTGCGGCAGGAGCGCGTGTCGGTGATCTCCAGCGCGCCTTCGGCGGTGGAGCGCATCTCCAGAACGGGAGGCGCTTCCTCTTCGTGCATGCTGCGCCATGTATCGAGCCATTCGACGAGCAGCTGTTGCGCGAGCCCGGCCGGGGCCCGCACGCGGGCGCGGTCGGTGAAGAAGTTCGCCAGTTCCGACATCTCTTCCGGCGGCAGGGGATACACCTGCGCGTAAGCCGGCTCCGGCGCGAGATCGAAGCCGTAGCGCGATGCGTCGCGGTAGTACGGGCTGAAGCGGACGAACTCGATCGGGTTCGTGACCAGCGGCGGCGCGAGATGCGCCACCAGCGGCAGCCAGCGGAGCATTTCCAGATACCATTCGTCGCGCTGCCCCGGGATGTCCGTCAGAAACCCCCACTCGATCTGCATCCCCAGCTCCGCGCCCCACTTGAGCAGTTGCACGTTCATCCACGCTTTGTTGCCTTTGGCCATGAGCCGCAGCATCTCGTCGTGGAGACTCTCGATCCCGGGCTGAATCCAGCGGACGCCGGCCCTGACGAAACTCTCGATGTGGTGGCGGCGGAGATTGGCTTTGGTCTCGTAAAAAATGTCGTAGCCGTGACCGGCCAGCTGGGGCAGGACGGTCTGGTGATAGCGCATGTCCATGATGTTGTCGACGACATTGAAGCGGCGGATGCCGTAGCGCGCGGCCAGGCGGTGGAATTCGCCCACCGCGCGGTCCGGGCTCTTCGCGCGGTAGGACATGTTTCCGCCATTGAGACCGCAGAACGTGCAGTGCGCCTTCGCGCCCCACCAGCATCCCCGCGAGGTCTCCACCACCAGCGCGGGCACGATTGCGTCGCGCAGCGGCGATTGTTCGAGGGCACGGAAGTAGTCGTCGTAGTCGGGGGTGGGAACATCGTCGAGCGACCACACCGAGGCGCGCGGCGCATCGGCGTCGCCGCGAGTGGCGCAGGCGGCGCCGATCACCCCGGGCGGGAGCACCGCATCTCGTCCGTCTGCGAGCAGCGACCGGACCAACGGCACGATGATCTCGTCGGCCTCGCCCGACACCACGAAGTCGACCCATGGGAAATTGCGCCGTGTCGCGACGCCCATCGCCGACTCGCAGTTCGTCCCGCCGATCATGGTGATGATGTCGGGCGCGCGCTCGCGGACCGCGCGCAGCAGCGCGAGCGATGCCGCGTGCTGCTGGAACGTCGAGGTGCAGCCGACGATCCGCGGCCGCGCGGCGACGATGGCGTCGGCCGTCTCGGCGATGAAGCGCGCCGCTTCCGCGCGCGGCAGCAGCAGGTCGTCTCTGGGGCAGCCGAGGATCATCGTGCAGAAATCGACGTACGCGTCGTCGATGGACTGCATCTCCGGGAAGGCGGCCGCCGCGAAGGTCCACTCGCCGGTGAGCAGCGTGGTGGTCGGGCCGGCGACGATGAGCTGATAGCGGCGCAGGCCGACCCTCGCGGCGAAGTCGAGCGACGGATAGCGCACCTCGACGGCGATCCCGGCGCCGCGCAGCTCCGCGCTCAAGAGACCGAGGGCGATCGACGGCCGCTCCACGGCTCCGTACGGCATCGAGACCAGGCAGACATCCATGTCCTCAGAATGTAAATCCCGGATTCCCCCAAAGCCATACTTCCTGCACCTACCCCTACACCCCATCCTCCACGTTCTTGAGGTGAAACGACAGCGACTCCAGCTCCACCCTGAGATCCACCGACTTCACCTTCACTCCCTTCCGGGTCTTGAGCTGGACGGGGGCGAAGTTGAGGACGGCGTGGAGGCCGGCGTCCGCTAAGGCGTCGAATACCGGCTGCGCGGCTTCGGCGGAGACGGCGATGATGCCGATGTCGACGCGGTTCTTCTTGACCATCTCGGGGAGGCGGTCGGCGGGGAGGACGGGGATGCCTTCGCGGGACATTCTTCCGACCTTGGCGGGGTCGTTGTCGAGGAGGGCGACGATGGTGAAGCCGTTGGAGTTGAAGCCGGCGTAGTCGGCGAGGGCCATGCCCAGGTTGCCGGCGCCGATGATGACGACGTGGCGGGTGCGGTCGATGCCGAGCTCCTGGACGAGCTGCTGTTTGAGGCGGCTGACGTCGTAGCCGACGCCGCGGGTGCCGAACTCGCCGAAGCAGGCCAGGTCTTTGCGGATCTGGGCGGAGCTCAAGTGGAAGCGGTCGGCCATCTCGCCGGAGGAGATGGTCCGCTGCCCTTGGGCCTCGAGGAAGGTCAGGCAGCGGAGGTAGACCGAGAGGCGGCCGGTGGTGAGCTCGGAAATCGGTTCGCGATCGTTGCCGGACATGCGTGCGTTACTGCATGAGCAGCGCGCGCGCCGCGTTCCCGGCTGCCTGGAAGAGGGGCGTGGGATAGATCCCGATGGCGAGGATGCCGACCATGGCGATCGTCAGCGCTCCGACGGCAAAGACTCCGCCGACCGTCGCGACTGCGTACCCTTCCGCGGGCTCTTTCATGTACAGGTAGTACACGACGCGCAGGTAGTAATAGACCGACACGATGCTGGCCAGGATGCCGATCAGGGCCACCACGGTGTGCCCCGACTCGATGGCGGTCTTGAAGATGTAGAACTTGGAGATGAATCCCGCCGTGGGCGGGAGGCCGGACAGGGAGAACATGCACAGGGCCAGGGCGAAGCCGTAGAACTTGCGGGAGAAGCCCAGGCCGGCGATGTCGTCGAGGGTGTGCGGGTCGTTCTCGTTCTTGAGCAGGAGCGAGACCACGCCGAACGCGCCGATGTTCATCAGAGCGTAGGTGATCGTGTAGACCGCGACCGCGGCCACGCTCTCGTCGCGAATGGTGAGCATGGCGATCATCATGTAGCCGACGTGGGCGATGCCGGAGTAGGCGAGCATGCGCTTGAGGTCGCGCTGGACGATGGCCACGGCGTTGCCGACGATCATCGAGAGAATCGCCAGCGCGGCGACCATGTCCATCCAGTTCACCTTCGGCAGGACGGGATTCATGGCGTCGAAGAGGCGAATCAAGGCGATGAGCGTGGCCGCCTTCGGGGCGACGCTCAGCCAGCCGGCGACGGGGGAGGGCGCGCCCTGGTAGACGTCGGGCGCCCAGGGGTGGAACGGGGCCAGGGCGAGCTTGAAGCCGAAGCCGGACATGAGCAGGACGAAGGCGACGGTGAGGAGGGGCGTGACGCTGTTGGTGGCGAACCACTCCGCCATGGCATGGATGTTCGTCGAGGCCGTGGCGCCGTAGAAGAGGGCGGTGCCGTAGAGGATGAAGCCCGTGGCGAACGCGCCCATGAGGAAGTACTTGAGGCTGGCCTCGTTGGAGACCGGCATGCGGCGGTGATAGCCGACCAGGACGAAGATGCAGATGGAGAGGATCTCCAGGCCGAGGACGATGATCAGGAGGTCGAGGCCCTTGGCCATCATCATCATCCCGACCGTGCCCCACATGAGCAGCGCGTAGAACTCGCCGCCCTCGATGCCCTCGCGCTCGAGGTACTCGCGGGAGAAGAGCAGGGCGAGCATCCCGGCCAGGAGGAAGGTGAGGTCGAAGATCATGGTGATGGGACTGATCTCGTAGGTCCCGCCGAAGAACGTGCCGCCCTGGATGAGGAGGTTCTCCGTCCAGGCCGTGGCGATGAAAAGGATCAGCGCGAGCGGGGCGAGGACGCCCTTGGCGCGCGGGAAGAAGGCGTCGACGAGGATGAGCAGCATCCCGCCGAAGCAGAGGATCAGCTCGGGGAGGATGGCCCAGATCCAGTTCTCGCCGAGCTGGGGGATGAGGGTCATCGGCCACCTCCGACAGGCAGGATTGCCTGTCCTCCACCGGCAACCATGACCTCATTCGTACGCTCCCCGTTCACGGTCGCAATCAGGTGCTTCACGCTCGGCTCCATCTTCTTGAGGAACGTGTTCGGGTGGACGCCGATCCAGACCATGAAGATCACGATCGGGATGAGCGCGGCGAGCTCGTTCCAGGCGATGTCCGGGACGTGTCTGTTCTCCTCGTTCGTGATCGGGCCGAAGAAGACGGCCTGCACGAGCCAGAGCAGGTAGATGGCGGCGAGGATGACGCCGGTGGCGGCGAGGATGGTCGCGACCGGTGCGGCCTTGAAGGAGCCGGAGAGCACGAGGAACTCGCCGACGAAGCCGTTGAGGCCGGGCAATCCGACGGACGACAGGACGGCGATGATGAAGAGCGTCGTATACACGGGCATGGTCCGGGCCAGGCCGCCGTAGTCGGCGAGGAGGCGGGTGTGCCTCCGCTCGTAGATCACGCCGACGAGGAGGAAGAGCGCGCCCGTGGACAGGCCGTGGTTGACCATCTGCAGGATCGAGCCCTCGATGGCGGTCTGGTTCATGGCGAAGATGCCCAGGACGCAGAAGCCGAGGTGGGAAACCGAGGAGTAGGCGACGAGCTTCTTCATGTCCGGCTGCACCCAGGCCACGAGCGCGCCGTAGATGATCCCGATCACAGAGAGGGTGATCATCAGCGTCGCCCAGCGCGCCGAGGACTCGGGGAAGAACGGCAGCACGAAGCGCAGGAAGCCGTAGGTCCCCATCTTCAGCATGACGCCGGCGAGGATGATCGAGCCGCCCGTGGGGGCCTCGACGTGGGCGTCGGGGAGCCATGTGTGCAGCGGGAAGAGCGGCACCTTGATGGCGAAGGCCAGGGAGAAGGCGAAGAAGAGCAGCCCCTGCGCGAACGGCGCGAGGCGCGTGCCGTAGAGGTCCTGGATGGCGAACGTCGGGATGCCGGTCTGGTGATAGGCCTGGAAGACGAGATAGATGATGCCCAGGAGCATCAGCAGCGAGCCGGCGATGGTGAAGAGGAAGAACTTGATGGCCGCGTAGATGCGGTTCTTCCCGCCCCACACGCCGATGACCAGGTACATCGGGAGGAGCATCAGCTCGAAGAAGATGTAGAAGAGCAAGAGGTCGGTGGCGATGAAGGCGCCGATCATGGCCGTCTCCATCACCAGGAAGGCGATCACGTACTCCTTCGGATGCTTGTGAATGGCGTTCCAGGAGGAGAGCAGGATCAGCGGGGTGAGGAACGTGGTCAAGAGGACCAGCCACAGGCTGATGCCGTCGATGCCGAGGGCGTAGCTGATGCCCCACTGCGGGATCCAGGGGATGTTCTCGACGAACTGGAACCCGGCCTGCCCGTTGTCCCAGCCGCGCAGCACGCCCAGGGAGACGACGAACGCAACCAGCGACACGGCCAGGCCGAAGCCCTTGATCGCCGCCGTGGCCGTCTTCGGGAAGAAGGCCAGCACGATCGCGCCGGCGATCGGGAGCCAGAGGAAGGTGGAGAGTAGAGGCGTCATGCGAAGAACACCATGAAGACGATCACCCCGAGGAAGAACATCAGCGCGTAATTGCGCACGTTGCCGGTCTGGAAGAAGCGCATCACGTCGCCGAACATGCGCACGGTGAAGCCGAGCATGGCGGCGATGCCGTCGATGACCATGTCCACGCCCTTCCAGAAGAAGCGCGAGAGGGCCTCGAGCGGGCGAACGATGACTGCGCCGTAGAGCTCGTCCACGTACCACTTGTTCTCGATGGCCCGGGCCAGGGCCGGGGAGCGCTGTTCGAAGCGCTCGTCCGCGGCCAGCGCGCGCTCTTTGTAGAGACGCATGGCGAAGAACCAGCCGGCGACGGCGATCAGGGTGGAGAGGCCCATCACCAACCACTCGGTCCCGGAGTTGATGTGGATCTCGCCGTGGACTCCGGCGATCTCCGGGATCACCGGGTGCAGCCAGCGGCCGAGGAAGTTCGGGCCGATGACGTGCGGCAATCCGAGCAGGCCGCCGAAGATCGAGAGCGCGGCCAGGATGATCAGCGGCATGGTCATGGTCGGCGGCGACTCGTGGAGGTGATGCTCCTGCTCGTGCGTTCCGCGGAACTTGCCGTAGAACGTGAGATACACGAGCCGGTACATGTAGAACGAGGTGCAGAACGCCGCGAGCGAGCCGAGGATGTAGATCAGCTTCCCGAGGCCGGGAAAGTAGGGCGTGACGAAGGCCGAGGCCAGGATCTCGTCCTTGGAGAAGAAGCCGGACAGCGGCGGGAACCCCGCGATGGCGATCGTGGCGATGAGGAAGGTCCAGTAGGTGATCGGGATCTTGCCCTTGAGACCGCCCATCTTGCGGATGTCCTGCTCGCCGCCCATGGCATGGATGACCGAGCCGGAGCCGAGGAACAGGCAGGCCTTGAAGAAGGCGTGGGTGACGAGGTGGAAGACGCCCGCGCTGAAGGCGCCAACGCCGACGCCGATGAACATGAACCCGAGCTGGGAGACGGTGGAGTAGGCCAAGACCTTCTTGATGTCGAACTGGCGCAGGCCGATGGTGGCCGCGAAGAGCGCCGTCAGTCCTCCGATGATCGCCACCACCATCATCGCCTCGGGGGCCAGCCGATAGAGCACGTTCGACCGGGCCACCATGTACACGCCGGCGGTGACCATCGTCGCGGCGTGGATGAGCGCGGAGACGGGCGTCGGGCCGGCCATGGCGTCGGGGAGCCAGACGTAGAGAGGGATCTGGGCGGACTTGCCGCACGCGCCGAGGAAGAGGAGGAGGCAGATGGCGGTGACGATGCTGGCCGGCAATCCGCCGCCCGCGGCGACCTGCGAGACGCGCGCGAAGTCGACGCTGCCGATGTAGGCGAACATCAGGAACATCGCGATCAGGAACCCGAAGTCACCGATGCGGTTGACGACGAAGGCCTTCTTCCCGGCCGGCGGGGCGTAGCCGGTGTCGTAGTAGAAGCCGATGAGGAGGTAGGAGCAGAGCCCCACGCCCTCCCAGCCCACGAACATGAACAGGTAGCTGCTCCCGAGGATCAGGATCAGCATCATGGAGAGGAAGAGGTTCAGGTAGGCGAAGTAGCGCCAGTACCCGTCGTCGTCGTGCATGTAGCCGACGGAGTAGACGTGGATGAGGAAGCCGATCCACGTCACGACCATGAGCATGACGATGGAGAGGGGATCGAGCTGGAAGGCGATGTCGGCGCCGATCCCTCCACTGTTGAACCACTGGTAGAGGACGTTCAGGTGCCGCTCGCCGTGGTGGTAGTGGGCCGTGTACTCGAAGACGGCCACCGTCCCTGCCACGGCCGCGCCGAGCGACGCCAGGATCGCCACCGCCGTGACGAACCCCTTCCCCGCGCGCTTGCCGAAGAGGCCGTTCACGAGGAAGCCCGCGAACGGCAGGATGGGGATCAGCCAGAGGTTGTTGAGCATGTCGACGGGGTCTTCTCCTCACATCTTCCGACGTGAGGAGAATCCCCACGCCGAACTATCTGCTGTTCTCTTCCTTCTTCCGGTCGATGTAGTCGTCCGCGGACGCGGGATCGAGCTCCCAGCGGTGGCGGTCGCGGCTGCGTTCTTTCTCCCCGACCTTCAGTTCCTCGTTGTCACTGTAGGTGACGCCCATCGCTTGTCCGATGTCGTCCACTACGTTCTGATCGGGCGTCGTCATGCTGCTGACGGCCGATTCGTCTCCGCTGAACTGCGCCGACTCCCACTGCGCATCCACGTCGCCGCCGGTGATCGTCGGATCGGCCAGCGGATCGTTCTGGAGGCGGTGGGCGAGCTTGGCGGCCCCGGCACTGATGTCTGGGACCGGCGGCTCGATGTCGTCGCTGAGGCCGTTCCGGTTCCGGTCCTCGCGTTCGTTCTCTTCCCAGTCAATGAGCTTTTCGGTCTTGTCCATGTTCAGGCTCCTGCCTGAACAGTTGCGACCTTCGGGCCACTACCAATGCATCAGGTTGGCTTCATCCACGTCGATGGTGTCCCGGTGGTGGAACAGGGAGATGAAGATGGCCAGCCCCACCGCCGCCTCGGCGGCCGCGACCGCCATGATGAAAAAGACGAAGATCAGGCCGTGGACCTGGCCGAACTGCCTGGCGTAGGCCAGGAAGGTCAGGTTCACGGCGTTCACCATGAGCTCGATGCACATGAAGATGGTGATGCCGTTCTTGCGGGTCAACACGCCGCACACGCCGATGGTGAAGAGGATCGCCGACAGGATCAGGAAGTAGTGGGTCGGGATCACCGCGACACCTCCGCCCGGATCTTCGCCTTCTGACTCTGTTCCGTGGCGGCCCCGGCCGCCGCGGGCCGAGGAATGGCCCGGCTGCTCAGGAGCAGCGCGCCGACGATCGCGGCCAGGAGGAGGATCGACACCATCTCGAACGGGAACACGTAGCGCTCGAAGAGGGCCTTGCCGATGGAGTGCACGTCGACGGGGAAAGGCCCCTGCGGCGGCTCCATGAACACGGCGTACTTGATCAGGTAGTAGATCAGGCCGATGCCGAAGCCCGCCGAGCCGGTGTAGCCGAGGAACTGCTGGATCGGGCGGGTGGACGGCTCGGCCACGTGCTGCAGGTTGAGCAGCATGATCACGAACAGGAACAGGACCATGATCGCGCCGGCGTAGACGATCACCTGCAGCGCGGCCATGAACGGCGCCTCGAGCAGGACGTACATCACCGCCAGGGCGAAGAACGACGCCACCAGCGACAGCGCTCCCACGACCGTGTTCCTATGGAGCACCACCACCAGCGCGAAGATCACGGCCACGGCGGCGAAGAAGAAGAAGATCGCGAGCTCCATCAGATCCACCCGGCGGCGATGAAGGCCGCGACGATCACGATGTTGACGAAGGCCAGCGGCAGGAACACCTTCCAGCCGATGCGCATGAGGATGTCGTACTTGAGCCGGGGGATGGTCCAGCGCACCCAGACGAAGACGAAGAGCATGATCGCCAGCTTCACGCTGAAGGAGAGGAACGACAGCACGAAGCCCTGCCAGGTGGCCGGCTCGTCGTACCAGGGGATGTCCCAGCCGCCGAGGAAGAGAGTCACGATCAGGGCGGACATGGTGGTCATGGCCATGTACTCGGCCATGAAGAAGAGGGCGAACTTCATCGAGGAGTACTCGGTGTGGTACCCCGCCACGAGCTCGGCCTCGGCCTCGGCGAAGTCGAACGGCAGGCGGTTGGTCTCCGCGAAGCCGGACACGACGAAGACGATGAAGGCGAGCCACATCGCCGGCGAGAAGGCGTTCCAGGCCGGGATCTTCACGGCGTCGAAGAGGACGAAGTAGCCGGTCTGCTTCCAGACCACGTCGGTGAGGCGCAGCGAGCCGGCCACGAGCAGCACGCTCACCGCGGCCAGGGTCAGCGACAGCTCGTAGGAGATCATCTGCGCCGAGGCCCGGACGGCGCCGAAGAGCGAGTACTTGTTGGCGGACGCCCAGCCGGCGATGGTGATGCCGTAGACGCTCAGCGAGGCCAGGGCGAAGACGACCAGGATGCCGGCGTTGACGTCGGCCACGATCGGCTCGAAGAGCGGCCGCCCTTCGAAGATGGTCCGGCCGAAGAGGGTCTTCTCCGGCAGCTTGAACGAGCGGCCCCAGGGAACGACGGCGATGGTGGTCAGCGCGGGGAGCAGGCCGAACGTCGGCGCCAGGGTGTATAGCCACTTGTGGGCCTGCGCCGGGACGATGTCTTCCTTGAGGATGAACTTGAGGGCGTCGGCGAACGACTGCAGGAGACCGAACGGACCGACCCGGTTCGGGCCCGGCCGGTCCTGAATGAGCGCGCTGCCGCGACGCTCGACCCACACCATGATCGGCGTGACGTTGAGCATCAGCAGAAGAATGAACGCGATCTTCAGGACGGACAGGGCGATATCGGTAGCGTCGAAAGGCATTACGCCGGGACCTCTACGCGCGTCTGCTCGAGGGCGGTGACGATGCGGCGGAAGATCTCGATATCGCAGACCGCCTGTCCCTTCGGCGGGAAGGCGGCGAAGATCTGCTGCTCGCGCTCCTGCAGGTTGACGAACGTCCCGTCCTTCTCCGCGTGGATGGCGGCGGGGAGGAGGACGTCCGCGACCTCGTTCAGGGGATGGTTGGCATCCCAGGAGTGGACGATGAGGAACTTGGCCTTGCGCAGGTTGTCGATGACGGCTGGATCCTTCGCCCGCTCGCTGAACTCGGCATCGCAGACGTAGAGAACGTCCACGCCCTCCGCGCCGCTGTCGAGGTAAAAATCAGGCGACGTCACACCGCCGAGGACCTTCGACACGCCGCGGTAGTTCGGCGCGCCCTGCGTGCCGAGGAGCCACTCCGTGCGCGACTTCATCTTGATCGGGCCGATCGGGTCGACCATCAGGTAGGTCTTCGCCCCGGCGCGCTCCGCGAGCTCCTTCGCCGCGGTGGCCTCCTCATTGGTCATGTTCGCCGAGGCGATCATGGCCACGCGGCCGGCGTTGGTGAAGGCGTCGGCGATGGCGTCGAGCGCCTCGCCCCAGGTGGCGATGCCGAGGTAGTCATCCTCGGTGCGCACCTTCGGCACGACCACCCGGTCGGTCTCGTAGCGCTCGTAGGAGAAGCGCCCGTAGTCGCACAGCCAGTGGTCGTTGACCTCCGGGTTCACGCGCGGGCGATAGCGGTAGATCTGGCCGTTGCGGTGGCCGATGAAGAGGTTGCAGCCGACGTCGCAGCCGTTGCACACCGAGTCCACGGAGTCGAGGTTCCAGACCCGCGACTCGAAGCGGAACTCGCGCGGGGTGAGCGCGCCGGTGGGGCAGATGTCGGTCACGCAGGCGCTCATCCAGTTGTCGAGGGGCGTGCCAGGGAAGACCCCGACCTCGGTCGACGCGCCGCGCTTGAAGAAGGCCAGCTCGCTCGTGCCGGTGATCTCGGCGGTGAAGCGGATGCAGCGCGTGCAGTGGATGCAGCGGTTCATGTTCTGGAGCACGTGCGGCCCGATGGCCGTGCGGTCCATGCCCGGGTAGGTGCGCTTGAACTCCCCGTAGCGGGAAGTGACCGAGCCGTAGTTGAAGGCGTAGTCCTGCAGCGGGCACTCGCCGGCCTTGTCGCAGATCGGACAGTCCAGCGGGTGGTTGATGAGCAGGAACTCCATCTGCCCCTTGCGGGCCTTGTCCACCTTGTCGTTCCAGACGGCGATCTTCATCCCGTCCTTGACCGGGGTGGCGCAGCCGGCCTGCAGCTTGGGCATGCCCTCGACTTCGACGAGGCACATCCGGCACTGGCCGACGATGCTCAGGGACGGGTGATAGCAGAAGTGCGGGACGTGGATGTCGGCGGCTTTGGCCGCCTCGATGACGTTGATGCCATCCTGGACTTCGACTTCGATTCCGTCGATGGTGACTTTGGCCATAAGATGCTTAGCTGATGCAGATTGAAGGCCGTGGGCTGCAGGGCGGTGAGAAGGATTTCGCGGACGAGTCCGTGAAAACTTTCACAAGCGCGCAGCATACTCACGGCCTCACGCACCGTCAATCGAAGGAACCATGAAAAAAGACGTCCTCGTCGCCCTGATCGCCGTTCTCCTCGTTGCCGCCGCCGCCTATACGCTCGATGCCGTTCGTCCTGATCGTCCGCCGACGCCGTCCGAGCCGTATCGGCCGGAGGCGAAGGGCACCCCTTCCGCGCCGAAGAAGAAGAGCGGCAAGGTGATCATGCACGTCAACGGCGAGCCGGTGACCGACGAGGAGTTCCGGACCTTCATCGAGGGCGTGGGGCAGCAGGCGCAGGCGCTCGCCGCCTCGCCGCAGGGCCGCCGCCGGCTGGCGGAGGAGTTCGTGAAACTGAAGGCGCTCGAACAGGAGGGGCGCCGCCTCGGCATCGCCGACTCGGCCGAGGTGCAGTCGCAGATGGAGACCATCCGCGCCCAGGTGATCGCCAACCGGGCCCTGGAGAAGCTGGTCATGGACAGCCTCGAGCCGCGCATCCGCGAGGCCTACGAGAAGGAGAAGGCCGGTACGGTCGGACTGCATCACATCGTGGTGGCGTACCAGGGCTCGGCCATTCCGCCGCGCCGCGGGGAGGCGCCGCCCGAGGCCCAGGCCATGGCGAAGGCGACCCAGATCGCGGCGCGCATCCGCGGCGGCGCCGACTTCGGGCAGGTGGCCTCCGCGGAGTCCGACGATCAGCAGTCCGCGCAGCGCGGCGGCGCCCTCGGCGCCATCCCGCCCGACCAGCTCCCGCCGGAGATCGCCGCCGTCCTGCGCACCCTCAAGCCGGGGCAGATCAGCGATCCGGTCAAGACCCAGTTCGGCATCCACATCTTCAAGACCGAGGTGCCGACCATGGAGCAGATGCGCCCGATACTCACCCAGAGGGTGCAGCAGCAGGGGGCCCAGGACATCGTCGAGCGTTTGCAGAAGAGTGCGAAGGTGGAGCTGGACCCGGGGTACTTCCCCCAGGTGCCATCGGGTAGAATTTCTCCATCCCCAAATGTCCCGCCGAATCCTGGTCGTTGAAGACAACGACATGAACATGCAGCTCGTGGAGTTCCTCCTCGAGGAGGGCGGCTACGACATCGTCAAGGCCGCGAGCGGGGAGGAGGCGCTGGCCATCACCCACGACCAGTCCAACGGCGCGCCGGACCTGATCCTCATGGACATCCACCTCCCGGGCATGGACGGCCTGTCGGTGGTGCGGGCGATGAAGGCCAACGATCGCACCCGGCGCATCCCCATCCTCGCCCTGACCGCCCACGCCATGCGCGGCGACAAGGACCGCTTCCTCGAGGCCGGCTGCGACGGGTACATCTCCAAGCCCATCGACGTGAAGACGTTCATCTCCTCGATCGAACAGTACCTGGTCGGCTGACGTCCGCTTGCTCGTTCGCATCCTCATCTTCCTCCTCATCGCGGCGCTGATCTTCGTGCCCCTGAACTGGTACGCGATCCGCCAGCTCCTGCGCATCCATCCGCGGCGGAAGCGCTGGATCCTCGGCGCGGCCATCGTCGGGAACCTGATGTGGCCGTTCTTCCCCCTGCTGAATTCCTTCACGGACTTCAGCCGCACTACCCGGTCGATCCTCGGGCCGCCCTGGTTCACCTGGGTGTCGTTCGCGCTGCTCTACGTCCTCTTCATCGTCGTTCTGCGCGTGGTGTGGCTCGTGTTCGCCCGCCGGCGCGCGTTCCGCGAGTTCGCGCACTGGCCGTCGCGCGTGTTCCTCGGCCTGCTGATGGCCGGCTTCGTCGTCGGCTGCTACCAGGCCCTCGTGCCGCTGCGCGTGGAGCGGGTGACGCTGCGTGTGGCCGGGCTGGCGAAGCCGGCGCGGGTCGCGCTGATGGGCGACCTTCACGTGGGCCTGTTCACGCGGCCGAGGCGGCTCGCGCAGTTCTTCGCCATGGCGAGCGACGAGCGTCCGGACGCGCTGCTCATCGCCGGGGATCTCATCGACGACGATCCGTTTTTCGTCCCGAAGCTGCTCGAGGGCACGCGCTCCGCGCCGCGGCTCCCGATCTTCGCCGTCTTCGGCAATCACGAGATGTACGGCCGGCCGGAGACGGTGCGGGAGGCGCTGCGCGGGAGCCGCATCCGCCTCCTGGTCAACGAAGGCGCGCCCCTCGGCGGGCTTTGGATCGCCGGCGTGTCCGACCCGGCGGCGGCCGACGTGCCGTGGGCGAAGCATCTCGCGCCGGACCTCGGCAAGGCCCTGGCGGCCAAGCCCGCGGCGAGCATCCCGCTCGTGCTCGCGCACCAGCCGCGGATCATCGACGAGGCACGGAAGCGCGGCATGCCGGTCGTCCTCTGCGCGCACACCCACGGCGGGCAGCTCGGCTTCCGCCCCCTCGGCATCAGCCTGGCCGGCCTGTTCCTCCCGTACCACATGGGTCTCTACGACTTTCGGACGACGCGGATGTACATCAACACCGGCACCGGCTTCTGGCTGGTCCCGTTCCGCCTGGGCATGACGCCGGAGATCACCATCGTCGAATTGCGGCCGTGAACTACAATCGCGCGCCCATGAGAATGCTTGTGCTCGGCGCCGGCCGGATGGGGCTCGGCGCGGTCCATGACCTGGTCTCCCAACCCGACGTCGACGGCGTGACCGTCGCCGATGCGGACGGCTCGAAGGCGCGCGCCATCGCCGCGCGCTACGGCGAGCGCGTCACCGCCACCGAGATCGACTGCAACGATGAGCAGGCGGTGGTCGCGCTGATGCGCGGCCATGCCGCGGCGATCAGCTGCGTGAACTACTGGCTGAACGTGCGCCTCGCCCGCGCCGCCATCCAGGCCGGCACGCACTTCTGCGACCTCGGCGGAAACAACGACGTCGTCGACGCGGAGCTGGCCATGGATGCGGAGGCGCGGGCGGCGGGAGTGAACATCATCCCCGACTGCGGCCTCGCGCCGGGGATGGTGGCCGTGCTCGTCGCGCACGGCGCGCAGCAGTTCGACAAGCTCGACGAGATCCACATCCGCGTCGGCGGTCTCCCGAAGAACCCCAAACCGCCGCTCGATTATCAGATGGTGTTTTCGGTCGAGGGGCTGATCAACGAGTACATCGAGCCGGCGCGCGTGATCCGGAACGGGAAGGTGACCATCGTGGAGTCGATGACCGAGGTGGAGTCGCTGGAGTTCCCGCAGCCGTTCGGGACCATGGAGGCCTTCCAGACCTCCGGCGGCACGTCGACCCTGGTCGAGACCTTCCTCGGCAAGGTGCGCGAGCTGGACTACAAGACCATCCGCTATCCCGGCCACTGCGCGAAGTTCAAGACCATGATCGACCTCGGCCTGTGCAGCAGCGAGCCGCTCACCGTCGACGGAGTCGCCGTGAAGCCGCGGCGCGTCCTCGGCGACCTGCTCGTGCGCAACCTGCCGCACGACCAGCCGGACGTGGTCCTCGTGCGCGTCGAGTTCGCCGGCAACGGCAAGCGCCTTCGCTACGACATCATCGATCGCTACGACCCCGAGACCGGTCTCTCCGCGATGATGCGCACGACCGCGTTCCCGGCCTCGATCGTGGCACTGATGATGGCCCGCAACCAGACCACCTCCAAGGGCGCGCTGCCGCAGGAGCGCTGCATCCCGCCCGACCTGTTCATGACCGAGCTGGACAAACGGAAGATCGAGGTCGTGGTGTCGTCATGAGCGCGGCCTGGGCCCTGCTGGCCTTCGCCATGACCCTCGCCGGCGGCGCCTTCGCCTGGCGCTATCAGCGCTACCTGCACACGATCATGGCCTTCTCGGCCGGCCTGCTGATCGGCGTGGCCTTCCTCGACCTCGTGCCGGAGATCGTCGAGATCGCGCGCGAGCACACGATCGAAGTGCGCTCGCTGATGCTCGTCGTCATCGCCGGCTTCGTGGCCATCTTCCTCCTCGAGAAGCTGACCATCATCCACAGCGAGAAGTCGCACGACCATCCCGGCCACCACCACAACGTCGGCCTGGCCGGCGCGATCGGCCTCTCCTTCCACAGCTTCCTCGACGGCCTGGCCATCGGCGTCGGGTTTCAGGCCGGGAGGGAGGTCGGCTTTATCGTCCTCATCGCCGTCCTGGCCCACGACTTCGCCGACGGCCTGAACACGGTCACGTTCATGCTGGCCACGCGCAACAGCCGGTGGCGCACCATCGCCCTGCTGATCGTCGACGCCTCCGCCCCCGTCCTCGGCGCCCTCCTGGCGAGCGTCCTGCGCATCGAGCCGCGCATGCTCGCCTACCAGCTGGCCTTCTTCGCCGGGTTCCTCCTGTACCTCGGCGCGAGCGATCTCCTCCCGCACGTGCACGAGCGCACGCGCTTCAGCCTCATCGCGGCGACGCTGGTGGGGCTGCTGACGGCGGGAGGGATGGTGATGGCGTTGGAGTCGTTATAACCCCTTCGTGTTGTCCTTCGGATCCCGGTCGATCAGCTTGTTGAACGGATCGATGCCCGCCCGAGCCGGTTTCGCGTCCACCACCACCTCGAACGTCTCCTGCGGCCTGGTGATCCGCCGCTTCTCGACGAACAGCGGCTTACCGAGGGCGTTCTTCTTCCCCTCGGCGAAGACGCCGATGTCGATCCAATCGCTGAGCGGCACCCGCTTCTCCTCACCCTTCCCGTCCGAGCGCAGCTTGGTCGAGGCGACGGTGAACTTCACGACGTACTTGCCGTCGGCGCGCCGGGTGGCGCTGGCCTCGCTGGTCTTCAGGTCGTAGAGGACGATCCGTTCGAAGAGGTCGGTGATGACTTCCTGGTATTGCGGCGGGGCCTCGGCGCGGAAGTACTTCACCAGCTCGGTCGCGGTGGTGTAGGGCGGGCCGGAGTAGGCGTAGTCCCGGATGAACTTCGCCAGGGCGCGGTTCACCCGCTCCTCGCCGATGTAGTCGCGCAGCGCGTACATGACCAGGCTTCCCTTGCGATAGTGGATGTAGTCCTGGTTCTCGACCAGCATCAGGGGCATCTCGGCGATGGTCTCGTTGCCGCGGGATCCCAGGTAGCGATCGAGCTCGTAGCGCAGGAAGCGCTGCATCTGGGCCTTGCCGTACTCCTTCTCCATCACCATCAGCGCGGAGTACTGGGCCATGGTCTCCACGATCATGGTCGAGCCCTGGACGTTGCCGCCGATGACCTGATGCGCCCACCACTGGTGCGCGATCTCGTGCGCGGTCACGTAGAAGACGTAGTCGATCTCGTCCTTGTCGCGCAGGTCGGCGACGAAGCCGATCGACTCGGAGTAGGGGATCGTGTTCGGGAACGACTGGGCGAAGCGCGCGTAGCGCGGGAACTCCAGGATGCGCACCTGCTTGTGCTGATACGGCGAGAAGTTGGCCGTGAAGTAGTCGAGGGACTTCTTCACCGCGTAGATCATCCGGTCCACGTTGTAGGGATGCTCGGCGTCGTAGTAGATCTCGATGGGAACGTCGTTCCACTGGTCGCGCTTCACCTCGTAGTCGGCTGACAGATAGGCCCAGAAACCGAGGATCGGGGAGGTGGTCTTGTAGTGGAAGTAGCGCCGCCCGTTCGCCGTCCACTCCTTCTGCAGATATCCCGGGGCGAGGGCGATTTGGTCGGCGCTCGTGCTCACGGTGGTGTCGAGGTTCATCCAGTCGCTGCTGCTGAGCTGGTTTTCCCCGCGCGCCTTCATGTCCGTGGGGGGCCTCAGGCGCTCGAGCGGCTTCAGGCCGTTCTTCCGGCGCTCGTTCCGGTCCTGGAGCTCGACCCGGGAGTTGTAGCCGAAGAGCGGGAAGTAGCCGAAGTTGTTGATGAACGTCCCGTTGGCGACGACGTTGTTGTTCGCCGGCCCGTTCGTGAAGCCTTTGGCCTCGAACGCGGTCTTGAACCGGACCGTCAGCGCCTCACCGGGCGCGAGCGGCCGGCCCAAGGTATAGATGCGGTAGCCGAGCTCGCGGTCGTCGCTCTTGATCTTGGCGTTGGGAACCGACAGGTCGAACGAGGTGAGCGTCGCCGTGTTCCAGGTCACGTGCAGGTCGCGGATCGGTACGCCGCTCTTGTTGACGGCCTGGTACGTGCCGCGGATGTAGACGGCGCGTTTCTCCGGATGGATGTCCACGTCCGCCTTCACGTCGACGATGCGCGGCTGGGGGATGCCCTCGTACTTTTTGTATTTCTTCTCCGCGTCCGCCTGCAGCTTCTGCTGCTCCTTCTGGGTGCGGTAGGTGTTGAGGACGTTGGTGTTGTAGTAGATGTAGCAGCCCGTCGAGACGAAGGCGAGCAGTAGCACGGCGATGGTCGCGCCGATCCGGCCGTTGAAACGCTGCCGCGCGATCTGCAGCCGCTGGCGCAGCCGCGTTTCCGTTCCCCGGACCCACAAGAGATGCCCGACGGCCAGCATCAGCCCCACGAACACGAGCCAGTAGAGATTCGTCCAGAGGAGCGGCCTGGCGAAATGGCCGTAGCCGTTCATGTCCGAGTACTCGAACGGCGGGAGCGCCGCGTACCGGTAGAGCACGTGCTCCGCCCCGAGCCGGGGCAGCGCGCCGTTGAGCACGAACCAGAGCATCATGCCCAGGAACCCGGCCATTTTGTGGTTGAAGAAGACCTGCATCAGGAAGGCCAGGCCGGCCATCAGCGCCAGCCGCCCGCCCACCTGTCCGAAGATGCCCTTCACGTACACCGGGATCTCGTAGTTGTGATACCCCTGCGCGGTCTGGATCACGATCGTGGTCAGCACCGCCGCCAGGAGGGTGGTGAAGACGATGAGCACCAGCGACAGCAGCTTCGCCGACCACTGCACCCAGGTCGGGACGGGCATCGCGTCGTGCACGTCGCTGAGCTTCAGCGTCCGCTCGCGCCAGACCGAGTCCCCCGCGTAGAACGCGGCGATGAGGAGCGCGAACAGGCCGAAGCTTCCCCAGATGGCGTCGACCATCTCCCGCGTCCGCGGATACACCGACGTGCCGAAGATGTCGAGGTCCATGGCGTTGGCCGAGACGAAGAAGACGCCCAGGGCGAGCATGACCCAGAAGGGGATGCTCTTCAGGATGCTGCGCGCCTCCATGCGCGTGGCGGCGCGCAGCTGCCGGAAGGACGCTCTCCGGCCGAAGAGCTGCGCAACGCGCGGCAGCGGCGGCGCGATCCGTTCCATCGGCTGCGCGTCTGCTCCGGTGTCGCCCGCAAGCGCCCGGCGGCGAGCCTTGCGCGTGCCGGTGCTGAAGTCGAACAACCAGTACGCCAGGCCCACCACCGCGGCGGCGACGGCGATCCAGAGCAGCCGGTTCCACAGATAGATGCCCTCCAGCGGGATCACCTGCGTGTTCTTCTGGAACACGGTCCAGTAGCGCGTCGCCAGGAAGAACGAGTTGAGGCCGAATGGATCGAGCAGTCCGGCCAGAGTCTGGCTCTCCAGGTCACTGGTGTAGTAGCCGGAGATGCCGTAGAGGACGAACAGGCCCACCACGCTGGCGTACGTGGCCATGAGGCTGCGCGTGAGCGCCGCCACGGCGAAGAAGATCGCCCCCACCAGCAGCAGGTTGGGAATGACCAGCACGGCCAGCGAGAAGAGATACGGGAACAGCTGGATCGGCCCCAGCTCCTCCTTCGGCACCCAGGGCGCCACGCTCCCGAGCATGATCGCCGTGACCACGCCGAGGTAGACCAGCACGGCCACGATGAACGAGCCGGTGAAGCGGCCGACCACGTAATGCCACTTCTTCATCGTCGAGCTGAAAAAGAGCGAGTCCGTGTTCATCGCGAAGTCGCGGTGAATGGAGTCGGCCACGAACGCCGTCGTCGTCAGCGTGCCGAAGATGCTCATGATCAGCAGGATCTGCATGACCACGTAGGGCGAGTTGCGATGGATGTTGCTGATCGCCCCGCCGATCGTCACCGCCGTGCTGGTCACGGCGAAGAACGTCAAGAGGAAATAGATCAGGAAGAGGGTGTAGAACAGCGGGCCTTTGAGGTGGTACTTGATCTCGAAGGAGGCGATGGCTTTGAACACTCAGGCCGCCTCCGTCCGATGCAGGGTCGAGAAGTACACGTCCTCGAGCGAGGCATCGACGGCCTCGAATCCCTCGGGACGCTCGTCGCTGAAGACGTGCACGACGGTCTTGCCGCCGACCAGCCGGGTGGAGATGACGGCATGGTCGCGCTGCATCATCGCCAGCTCGCCTTTCTCGACCACCCGCCGCCACACCTTCCCGCCGATCCGTTCCACCGCGACCGCCGGATCGGATTCCGCCACCACCCGCCCGTGGGAGATGATGGCCATCCGGCTGCACAGGTCGCTCACGTCCTCGACGATGTGCGTGGAGAGGATGACGATCACGTTCTCGCCGATCTCGGCGAGAAGGTTATGGAAGCGGACGCGCTCGCCGGGATCGAGTCCCGCCGTCGGCTCGTCGACGATGATCAGCTTCGGGTTGCCGAGCAGGGCCTGGGCGATGCCGAAGCGCTGGCGCATGCCGCCCGAGAACGTGCCGAGGTTCTGCTTGCGGACGTCGTAGAGATTCGTGCGCTGCAACAGCGCGGCCACTACCTCCTTGCGCTCCTTGCGGTTGTGGATCCCTTTGAGGATGGCGAAGTGATCGAGCAGCGCCTCCGCGCTCACGCGCGGGTACACCCCGAACTCCTGCGGCAGATAGCCGAGGACCCGCCGGACCTGATCCTTCTGCCTCAGGACGTCCATCGAGCCGAGGGTGATCGACCCTTCGTCCGCCTCCTGCAGCGTGGCGATGGTCCGCATCAGCGTCGACTTCCCCGCCCCGTTCGGCCCGAGCAAGCCGAACATGCCGGTGGGGATGGTGAGGTTGATGTTCTGGAGGGCTTGGACCCCGTTGGGGTAGGTCTTGGACAGGCCGGAAATGCGCAGTTCGGGTGACATGCGCGTATTTACGGTTGCGGGGGTCGCGGGGTTTCGGGTGGCGGGGTCGCTGGGATCAGACGAGGCGATCGCTGAGGATGTTCCGCGGCGAAGCGGTTACTCCCTGCCGTCGCCGGCACGCGAGGTGCCGGCGAACAGCAACGCGCGGTTCATGGCTCCGGGTTGACGGTCAGATCGTAGGCGACGCCGAGGGTACAGCCGGCGGCGTCGGTGATGAAGACGAGGATGATCGTGTTCCCCTCCTCCTCCGGCTTGCCGACGATGCGGCCGCTGGGCGTGAGGTGCAGGCCTTCCGGCAATGGATCGCCGATGCTCTCGAACTTGTAGGGCGGCGTGCCGCTCACGGCTTCGATCTGGAAGTTGGAGTGTACGTTGACGAAGAAGGGTCCAATGCTTTCCGTCTCGACCGTCAACGTGCACTGTGCGGAGGCGGAGGAGGCGGCGAGGAGCACGAACGCGAAGGCGAATGCAGTAAGAACGAGACCTTTACGCATGGAATCCCCTTTCTGCGGATGAATCTACCGCACTCCGGAAAAATTGTCTGTCAGCGGCGGACGATGAGCATCCGGTGCGGAGTGGATCCCCCTCCGCGGCCGCTGGGCACCTCCGGCCTGACAGGCCGGAGGCCTAGAACGACTCCAGCAGTTTCGTATCCACTCCGTCGACTTTGCCGAGCAGCGCGAAGTCGACGTGGTGCGCGTACTTCTCCATCGCCCGGCGCACCTGTTCCGGCGTGACCGAGTCGAGCTTCGCCAGCACGGCCTCGATCATCGACCAGTCGCCGCTCAGCAGTTCCCAGTCGCCGAGGGACTGGGCGATGTCATTCCCGGTCTGGAGATTCATCAGCGTCTGCGTCTTCATCTGGCGCACCTGATCCTTCAGCTCGGTCTCGCTCACCGGTGTCGTGCGCATCTTCTCGACCTCATCGCGGATCACGCGCACGGCCGCATTCGGGTCGGGCGTGCTCGTGTAGAGCTGTCCGATGGCGGCGCCGCGCCGGCGCAGTCCGGAGAATGCCGCGTAGGAGAGATTGCGCTTGGTGCGGACCTCCTCGAAGAGGCGATCACTGAGGATGTTCATCGCCACGAGCATGGCCGCGTAGTCGTCGCTCTTCGGGTTCGGCGCGGGAAAGAGCCCGCTGACGTACACCGTCGGCAGATCGCGCGCGACGAGCTTCGTCGCCGCGCGGTCCGCATTCGGGATCGCGGCGACGTCGCTCGGACGATAGTCGCCTGCGGGCAGCGTTTTCACCACCGGCCGCAGCACGCTCTCGACCTCGGCGCGGGTGACGTTCCCGACCACGACGAGCAGCAGCCGCGAGCGCGTCACGGTGGACGCGTGCAGTTCGCGCAGTTGCTTCGGCGTCGCCGCATTCACCAGTGCCTCGGTGCCGAGGGGATTGGCGGCGAAGGGATGATCGCCGTAGATGTTCTCGACCGAAAGGCGCTCGATCCAGGCGTCGGGATTCTCCGTCTCGCCTTTGAGCGCGCTCAGACGGCGCTCGCGCGCGAGCGCGAGCTCGCTGTCGTTGAACACCGGATGCACGAGCGCGTCGAGGAAGATGTCCATGCTCTCGGCGAAGCTCCGCCGCAGACAGGTCAGCGTGAACGTCGAATAATCCTGCCCCGCGCTGCTGCTGAGCTGCGCGCCGAGGCGCGTCAGCTCGCGGGCCATTTTCTCCTTCGGATACTTCTCGCTCTGCTTCTCCGCGATCTGCAGCATCAGGAGCTCCAGTCCGGCGCGCTGCCGTCCGGCGAAGGCCAGACCGCCCTGCAGAAACGCCTTCGCGCTCACGACCTCGGTCGATGGATTGCGTCGCAGGATCACGTGCAGACCGTCGACGTCAAACTCCTCCGTCGGCGCGGCTCCGGCCTCCGCTTTCATCTCCGTGGCCGAGGAGCCGGACACCGGCCGCACGACCTCGGCGTTTTTCAGCAGGGCGATCTTTCCGCGATTCTCGTCGGAGACCAGCACGCCCGTCACGGACGGTTTGCCGGCGATGTACCGGCGCACGTAATTCTGGACGTCGGCGCGCGTGACCTTGCGCAGGTTGTCGAGATAGTTGCGGTAGTAATCGAGTCCGCCGGTGGACCACCAGAACGACACCGTGTGCACGAAGTCGGTGGGGCGCTCGCGGCCGTAGATCTCCGAGACCTCGAGCTGGTCCTTCGCGAACTTCAGCTCTTCGTCGGTGAAGTAGTCGGGGTCGGTGAAATGGCTGATCTCGCTCAGCAGCGCCGCGTGCGCTTTGTCGAGACGCTCCGGGGAGGTCTGGCCGAACGCGTTGATCGGGCCGGTATGCACCTGCGAGAAGTAGAAGACGGTCGCGAAGTCGAACAGGCCGCTGTCGATGAGATTGCGATGGAAGCGCGAGTTGGGCTGGGAGAGGATGAACGACAGCACGTCCGCGGCGAACGTCGCCGGGACGTCCCCGGTCATCGACGGTCCATGCCATGCCACCTGCACCGTCGCGGTCTTGACCGGCTGAATGACGGCGATCGTCGAGCTCTGTTTGAGCGGCGGATGCGGCGGGACCGGATAGAGCTCGTGCGGATTCTTCGTCGCCTTCCACTCGCCGAACAGCTCCTCGGCCAGCGCGTACGCCTCCGCGGGGTTCACGTCTCCCGAGAAGAGCAGCGCGGAATTGTTCGGAACGTAGTAGCGGTCCTTCAGCGTCTGCATCTGCTCGCGCGTGGTCTTCGCCAGGGCGATGCGATCGCCGATGACGTTCTTGCGCGAGAAGTGCTGGTACCAGAGCTTGCGGTCGACCTCGCGCGCGAGGTGGAACTGGGGATTGGCTTCGTTGCGGTCGAACTCGCCGAGGACCACGACTCGCTCGCGCTCGAGCTCCTTTTGCTGGAACAGCGGGGACATGAGCGCGTCGCGCATGAACACCGCGCCCTCGCGCAGATTCGGCGACGGCACGGTGAAGTAGTAGTTCACCCGCTCCGTCTGCGTCGTGCCGTTCCACGACGCGCCCAGCTCGCGCAGACGTTTGAGATACGCCTCCTGATTGGGAATGGCCCGATTCCCTTTGAAGAACATGTGCTCGTAGAGATGCGACAGCCCGCTGTATTCGGGCGTCTCCACGAACCCGCCGCTCTTCACCGCCACTTCGATCGTGACCAGCGGAACCGCATGATTCTCGATGACGATCACCTCGAGACCATTCGCCAGCTTCTTGGAAGTGAGGCCGGGAATGTCTCCGGCGAAGAGCGACGTCGCGGCGAAGAGGAGGAGTGCGGCGAGAGCTTTGCGCATGGGGCGGATTATAGGGGCGGGTCTTCGCGAGGTTTGTCACAGAGCCGTTGATCCATGGGATGGCGGCGAGGAGCTTCATGGGTGGGAGGATTACGCGAGAAGCTCGATCGATCCGGCCAGGTCGGGAAACGACTGCAGCGCATGGAAGAACCGAGCGCGACGTGATGAGTGCGATCGCACGTGCGTCGTTGCAAGCGCACGGCATGGCGTCGTGTTCACGGCGATTTGGATGACGACTCGCGTCGACGACGGCGCCTCATCGGTCGCGGTCTTCCCGAATCAGGGCGACGCTGTCCGAGTGCACTCGTCCCTGCAGCCGTTTCAGCCATCGCGCAGACAAACGTCTCGTTTCGGCGAGGCTTCGCGCGCTTGCCTGGGCGAGAAGATCGTGGATCTCGGCCTGCAGCGACCGCCGATGCGCTTTTGCCGCGGCTTTCAGACGTTCAAGCACTTTTTCGTCGAGATCTCGCAGCAGCAGGTTCGCCACCATCGCCTCCGTGGTATCGGAATGATGCATCAAAGCTGTCCCAGGCGCCTCCGCGCGTCACAATCGCCGCGCTTGCCTGCATACTGTCGCCCGAATGCCCGGTCGCCGGCTCTCCCTGGCAACGTGGTCCCTCATCGCTCTCGTCCTCGGGCTGGCCCTCGGCATGCTCGGGCACGCGTCGCACGCACCCGCATTCGGCTGGGTCGAGATGGTCGTGAGGCCGCTCGGCGCGGTGTGGCTGGCGGCGCTGCAGTTCACGCTCCTGCCGCTCATCGCCGGGCAGTTGCTGTCGGCGATCGTCGGGGCCGGGGCGGGGGCGGCGGTGGGGCGGCTGGGGGTGCGGGCGGTGGTGCTGTTCGTGGCCATGCTCGCGATTGCCGGGGTCTTCACGGCGATGGTCACGCCGCCGATGCTCGCGCTCTACAAGGTCGATCCGGCGATGGTGGCGTCGCTCGAAGGGACGGTCGTGCCGGCGGAAGCGGCGCGCGAGCGTGAAGCCGCGCTGCCGAGCAATCTCGTCGAAGCGGCGCGGAAGGGCGAGATTCTCCCGATCCTGCTCTTCACCGCGGTCTTCGGCGCGGCGGTGACGCGGCTGCCGGAGGAGCGGCGCGCGCCGCTGACGCGGCTCTTCCAGGAGCTCGCGGAAGCGATGCTGATCGTGGTGCGCTGGATTCTGCTCGGCACACCGATCGGCGTGTTCGGGTTGACGTACGTTTCGGCACTGCACGCCGGTGGGGCGGCGGCGGGGATGATGACGGCGTTCATCGTGCTGGTTTGCGCGCTCCTCGCCCTCTGCACGCTGCTCTTGTACCCGATCACGGCCATCCTCGGCCGGACGTCGATGCGCACGTTCGCCAGGGCGGTCGCGCCGTCCCAGCTCGTGGCGGTCAGCACGCAGTCGTCGATCGCGGCGCTGCCAGCGCTGGTGCAGGGCGGCACGGATCATCTCGGGCTGCCGGCGCGGTTCACCGGGTTCGTGCTGCCGCTCTGTGTGTCGGTGTTCAAGTTGAATCGCACCGTCTCGGCGACGGTCAAGCTGCTGTTTCTCGCGCACATCTACGGCATCAGCATCGGGCCCGGCACGTTCGCCATCTTTCTGGCCACGGTGATCATCCTCAGCTTCAGCGCGGCCGGCGTGCCGCAGGGAGGGACGGCGTTCAGCACGCTGCCGGCGTACGTCGCGGCCGGCATTCCGCTGGAAGGCATCATCGTCCTCGAGGCGACGTCGATGGCCCCGGACATCCTCAAGACCGTGCTCAACGTCACCGGCAACATGTCGGTGGCCACGCTGCTCTCGCGATCGAGCCGCGGCGCCGAAGAGGTCGATGACGATGACGGCGTTCCGAGCCTCACCTCCGAAAGCGCGGCATGAGGCAGGCGCTCGCCCTTCCGTTCCGCCTCCTGCGCCGTGAGCCGGGCCTCTCCCTTCGCTTCGCCGCCGCGTCGCTCGGCCGGGCGGCGCTGACGTCGTTCTCGATCCTGCTCATCCATCGATTTCTGACGAAAGGCGGCGGCTCGCTCTGGCCGGTCGTCGCCCTGCTGCTCGCCGCGCTGCTCGGCGCCGCGGCGCTGGCGTACGACACGCGCATTACCGAGCAGCGCATCGTCACCGCCATCGAGCTCGGCACGATGAACCGCCTCATCCGCCACATCCTCGGCCTCTCGGTCGGGTTCTTCGACGGCCGCACGCACGGCGACCTGGTGCAGAGCGTGCGGCAGGACACGGGGAACCTGCGCCTCGTCACCATCGCCGCCGCGCAGCTTCTCTTCGAAGCCGCCCAAGCCATCGGTCTCATCGCCGTCGCGGTGAGCCTCAGCCCCTCCCTCGCCGTGTGGGCGTTCCTGCTCATCCCCGTCGCCGCGGTGCCGATCACGATCTACGCGCGGCGCACGCTCACGCGCTCCTTCGGCGTGCGGCGGAAGAGCGTCCTCGTGTTCGATATGCTCCTGCAGCTGCTGCAAGGCATCCGCATCATCAAGGTGTACGAGGCCGAGGATGCCGAGGCGAAGCGGACCAGCGATCGCAACCGGCAGTACTTCGACGAGCTGGCGGCGATGGAGAAGACGCGCGCGCTGGCCCGCGTGGCGCTGGAGTCGATGGCCGGCATCAACATCGTTGCCGTCGTCATTGCCGGCGGCTTCCAGGTGATGTCGGGGCGGATCGGCTGGCCGGAGCTGCTCGCGTTCCTCCTCGCCGCGCGCGCCGTGCAGGGACCGCTGAACAACATCAACACGGCCTGGCTCGACATCCAGCGCCACGGCGCCAGCGTCGCCAACATCGATGCGCTCCTGCGCACGATGCCCGAAGTGCGCGATCGTCCCGATGCCCGTGCGCTTCCTGCCGCGCCGGCGAGCATCGCCATGCGCAACGTGGGCCTGGCCATCGACGGCTGCACGATCCTCGACGACATTTCGTTCGAGACCCGCGCGGGAGAAACGCTGGCCATCGTCGGGCCGTCCGGCGGCGGGAAGACGACGCTGCTCAACCTCCTGGCGCGCTTCTACGATCCGACGTCGGGTGCCGTGCAGTTCGACGGCGCCGACCTCCGCGACCTCCGCCTCGGGGACGTCCATGGCACGATGGCGCTCGTCGCCCAGGATCCGTTTCTCTTCAGTGCGACGATCGCCGAGAACATCCGGCGCGGCCGCCCCGAGGCCACCGATGCCGAGGTGGAGGAGGCGGCGCGGGCGGCGGAGATCCACGACGACATCATGGCCATGCCCGACGGCTACGACACGCTGGTCGGTCATGGCGGGCGGGCGCTGTCGCGCGGCGAAGCGCAGCGCGTGAACATCGCCCGGGCCTTCCTGAAGAACGCGCCCATTCTCCTGCTCGACGAGGCGACGTCGAGTCTCGATCCGTATGCCGAGGCCCGGGTGCAGCGGGCGGTGGACCGGCTGGTGGCGGGAAGGCTGGCGGTGTCCGTGGCCCATCGTCTGGCCACCGTGCGCAACGCGTCGCGCATCGTGGTGCTGGAGGGCGGGCGGGTGGTGGGGCAGGGGAGGCACACCGAGCTGCTCGACGGCTGCCCCACCTACAGGCGGCTGTGGAACGCGCAAATGCATCGCCCGAGGGTTGCGGATGATTCACTACCTGACGCTGGCCGGCCGATGGATGTTCAGTGAGTACCTCGAATACTGGGGTCGCGCGCTGGCCGAGTCGAAGATGCGCATCCTGCGCTACGAGGCGCTGCTGGACGAGACGCGCTTCGAGCGCGGCACGTACGTCTTTTCCACGATCGAGGAGGTCGCGCCGCCGATGGAGCGCTTCATCCGCGAGCTGGCCGCGCAACTGCGCGGCGTCGAGGGCGTGCGCATCCTCAACGATCCCGAGCGCGTGCTGCGGCGCTTCGATCTGCACGCGGAGCTCTGGCGGCAGGGGCGCAGCAACTTCCGCAGCATGCGCGCCGCGGACGACCTGAGCGGCCTGCGCTTTCCGGTTTTTGTGCGCGCGGAGCGCTCGCATGACGGCGCGCTCTCGCCGCTGCTCCACACTCAGAGTGAAGTCGAGACGTGGATCGGGCGGGCCATGGCTCTCGGGCGATCGCTCGGCGACCTGATGGTGGTCGAGTTCTGCGACACCGCCGACGCGGGCGGCTGGTATCGCAAGTACGCGGCCTTCAACGTCGACGGCCGGATCGTGCCGCGCAGCCTCAGCTGCGGGCGGCATTGGATGCTGAAGTTCGGGGGCAACGAGTTCACGATGGCCATGGCCGAGGAGGAGCTGGAGTACGTGCGGACCAACCCACACGAGCGGGAGCTCGCGGAGATCTTCGCCATCGCCCGGATCGACTACGGCCGCATCGATTACTCGATCAAAGACGGCCGCGTGCAGCCGTGGGAGATCAACGTCAATCCGACCATCGGTCGCGGCCTGCGTCCGTCGAAACGGACCATCGATCCGGAACTGCGGGGCATTCGCGAGGCCACGAAGGAAGCGTTTTACGCTCAGTTCAACGCGGCCTGGGCGGCGGTGGAGCCGGCGGGGGCCGACCGGACGACGTTCATGATTCACCTCGATCCGGACGTCGTCACCGCGGCGCGCGCGGACGCGCGGCGTCGCTGGCGGACCGGCTCAGCGCTCCTCGCCGCCGGCGTGCGGCTGGTCAGACCGCTGATGAAGACGCCGGCCCGGCCGCTGCTGCGCATGCTCTACCGCCTCCCGAAGCGGCTCGTGCACGCCTACGCCGCGCCCGTCTTCCGTCTCCTCGGCAGGCGCGCGCGAAGACCATGAAAAAGCGGGCGCGTCCTGCGACGCGCCCGCTTCGGGTCCTTACTGCGCGGGGTTCGTCGGCCTGCGGCTAGGCCGGCGTCTTCGCCGCCTTGACCGCGGCCTTCGCCGCCTGCTCGGCCGCCTTCGCGGCCCTCGCCGCCGCCTGCTGCGCAAGCGCTTCGGGCGACTTCTTCCTGCCGCGTCCCAGCGCACGGCGCATGTCGGCGACGTGCGGAGCCAGGTGCGCGGTCTTGCGCTGTCTGGCCAGACGCTGCG
>JBIOTX010000014.1:0-4384 GCA_044866315.1 Thermoanaerobaculia bacterium | reverse complement strand
TCTCGTCGCCGCCTACAACCAACTCGCACTGTCCCCTCCCGGCTTCGCGGAGACGCTCGTCCCCGGAACCACGCTCATCAAAGCGTCCCACTGGCAGGAGGTGCGGCAGGCGGTGAAGTAAAGGAGGGAGACCTTCATGCGAGGCACCCGCTGCCTCCTGTTCTCACTGACCCTCATCGTCGCCGCGGCAGCGGCGGGGCAGGCGAAGGACAGGATCGTTCGCGTCGGACCCGACCGGATCAAGGACGAGTACATCGTGGTCCTGGAGGAGGACGTCCTGCCCGAGCAGGTCCTGGACGTCGCTCGCCAGCTCGCCGCCGCGCACGGCGCGCGCGTCGAGAAGGTATGGTCGCACGCGGTCAAGGCCTTCTTCGCGGTCATGCCCGAGGGGCGGGCCGCCGCGCTCAGCCGCAATCCGAAGGTCAAGTACGTCGAAGAGAACGCTCCCTGGTATCTCTCGGCGACGCACCAGACCAACATCAATCCCATCACCTGCGATCCCACGGCGGGAACGTGTACGACGACCGTGCCGGACAACCGGCTCTGGCATCTCGACCGCGGCGATCAGAACTACGCCACGCCCAACTCCAGCTACTCGTATTGCACGGACGGCTCGGGCGTGACCGTCTACGTCGTCGACACGGGCGTGAACCGCAATCATCAGGAGTTCGCGCCGTCAGGCTTCCGGGTCCAGTCCGGCTTCAACTCCACCAGCGACCTCATGCCCGCCGACGACCCCTGCATGGGCTTCGCCCTGCCGGCCACGTTCTTCTTCGAGCAGTCGCTGTTTCAGGCCGAGGTGTTCCTGAGCGGTCACGGGACCTCGGTGGCCTCGGCCCTCGGCGGCAAGCGCGTCGGCGTCGCCAAGAACGTCACCATCGTCCCGGTTAAGGTGGCCCGCTGCGATCAATGGTCCGGGCGCGAGCGGATCTCCGCTCACTTCTACCAGCAGAACGAGACCATGTACCGCTCCCCGAACAGCGGCACCTCGGCGGGGGAGTTGTATCGCGCCCTCAACAGCGGCTTTTCCGCCGGGACCGATCCCGGTGGCTGGCCGATCGCGCCGAACGCGACGAAAGTCGACGGTCAGATCACCTGGCTCGTGGTCCCGCCCACGGAGTATGAGAACAAGAGCTCCACCACCCAGAACCTCATCGACGGGTTGAACTGGATCCTCTCCCCGTCCAACACCGGGCCGAAGAGCCATGCCGTGGTCACGCTCAGCACCTACCGCGTGGCCACCGCCCCCGACGTGGCCGGAGCAGGGAACACGGTCGAGCAGGCGATCCGCAATCTGCTGGCGAACAACATCACCGTGGTGGCGTCGGCGAACAACCAGAACGGCAATGCCTGCGACACCAGCCCCGGACGGATGTCGCTCAACAATCCCGATCCGTCGGTGGCCAACAACGTCATCACCGCCGGCGGGTCGATGCTCCTCAACCGGCCCTGGACGGTCAATCTCCAAGATGTCCCCGGTGCCGTCGAAGCCGACGGACCGAGACTGCCGCCGTTTTCTCCGTGGGGCGTGGAGCCGGCCTACGACCAGACCAAAGGCGTGTGCGACGCGCGCTGGATCTGCGGTCCCGGCGACTCCTCGAACGTCTGCAGCAACACCACCGCCACCGAGTCTGGCAATCCGGGACACACCACCTATACGGGGTTCCAGGGCGGGTCCAACGCCGGGCCGTGCGTGACCCTGTTCGTGCCGGCGAAGAACCAGTTCCTGGCCAGGACCGACGCGGCCAATGCCTACCGCGACAACCGCGTGCGCGGCGGCCGCGCCAGCGGGACTTCGTGGTCCGCGCCGATCGTGGCCGGCTTCGCCGCGCGGGTGCTGCAGAGCAATCCGACCTTCACGCCCGTGCAGGTGCGGACCACGCTGCTCGCCAACACGCTTCCCATCCTGGATCCGGCGACGCTCAACAGCTTCGACCACGACAGCAACCTCATCACCGGCACGCCCAACGCCCTGCTCCGCCTCGGCGACGTAAACATCACCGACCATCCCGACTCGACGGCTGCCGCCGTTTCCGGGCCGACGGCGCTGACCATGGCCGCCAGCGGCACCTCGTCTCCCACCATCCAGTGGTACGAGGTGAACTCCGACTTCGACTACGCGACCTACAAGCGCGGCGCGTTCTCCTCGACTCCCATCGCCGGCGCGACGTCAACCACCTTCCAGGCTCCCGCCTCCGCCGTGCGACGCGCGTACTGGGCGCGGGCCACCAACTCCTGCGGCACGGCGGACACGGACATCGCCGTGGTCGTCCCGCGGCCCGGCGCTCCCTCGAACGTGATCGCCACGGCCAGCGGCACGAGCGTCACCGTGACCTGGTCGGCCGTGACGGGGGCGGAAAAGTACGAGATCCAGCGCAAGGTCTCGGGCCAGGCGTGGACGCGCGCGGGAGTCGTCGACGCTCCGAGCACGAACTTCAGCGAGACGCCATCCGCTCCGGGCGGAATGGTCGTCTACCGGGTCCTGTCCGCGGCCGGCGTGCAGTACCTGCAGGATCCCAACTGGGCCATGTCGCCGCCGAGCAACAACGACTTTGCGAACGTCAACAGCCACACGTACGAAGTCCTGGCTACGCCGCCGGCATTCACCACGGTCAAAGCCCAGCATCTGATCGAGCTGCGCCAAGCCGTCAACGGCCTCTGTGATGCCGTCGGCGCGCCGCAGCAGTACACGCCGGCCGAGCTGCTGCTCTCGTCGCTCCAAGCAAAGGTCGTCGAGGACGAAGACTTCACGTCGCTCATGACCCGGATCAACAACATCCGCACCAACGCGCTGCTGGCCATGCCCGCGGCGTCGTTCACCAACACTCCCGCTCCGTCAGGACTGATCCTGCGCGAGCACCTGCAGAGCCTGCGCAATGCACTGAACTGAGGAGGATTCATCGGTCACGCAGTGAATGGTCACCCGATCGCTGCCGCCGCAGTCTCGCTGCGGATCGTCGACCTCGCCGTCTTGCAGGCCTGCCTCCAATGACGGCGGCCTAGTCGAAGGTGCTGTCGCGCTGCCTGGCGCGTGCTCCTCCACGCGGTCGAGGCACCGGCCGAACGCTCGGCGATGTATCGGCGCCAGAGCGCGCGTGCCGCGGCCAGATGCGTTTTCGCGCTGGTGAGGAGACGGTTGATTTCCTCGGCGATGGAATCGGGGACACCGGCGAGCTGCGGCTGGATGACCTGCAGGGCCGCCTGCATGCGCGCCTGCTCCACCTGAGGGGCCGTCGTCGACCGGAGATCACTGGCCAGCCCCAGCACGCGCAACGTGGCGATGAACCATTTGGCCGGATCCCAATGGAACCAGCGGATGCCGTTGCGGAAGTCGGCCGGGAACCGGTGGTGGAAGCTGTGATAGCCCTCTCCGAGGGTGAGGAGGGCGACGCCCCAGTTGTCCCGTGCCGAGACCCGGGCGTCGAAGCTCGGCTTGCCGACGTAATGAGCGAGCGAGTTGACGAAGAACGTGGTGTGATGGATCACCACCAGGCGCAGGAATCCGCCCCACAGGAGCCCGGCCAGGGCGTCGCCGAACAGCGCCCCGATGAGCGTGGGCAGGCCGAACCCGCCCGCGATGACCAGGACCTTGTACCAGCGGTGCTGCCACTGCACGATCGGGTTCTTCAGGAGGTCGGGGGCGTTCCCCTCGACGTCGGGAGCGTCATGTCTGTGGAAGATCCACAGGATGTGTGCCCACCAGAAGCCGCGCTTGATGCTGTACGGATCCCAGTCCCGGTCGACGTACTGATGGTGCGTGCGATGGCTCGACGCCCACGAGAGGATCGAGTTCTGCGCGGCCATGGCCCCGAAGACGGCGTAGAAGAGCTGTACCGGACGCGCCGCTTCATAGCTCTTGTGGGAGAAAAAGCGGTGGTAGCCGGCGCAGATCGAAATGCCGACGGCGAGGTACATGCCCAGAGCCAACAGAGGCATCCAGAGCGCGAAGCCGTTCAGGTACGTGTAGACCGCCGTGCCGGCGATGCCGACCACCGGCGTCAGCATGAGAAAACTCATGATCGGAACGTCGATGGAAGGCTTGTGTGGGTGAGGTGAGGAAGTCGTCTCGAGTGTTTTCATCGCGGTTGCTCCGAGGCCGAAACAACCGGACGCGACTCACGGAAATGGATTTGCGAGCGCCTGAGGTCGAGTTGCCCTTAGTCTCTCTATGCAACCGGCGCGCAAGCTCGCGAATTACATATACATTCGACGTTGATGCGTGTATTGTGAGTGAATGTCGGGGAATCTTCCCCGCCTCTTCAGTCCGTCTGAACTAAGTCAGATCTTCTGGACTCACTCCTCTTAGCTTTCTTCCTCGGCCCGACGTGTGTCTTGGCGTCGGTGATTGGAGGAGTGCCGGCAGCGCCGGCCAGGAGAATCAAAT
>JBIOTX010000013.1:0-30221 GCA_044866315.1 Thermoanaerobaculia bacterium | reverse complement strand
AAACTCCCCCAGAACCCGATAGAACCTCTCCGGCTGCTCCAGCCACGGAAAGTGCCCCGCCTCCTCGATGATCTCCAGGCGCGAGCCGGGGAAGGCCTCGTGCACTTCCTGGGCGGTCTCCAGCGGGTCGGACTTGCCGTGAATCACCAGCACCGGCGCCTTCACGTTCTTCAGGCCGGGCCTCAGATCGAAGGCCGGGGTGAACTGGGTGACGATGGCCCAGAAGGCCATGTCGTTGAAGGAGTCGACTTTCAGGGAGTCGATCAGCGGGTCGGCCTTGGACCGGTCGTGAAAGTAGGCGCGGGTCTTGGCCTTGGTCAGCTCGTAGACGGCGCGCTTGCGGTCGGCCTGCATCTTCTGCGTGTCGCTCCAGAGCTTGATCGCCGCCTGGTCCTCCGGCGAGAAGCGGGCGTTGAGGTTCGCGGCGAACTTCGGCGCGGCCTGGAGGGTGGGTCCGCCGGAGTCGATCAGCGCCAGCGCGGCCACGCGGTCGGGATGCTGGCCGGCGTACATCATGGAGAGGATCCCGCCCCAGGAGTGGCCGACCAGGGTCAGCTTCTCGACGCCCAGCTCGGCGCGCAGGGCCTCCAGGTCGCCGACGAGGCTCGCGAAGGCCATGGTCTTGGCGTCGACGGCCTCCATGCGCGAGCGTCCCGTGGCGCGCTGGTCGAAGAGGACGAACGCATGGCGCCCCTTCAGCCGCTCCGCGACCGGGCGCAGGTAGTCGGACGAGAACCCGGGGCCGCCGGAGAGGAGGACCACGGGCTTGCCCTTCCCGATCACTTCGTAGTGCAGGACCGCGCCGTCATGCGAGGTGAACGTCTTCGCCGAGAGCGGGAGAGCGAGTAGGAGAAGGAGGAGAATCCGAGCGGTGCGGCGCATGGTCGGGACAGTTTACGGTCTCAAAGTCATCCGACTGGCTTTCACTTCATCCATGGATGAATTTCATCCCCTCCGCGCTCGCTTTTATCCCATCGCCGCTTGGTTAAAAATCATCCGGCTCGCTTTAAATTCATCCATGGATGAATTTCATCTCACCCGTGATGGCTTTCAAATCACCGGATCCGGCTTAAAAGTCATCCGTAATGGCTTTTGCTTCATCCATGGATGAATTTCATCCCATCCGCGCCCGCTTTTTTCCCACCGCGGCTGAGTTAAAAATCATCCGGCTCGCTTTTGAATTCATCCATGGATGAATTTCAGATGCGCAGCACGCCCGCCCGCTCGTAAATCTTGGCCTCGATGAACGTCTCCACCAGATTTTGGTCGAGCAGGCCGTCGTTCATCTCCATCTTCAGGATGTCCAGGGCGCGCTCGGTGGGGACGGCGCGCTTGTATGGGCGGTCGCTGGCGGTCAAGGCGTCGTAGATGTCCGACACGGTCATCATCCGCGACTGGATGGGGATGTCGTCGGCGCTCAGCTTGCGCGGGTAGCCGCGGCCGTTGAGCTTCTCGTGATGGGCGTAGGCGATGTCGGCCACGGCGGAGAGGTCGCGGGTCCAGGGGATCTTGAGCAGGAAGTTGAAGGTGTGGGTGACGTGGCTCTCGATCTCCAGGCGCTCGGTGGCGTCGAGGTTGCCCTTGCGGATCGACAGGATGCGCGCCTCCTCGGGGTCGAGGAGCAGGCGGCGGTCGCCGCGGATGTCCTCGAAGGCGCGCGTGGCCAGCTGCTGGAGATACTGGAAGTCGCCCTCCGGCAGCACGGTCGGCTCGTTGGACTGGGCGATGAAGGCGAAGTCCTTCTGCAGCTTCAGGATCTCGTCGGCCATCCGGGCGTCGAGGCGGGCGCTGAAGTCGTCGAAGCCGTCGCGCCCGTGCTCGAGGAGATACGCGGTCTTCTTCCGCGCGCCGTCGGTCTCGATCGACTTCATCACGAACTCGAAGCGCGAGCGAATGAGCTCGATCTGGAGCGGATAGAGCTTCTTCTCCTTGATCAGCACCTGCTCGCGCACGCCGACCTTGCCGAAGTCGTGGAGCAGCGAGGCGTAGCGCACCTCGCGGATCTGGTCCGCGGTGAAGTGCACGTTCGCGTACACGCCGCTGTCGATGCGGTCGATGACCCGGGCCAGCTCGACGGTCAGGTCGGCGACGCGGAAGGAGTGACCGGAGGTGGTCGGATCGCGCTGCTCGATGGCCGTGACCGCGGCGGTGACGAAGCCCTCGAACAGCCGCTCAATCGACTCGTAGAGGAGGTTGTTTTCCACGGCCACCGCGGCCTGGCTGGCCAGGGCGCGCATGATGTCGGCGGTGTCGTCGGCGAACGAGATCACGTTCTCCGGCACCGTGGCCGCGGTCAGGCGCGCCGGCGCGCCGCGGCGCTTGCGGTTGATCAGCTGCAGGACGCCGATGATGTCCCCCTGGTGGTTCGTCATCGGGAAGACCAGGAGGGACTGGGTGCGGTAGCCGTTCTCCTCGTCGAAGGAGCGGTTGATCTCGTACTCGGCGTCGGCGGGGATGTTGTAGGCGTCGTCGATGACCAGGGTCTCGCCGGTCATGGCCACGTATCCGGCCAGGCTCTTGCGCGTGATGGGCAGGACCTTTTCCTCGAACCCCTCGACGTCGATCGAGTCGTTCTGGGCCAGCTTCCAGCGCAGGACCTTGTGCCCGCCGAGCTCGTCGAGGAGGTACAGCGAGCCGGCGTCGGCGCGCGAGAGCTCGCGGGCCTTGCTCAGGATCATGGTCAGCAGCACGGAGTGATCGCGGACGGTAGACAGCGCCGCGCCCACGTCGGCGACCTCCTGCAGCTCGCGCGTCCGCTCCCCGAGCTGGCGCTCGAGCTGGTCGGCGCGCTGCTTCTGATAGAGGAACTGGTAGGCGCGCTTGACCGCGCTCAAGAGAACCGCGGTGCTCGGGTCCTCGGGGAGGTGCAGGTAGATCGTGTCGTCCGCCAGCCAGTGCGGCTGCTCCTCGAGCCCGACGCCGAGGACGGCGGTGCGGGGGTCGAGGCGGAGGGCGCCGGGACGGCCGTGGAGGATCCCGGGATCGACCACCACCACGCGCAGCGAGGAGCCGTCATGGTTGTGGTCGCCGAGACGGCCGAGCTCGATCGACTCGGACGCCAGGGCATCGGCGTACCGGCCGATGGGAAACGAGTCCGAGTGGAGGAGCGTCAGCGTCTGCATGTTCGGGGACGACTCGCGGTCCAACCGCCGCGCGGGGGCCGTTCTTCCGGTGGGGACATTATCGCACCGGCAGGCGAGCGTCCCGCTCGCCAACGGCGGGGGATCGTTGATCGCTGATGGGGGCGGGCCGTTCCGGCCCGCCCCGGGTGGTGCTCTCCTACGGCTGATTGCCCACGTAGTCCACCCACACCTGACTGCCGATGTTCTCGACGCGGAAGGCGGTGATGGTCGCGCCGTCGAGACCGATCGTGGCCGCCGGAATCTCGATGCGCGTCCACGTGTCCGCCGCCGGAACGGTCGCGCTGATGAACGTGCATCCGCTCTCGCCGCCGATCGCCGGCGCGGGAGTGGTCGAGCCGTACCAGATGCAGCCGCTCGTACTGTACGTCGCGCCGCTGTACCAGGTGATCTTGAGCTCCTTGAGCGTCTCGCAGCCCGTGGGCATGACGTAGAGGATCAGATCGTCGCCCGAGCTCGTGGCCTGATTCAGATCGTTCACGCGCACGACCCCGGTCGCGGTCTGGCCGAAGTACGGATACGCATACGACACCGAGCCGCTCGCGGCCTGCGTCGACCACGGCTCGCCGCTCACCATCGTCGCGCCGGACGGAATGCTGTCGTCGACCCAAACCGTCGCGCCACTGGGGATCGACGGCTGCGACGCGGTCGCCGGCGTGCAGCCCACGCCGTCGGTGCCGACGTGGTCGAACCACACCCGCCCGCTCGAGATCTGGAACTTGACCGTGGTGACGTCCTGCCCGCGCAGGTTGAGCGGAGAGCTGATCGGCACTTCCAGGCGCGTCCACGTGCCGGTCGAAGGCAGCGCGCCGCGGTTGAAGTTGATGATCGTGGGGTCGGAGATGTTGTTCGCGCCCCAGTACACCGAGACCTTGCGGTACGCCGACTCGAAGGTGATCTTGATCTCCGCGGTCGTGTCGCAGGGATCGATCAGCACGTACAGCTGCGCCTTGCCGCTGCCGAACTTGTGGAACTCGTGGAGATCGTCGATCTCGACGGTCTGGGTGCCGCTGCCCTGGAGATAGAACGATTGCGATCCCGTGGCGTACTGCCCCGTGTCCCAGTTCAGCGATCCGGAGCTGACGGTGGCGTAGTTGGGAATGGCGTCGTCGATGTAGACCACGTCGCCGCCCGGAGGCGACGGTTGCGAGGCGAAGGGAGTGGTGCACTGCGCCAAGGCATTCTGCGCGCCGCACACGACGAGGAGAGACACGAGGTACGAGAAGAGCCTGCCGCTCAGTTTCACGGGGGAACCTCCTTCAATTGTTGGTGGTTCGCGGCCGGCCTTGAACCTGGACGATTCAAGATGCGCCCGACGCGCCGCGGCAGACTAGGGACATTTCGCGACGTCAGGATTTACGTGCGGGGAGCCTTCCTCGCATCACGGAACGGGCGCAATGCATTCGTTGAGCGCGTTCTTCACGATCCGCTGCAGGTTCGCGTCCGTCGGCAAAGACCCGCCGACCGTGATCGAGCCAGCGGCGAAGACGAAGCCTCCGCCCGGCCTGTCGTAATACGTCATGTCCGCTCCCGTGTCGCCATGGGCGAGGATTTGAATGCCGGCTACCTGCCCGACGCCGGATGCTTGATCAATTTCCCAGCCCGTCGCCGGCCCGTTGAAGCCCCGAACGCCGATGGTCGCCTCCTCATTGTGCAATCCCGTTCCGGCGAAGAACCGGTGCGTCTCCGCTTTCACTCGGAACGGAAGGAAGTCGTAGTCTGCGAAGTTGACGTCGACGAACGATGCCACACCGAGGACACTGCGCTCCGGCCTGCCCAGGGAGGCGAACGAGTAGTCGGTTCGATTGGCATTCGGATCGTTGCCTCGCATCTTCATACGAAAGTTATCGTCGTACTCGATGACTTCGTAAATACCGTTGCCCCCGACGTACACCAGCTTCTTCCCTGGTATGGCGAGGTACGATTCGAGATGGTCGCGCATGGTCATCGTCCAATACTCCGGATGCGTCTGCAGAATGATGGCTTTGTAGTCGGAGAATTGGCTTGCATCCGCGTGGAGGTCCCGGTCGGTATACACGTCAAAGTCGTATCCGGCTGCTTCCAGCCAACTCGCCACCCACAATTCGGCGAGAAGGTGATGCGTGGCGCCGAGGGCGGCGGGCTTCGTCGTCACCGCGCTTCGCGTACCGGCATCATCGAGCGGCGTCGCGTATGGATTGGGCCGTTCGAAGCTCAGGATGACGCCGTGGTCGTTTGCGGCGAAGCCGTACCAATACGCCGATCGACCGCCCCAGTCATTGTACGCGTTCCAGGTATTGGTATTCGCCAGGACCGCCAGGCGTTTGTGATTGCCGGTGGCGGGCTTGACGATGAACGGGATGAACGAACAACCGGGCCGAGCCGGCGAACAGCCGATGGTCTGACCGTCCGTGTCGACGAGCTTGGCCGCGTAATATCCGGATGGCCAATTGTTTGGAATCGTAACGGTGAAATCAGGGCTCCATCCGCATCCATTTTGCCAGGCCAGGCTCGGAGTTGCCTGAATCCGACCCGATTTGATTCCGCTCGCGGAATTGGACATCAGCTTGTTCGCATCGGCGTCGGTCTCGTTCACGCCGTCCACGAATGCCTTCTTGAGCCGGTAGAATTCGACTTTGTACTGGCTCGCGGTCGTGGAAACGTGGAAGTTGATCTGCCCACCGCGCGCCACGCTCTGTGGTGACGCGTAGCCTTCCAGAATCGTGTCGGCGGGCCCGTCGGCGAATACGTGCGCGAAGTTCCAGCCGTAACCGATCACGAGCCCCGTCGGGTTTGCCCAGTTGATCTCTCCGTGACCGAGGTAGCGGTAGTAGTAGAGATATCCGTCCGAGTCGATGGCATAGATGATTCCGTCCCCGCCCGAGAAGACGTGAGAGAACCGCTCCCAATTCGTGCCGATGAGCTGGCGCGCTCCATTGTTGGCCCAGTTTGGTACGCCGTTTCGCGAGAGATCCCTGTAGTAGTACAGATTGCCGTCGGCGGCGATGGCGTAAATCACGCCGTTGCCGCCGGAAAACACTTTCTCGTAATCCCACCCGTTGGCGATGGTTCTCGGGCCGAGAATGTAGCCGGTCAGCCCGTCTCGCCGGACATCCTTGTAAAAGGAGACCTCGCCGTTCCAGGCGATCGCGTAAATCGTGCCGTTGCCGCCTGAGAAAACGTGCCGGAACGCCCATCCGGTCCCGATCTCTCGACGAGCTCCGCCGTATGCCCAATTCGACGAGGTGCCATCGCGTGCAAGGTCCCGATAGAACCAGAGCTTGTGCTCGGAATCGATCGCGTAGACGATTCCATTGCTGCCGGAAAAAACCTTCTCGTAACTCCAATCAGCGGCGACTACCGTAGCGATCCCGTCGTTCTTCCAATTCGCAGTGCCGTTGCGCGCGAGATCCTGGTAAAAGTACACGTTCCGATCACTGTGGACGGCGTAGATGATGCCGGCATCGTTCGGCTGCTGCGAAAGCAGCGTTGAGGCGTACGCAACGAGTCCGACGAAACCAGCGATCCGCACGTGCATGACGGCTCCCATTTGGATGGTTGTACGGGGAGGGTACGCCGAACCGTGGCGAGTGCATAGAGGGGCCAGCGCGTCAGCGCTGGCCGGCGGGGGACGCGAGCTCCGCCCGCAGCCCGCGCGCGAGGCCGCGCAGTCCGCGGCGCTCGAGCTCCGGCATCAGCTCGGCCAGGAGCTTGTCCAGCGCGCGGCGCTCGCCGGCGTGATGCAAGGCCACGGCGAGCTCGGACTGCTGCTCGATCACCACGCCGTGGAGATTCCACTCCGTGGCCATGCGGATCAACTCGCGGCGAATCTCGATGGCCCGTCGCCAGTTGCCGCCGGCCGAGGCGACATGGGCCTCGGCGTGGAGCAGAGTGAAGCGCGCCATGGCCGAGTCCTCGTTCGCCGCGGCCTGGCGGATGGCCTCGAGGTGCCGCTGCGCCGCCTCGGCGTTGCCCTGCCGGGCCTCGCTCCAGGCCAGGACGCCCAGCATGTTCGCGGTCATCTGTTTGTCGCCGACGGCGTTGAAGGCCGCGATTGCTTCCCGCGCAGCCTCCGCGGCAGGACCGGGCCGGTCGGCGGCGACTTCCAGCCAGGCCAGATCGTGGAGATAGTTGCCGATGGCCCAGGGGACTCCCGCCTGACGGCCCTTGTCGATCGCGGCCATGTAGCTCTTCCGCGCCAGGTCGAGGTCTCCCCGGGTCTCTTCGAGAGTGCCGCGCACGCGATCGATCGCGGCGTTCCCGAGCTGACTCCCCACGCGCCGCGCCAGCCCATCGGCCTCGGCGAGGTACTCCTCGGCCTTCTCCAAATCGAGGTCCTCGATGGCCACGAGGGCGAGATTGGTGAGTGTCGTCGACAGGGCCCGGCGGTTCCCCGAGTCGCGCAATGCCGCCAGCAGCGGCTCGTTCATGGCCTTGATCGCGGCCAGGTCGTCCGCCCAGTTGTACAGCACGTGGAGCTGGGAAAGAACCCAGCCCTCGCACCAGCGGTCGCCGATCGCACGCGTGTCGGCGAGGGCCACGTTCGCGGCGCGGATCGCCTCGGTGAGCTTGCCCTCCATGCCGTCGAGCATGGCCAGCAGCGTTCGCGCCGAGATCTCGCAGCGCCGGTTTCCGGCCCGGGTGCATCCGGCCAGCGCCGCGCCGAGAATGCGGCGCGCCTCGTCGGCTTTGACGACGCGCACGGCGACGAAGGCGAGACTCAGCCGGGCCGCGGCCGCCTCGCCGGTGAGGCCGAGGGCCTGGTTCCGCTCGGCGATGGCGGTGAGCTCGCGGCGCGCTTCGTCGCGGCGGTCGAGGAGGCCGATCGCCTCGGCGTGCACGCGCGCGGCCCGCTGCCCGAGGGCGACGGCCTGCACGCCCGCCGCTCGCTCGCGCGCCCGGGACGCCGCGGCCGCGGCGCGCTGGTACTCCGACAGTTGCAGGGCGACCTCGGCCTCGATCAGATCGATGCGCGGATCGCCCGGAAGCTGCCGCAGCCGTCCGAGCGCGGTGTCCGCCGCGTCCGTCCGGCCGCAGGCGAGGAGCGTGTAGACGAGGTCGAGCCCGATGTCCACGCGCTCCGGCTGCACGCTGAACGACCGTTCGAGCGCGGGGATGGCGGCGCTCCAGTCGCGGTTGGCCGCGAGGGCGCGGGCGCGCAATCGCTCCGCTTCGGGCAATGGAAGCGCGTCCGCGTGAGCGGCGATGAGCGCCCCGGCGCGGCGCGCGGCCTCGGCGGAGCGCCCGATCTCGCCGAGGGACCCCTCGGCGCGGGCGACGCCGTCCCACGCCAGCGCCTCGCCCGGCATGCGGCCCTTCGAGGACGACGTGGCCCGGCGGAAGCTGTCGCGAGCGCCGAGGCCATCGAACCGGGCGAGCTTCCCGGCGCCGTCGCGCAGCCAGCGGCGCGTCTCGGAGTCGATCGGCCGCGCGTCGTGGTAGATCGCCACTTCGTTGCCCGGCCGCGCGGCACGCCACCGGCTGGCGATCTGCCAGCCCGCGGCGAGGAGCAGCAGCGCGATCACGAGGACCACGGCCGCGCGGTGGCTGCGCAGGAACTTGCGGGCGCGGTACATCCGCTCGGTGCGCCGCGCCGTCACCGCCGCCCCGGCGAGCAGGTTGCGAAGATCATCGGCGAACGCGGTCACGGAGGCATAGCGCTCTTCCGGCCGTTGGCGGAGGGCGTTGTTCAAAATGGCGTCGATGTCGCCGCCGATGGCGCGGCGCTGTTCCGTGTCATCCCCCGGCAGCACGCCCGTGAGAAGCTCGTACAGGACGACGCCGAGCGAGTAGATGTCCGAGGCCGTGGTGGTGCGGTCGCCGCGCATCTGCTCCGGGCTGGCGTAGGCCGGAGTCAGCGCCCGCCGCAGCGTGCGGGTCTCGTCCCGGTCCGTCGGATCCGACAGCTTGGCGATGCCGAAGTCGAGCAGCCTGGCCTCGCCGCGCGGAGTGACGAAAATGTTCGCCGGCTTGAGGTCGCGATGCACGATGTCCCGGGCGTGCGCATACGCCACGGCATCGAGCACCGGGAGGAACAGCTCGATCCGCTCGCGCACCGACAGGCCTCGCGCGTTGCAGTGCTCGAGGATCGACTCCCCCTCGACATACTCCATGGCCAGCCAGTGCTGGCCCCAGGACGTCACGCCGGAGTCGTAGAGGCGGGCGATGCCGGGATGCTCGAGGCGGGCGAGGATGCGCTGCTCCTCGCGCACGCTGCGCAGCGAGTCGACGTCGAAGCGGCGGTCCACCACTTTGAGCGCGACCGTGCGAGTGAACTCGGCGTGCTCCTGGTCGGCCAGATAGACCGTCGCGCTGCCGCCGCGGCCGATGCAGCGATGGACGCGAAAGCCGGGGATGCGCGGCAGCGTCGTCACCGCGGCGGCGCCGTCGAGCGGGCTGTCGCCGCGGGCCGCATGTTCGAGCAGACCGCGCAGATCGCTCGCCAGCTGGGGCGTGTCCGCGGTGATGCGGGCAATCTCGGCCTCGCGCTCGGCGTCCGGCAGATCGACCAGGCGGTCGAAGAGCTCGTGCAGCCGCTCGAAGTACGACACCACCTCCGGCGAATCGGGAACGGTCGGCTCGTTCATGGCTCGGGCCTCAGGCGGTGGAGCAGCCAGGCCCGCGCAAACGTCCAGTCGCGCTTGGCCGTGCGGGTGGAGCAGCCGAGGAGCGAGGACGCCTCGTCGATGCCGAGGCCGCTGAAAAAGCGCAGCTCGACCAGCCGGGCCAGACGCGGGGCCTCCGCGGCCAAGTCATCGAGCGCGCGGTCGAGATCGATCAGCTCCGCGGCGTCCATCGACGGCTCGATCCCCTCGTCATACCCCTCGCTGACCACGACCCGCGGCGCGTCCGAGCCGCGTTTCTGGGCCATCCTCGCGCGCGCGTGATCCACCAGCAGTCGTCGCATGATCCTGGACGCAATAGCGAAAAAATGCGTCCGATCGTGCCACGGCACCCCGCCGAGACCACGCATCCGCAGATAGGCCTCGTTCACGAGAGCGGTGGGCTGCAGCGTATGGCCCGGCCGCTCCGAGCCGAGATGCCGCGCGGCGATGGCCCGGAGCTCCGCGTAAACCACAGGCAGGAGCCGCTCGAGCGCGCCGTCATCCCCCTGCTCCCAGGCCCGGAGATAGTCGGTGATTGGGTCGATTCGGGAATGATACAGGGAGGGGTGGGAGGGCGAGCGTCCCGCAAGGACGCAGGCCGGTCTCATGGGTCGCGAAGGCTTCCCGACGTCCTACCGCGACGGCGGCTTCACGTCCTCCGGTGCGACCGTGGGTGTGGCCATCGGCGGGGCACCGCCGGGCGGCGCGATCCAGAGCTCGATCGCAGGCTCCTCGCGGTACCCGCCGACACCGGACAGCGTCCGCGCGCCGTCCATCTTCCTGGTGTTCATCGTGTAGTCGGTGGCGTTGTCGGCCGCCTTCTGTGCGTCGTCCGGACCGCTCGTTCGACCGCCATACGCGATGATGTAGCCTTGCGCCTCCGGATCGCGCTGCAGGGCGAGGACGAACTCGTCGAGCTTCTCCCTGTTCGCGCTCAGGTCCCGCGTGACGTACTCGCCGAACTTCACGGCCGGCGCCGCTTTCTCCTCCACGGACGCGGTGCACGAGCTCGAGGTGCTGCACTCCCGCGCGAACCCGCCCACGTCCACCGTCGCGGTGATGGTCTGACCGCCGGCGCCGGTGGTGTCAACCACGATCGTCGAGGTCCCCTGGCCCGATTTGATCGATCCCGCCGACACCGTCCAGTTGAAGGTCGGGGTGATGTCGGATGGACCGCCACTCACATTCGCGGTGAACTTGAGGTCCGCGCCAACCTGCACCGAGTCGGGACACGAAACCTTCACCGCCGGGCAGCTCGCGGGCGCGTCCTGACCAGAGGCACTCATCGCCGCGGCCAGCAGCAGCACCCCGATCAGACACGGAAGGGCCCGACGGAGGGATGTCTTCTGCATGGCGGCCGACTCTAGCGGCGCCCCGGGGAAGCGTCAACTTTCGCTGCCGGTCAAAACCATTGACCGTCGGCGTCGTAAGAGAGTCAAGAATCCTTGCATGCTTCGACCGAAGCTCTTCCTCTCCGCCATTGCTGTGGTCTGTTTGTCGGCGATTGTCCACGCCGACGAGCCGTCTCACGTCAAAGTCGCGCTGATCCCGGAAGTCCGGACCGTCGCCCCCGGCGCGCCGTTCTGGGTGGCCGTCCGCCTGAAAATGGACCCGCGGTGGCACACGTACTGGATCAACCCCGGCGACTCCGGCGCCCCGACGGAAATCAGATGGAGCCTTCCGCCCGGCTTCGAGGCCGGGCCGATTCAGTGGCCCTACCCGGAGCGCATTGAAGCCCCGCCGCTGGTCAGTTTCGGGTATGCGGGCGAGGCCGCGCTCCTCGTCCGGATCACTCCGCCCCGCGACCTGAACCTGGGGGAGCGCGTCACCCTCGCCGCGCACGTGAGCTGGCTGGAGTGCGAGGAGCTGTGCCTCCCCGGCGAAGCCACGGTTCGCGCGGTCGTCCCCACGGGACCGGCCGTCGAAAACGACCCCACCCTCGCCCGATTCTTCTCCGAGGCACGCGCCCGGCTTCCGCTCGATTCGGGCGACTGGAGGTTTGCGGCGGGCGCAGGCGGCGGGTTCGTGCGGCTGGCCGCGACGCCGCCCCTCTGGCTGAAGGAACCGGTGGCCGAGGCGCAATTTTTTCCGGAAATGCCCGGCCAGTTTTCGAATGGACGAGAGGCCTGGGGTCGCGGGGACGCCGCCTACATCACCGATCTTCCCGTGTCGGACGAGTCGACGGCGAGGACTCGCCGGCTGACCGGCGTCCTCGTGTCGAAGTCGGGTTGGCGGGGTCCGGGATCCGAGCGCGCCATCCGTGTGGACGTCGAGATCGCCGGCAACACGAGCTCCCTCCCCGGTCCCGGGGCCAGTGCCTCCGGCACCGGCCTGCTGGGCGCCATCGGTCTCGCCTTCATCGGGGGACTGCTCCTCAATCTGATGCCCTGTGTGCTTCCGGTCCTTTCCATCAAGGTGCTCTCGCTCGTTGGCCACGCCGAGGCGCCGACGGGCGCGCGGATGAGAAACGCGGGCGCCTATAGCCTCGGCGTGTTGGTCGCGTTCTGGGCCCTGGCCGGCCTCCTCATTGCCCTGCGGGCCGGGGGCGAACAGCTCGGATGGGGTTTCCAGCTCCAATCGCCGCCGGTGATCGCCGGCCTGGCGTCGCTGTTCTTCCTCATCGCCCTGAATCTTTTCGGCGTCTTCGAAATGGGTGTGTCGCTCACCCGCCTTGGTGAGAAGAGCGCTGGGAAGAGCGGCGAAGGCGCCGGCGCCTCCTTCTCGAGCGGTCTGCTGGCCACGATCGTCGCCACCCCGTGTACCGCCCCGTTCATGGGTTCTGCCCTCGGGTTCGCGCTCACGCAGCCCGCCCCCGCCGCGCTGGTGATCTTCACGTCTCTGGGAGCCGGGATGGCGGCGCCGTTTGTCGCGCTGGCCGCCTCCCCGCGGCTGCTCCGGTTTCTGCCCCGCCCAGGCGCCTGGATGGAAACGATGAAGCAGGCGCTCGGGTTTCTCCTGGCGGCCACCGTGGTGTGGCTGGCGTGGGTGCTCGGCCAACAGACCGGTTCCGACGGCGTCGCGATGCTTCTGGCGGCGCTCGTCGTCCAGGCCGTCGGCGCCTGGGTGCTGGGCAAATGGGCGGTCGTGACGCGGAGCGCCGCTGTTCGAAGGGCGGCGGGAATCGTGGCGGCCGTTCTCATTGTCGGCGGCGCGGCGGCAGCGGTGAAGCTGGCCGGAGCCGGCGCCGGCGGGCCTCCAGCCAAAGCGGTCGCCACGGAGAGATGGGAACCGTACAGCGAGGCCCGCGTGAGCGAGCTGCGCGCGGCGGGCCGGCCGGTGTTCGTGGACTTCGGCGCGGCCTGGTGCCTGACCTGCCAGGTGAATGAGCGCGTGGCATTGTCGGCCGCGGCGGTCCTGGCGAAATTCCAGGAGAAGAATGTGGCGACGCTCAAGGCGGACTGGACATCCCGCGACCCTGCCATCACCGCGGCGCTCACGAAATTGGGACGCAGCGGCGTGCCGACGTACGTCGTTTACTCGAAGGATGCATCGGCCCCTCCCCGGCTTCTCCCGGAGGTCCTCACGCCGACGCTCGTCCTCGACGCTTTGGACAAACTCTGATCACGCAGCAAGAAAGGACCTGACATGAAGAAAGCCGTGATTGCCGCCGTCATTCTTGGCGCCGGCCTGGCCATCTGGGCCATCGCCAGTTATCGCATGGACGACACAGTCGCCAACGCTTTGAAGGAACAACCCGTCGGCAGCCCCGCCCCGGCGTTCACACTGACCGACACCAAGGGAAAGCAGCACAACCTCGCCGACTACAAGGGCAAATACGTGGTGCTGGAGTGGGTCAACCTCGGCTGCCCGTTCGTGAAGAAACACTACGAGAGCGGGAACATGCAGGCGACGCAGAAGAAAGCCGTCGAGAAGGGCGTCGTCTGGCTGTCGGTGTGCAGCTCGGCGAAATGGAAGCAGGGCAACCTGTCCGCGGCCGACTGGAACGAGGAGATCACCGACCGGAAGATGGCCTCCACGGCGGTGCTGATCGATGAGAGCGGCGAGGTCGGGAGGGCCTACGGCGCGAAGACGACGCCCCACATGTACGTCGTCAATCCCGAAGGCGTCCTGATCTACAAGGGCGCGATCGACGACAAGCCGACCACCAACAAGGACACCATCCCCGGCGCCAGGAACTACGTTCTCGCCGCTCTCGACGAGTCCCTGGCCGGCAAACCGGTGTCCACGGCCAGCACCACGCCCTACGGGTGCTCGGTGAAATACAAGTAAGCGGGCTCACCGCAGAAAGTCCCTGTCACGCCGGAGGTCGCGGATTGGCAGTCACGACTCCGCCCGCTGCCTGACCACGACGTTGGAGCGATCGCGGCCCGACGCGAGCTCCGCGCGATACAGTTCGTTCGTGAGCTCGTCGAGCGTCGCGCGGAGACGTGAAGACAGGTCGCGATCCGCCGCAAAGACCACTGCGCTGAGCGTGATCCGCACCGGAGCGCGAAGCGACGAAACGCTGGACACGAGCTCGTTCGCGATCGCCACTGCGTCGTCCTGGCTTCGTCGCGGAAGCAGAAGCAGAAACTTCTCACCGGCGACGCGGAATGCGCTGCCCTCGAGCGCACGCGCACGCTCGGCGAGCCATGCACCGAGCGCCGCCAGGACCTCATCGCCAACGAGATGTCCGTGCTCGTCGTTGACGTAGCGGAAGCCGTCGATGTCGAGAAGCATCGCGATCGCATCCAGCGCAGACGGCAACGCCGCGAACGTCGGCAACCCGGTGAGCTCATCGATCTGCGGTCTCACGATTCGCTTAGAGCGCGCCGTCATCCCCCTGCTCCCAGGCCCGGAGATAGTCGGTGATTGGGTCGATTGGGGAATCATACAGGGAGGGTACGCGGCCGCGTCAGCAGAGCTGACGGCGGCCGCGAGTGACGCTTACTTCGTGGCGATGCGGCCGTGGCGGCGGGCCACGACGAACTGATCGCCGCCCAGCGAGGTCACGACTTCCCCGCGCGGGGCCAGCTCCTTCTGCTTCGCGTTCCGCTTCTGTTCGTTGCCGAGGTCGTTCTTGAACGAGAGCAGGCGGCGCTGCGCCGGAATCTCGAACATCTCTCCCTCCGGCGCGACGAGGAACACCGACGACTGCGAGCGCACGGCCACGCAGGGCATGAGCACATCGCAACGCAGGGTGCCGGTGGAGGTGACGTAGACCGGCGATTGCGCGGGCGCGCCGACGGCCTCGCTGACCTTCTTTGCGACCGTGTTCAGATCGGCGATCGGGCCGTCCGCCGCACCCGGGAAGCCGGTCTGCTCGAGAACGCCGCTCTCCTGGAGCGCGGCCCGGGCGATCTCTTTTCCGCTGGCGCGGTCGAAGATGCGCAGCAGGTGATACGAGTCGCCGGCGCCCGCGTCACTGCAGCGGCGCAGACTCCAGTTCTGCACGCGCTCGACGTCGATGGCCAGCGTGTCGCGCTCCAGGCCGTCCATCAGCGCGCGCTGGGCATCGCTGAGCTCCGACGGCGCGCTATGGGACCAGCGCGAAAGGATCTGGTAGCGATAGTCCTCGACCACTTCGACGCCGTTCCTGGGGAACGGCTTGGGGATGTACTGCAGCGATCCGGGCTGCGCCGCGCGCAGCTGGTGGATCGCTTCGCCGCGCTTCTGCAGCGCCGCCTGCGAGCAGGGGGTGAGATTCCAGGCGAAGGCGGTGGATGCCGGAAGGACGAGTGCTCCGGCGAGCAACAAAGCTGTCTTGATCATTCGCATCGGGCTCCTCCTCAGTAAGCCTCGCGGTGGAAGGGCTCGTGGTAGCCGCCGCCCGAGCTGTTGACGACGGTGTCGCCGTAGTCGGCGTAGTCGGTCTGCCAGCCGTACGTCGCACCGTTCGAGACGATCTGGGTGTAGGTGTTGTAGCCGGCCACGGAGAAGCTCTGCCACGCCGCGGAGGAGAAGTAGCGGTTCGCGTATCCCTTCGGGTCGTGGAACTTGACGTCGTTCCAGACGTTCATGCCCGTCGCGCTGTCCTCGTGCCACGTGCCGCCGTTGATCACGCCGGCGTGGAAGCCGCCGTCGACGATGGCGATGACCGGGGTGTGGTTGTTGATCGAGGAGATCTGGCGGGCGAAGAACTCCCGCTGGTACTCGATGGGCTCCTCGGCGCCCCAGTCGACGGTAGCGTCGTAGACGTTGGCCCAGAAGGAGGCGCCGTTGGCGATGGCCTGCGGGCTCACCCCCGCGCCGCTGCCGCCCATCCATGTGTAGATGCTGTCCTGACTGACTTCACCCATTCCGTTGTAGAGCCTCCACATGAGCACGGAGGCCGCGCCGCAGTAGTCCCACTGGGGCTGGGTGCGGAAAGGCACGCCGAGGCTGGTGTCGGGCGGCGGCGGGGTGTAGCAATCCCCGGCGAAGACGAGCATGAAGCCGACCGCGACCAGGGCAATGCGAACTGCGAGTGTACGGTTCGCCAAAACAATCCTCCAGGAAAGTGATGTGGTGTGTGTGGTGCTGCTGCTACCTGCGATCACAGTGCGACCGGGTAAAGGCGTTTTGGATTGGATTCAATCCAATCGGCAGGAAATGTCTCTACCGGGCGGGCTCGGCCGCGCGGCGGCTGATGCGCTGTGCCCACGCTCCGCCGGGCATGACCGGCCGGTAGCTGATCGACCACTTCTTGCCGCCGATCTCCACGGCCTGACGCTCGCGCAGCAGGCGGAGGAAGTCGCGGAGCTCTTCGAGGTCGGCTCCAGGCAGGATCAGCGACCAGGAGTCCCCGCGCTGAAATGCCATGCGGTCGTCGAGGTCCGGCCACCGGGACGGCCATGACAACGGCTCTTCCGGCGAGTGGTCGTACGGCCAGATCATCACTTCGACGTAGCGGGGAGCCCAGACGGCCGTGTTCCGCACCTTCACCTGCAGCAGCGTCTTGCAGAGGCGATCGAATTCTCGCGGCAGGCGGTCCGCACGAACGACGCGATTCATGACCGTGGACGCGGGCGGCGTCCAAGGCTCCGGTGAGTAGCCGTACACCGCGACGCGCTTCGTTCGGGAGCCCGCGCGCACGATCAGTTCCGTCGTGATCATGTCCGTCACATTCGGCTGAATGTCGTAGTGCTCTTTGAGTCGCCAGAAGTACCAGCGCGGCGTCAGGGCTCGCTGGACCACGGCCAGCTCCTTCGGCGTCAACCGGCCGACAGTGATGTGCGGTTCTCTGCCAGCCGGCTGCTCGAGACGGAGAACCGTCCCGTCCGTGAACACTTCGACGCGCGGCGTGTCCGAGCCGATGACCATGAGCCACGGGTTGTGCTCGATGAGTACCGCCATCGGCTGTGCGGGCCAGGCGTCGGCGGGAGGATTCGGAACGCCGGTGAAACGCGGCAGGCTCGGTCGGCAGGCGACCACGAGCAGCGCCACCAGAGCAAGCCGGCCAGCGAGTCTCGCCATGCCAGTTGGACGTGCACGGAGGGGGGCAGGAAACCGAGGAGGTTGAGGCACATTCCGCGGACCTCCGGCCTGTCACGCCGGAGGTCGCGGGCTCGCCAAGCGTGATCTTCGGCGCGACTCGCTCGTTCCGCTCTCTGCGGTACGTTGCGGCGGGGACCGAAGGATTTCTCGAGCCGCACCTGTCCAACAGGCATGAAGATACGAATCGTCATCTGCGTCGTCTCAATCGCGGTCGCGGTGCACGCGGAAGCAGCGCGCAAAAAGTATCTCGTCGCAACGGAGAGAGCTTTTCGCGAGGAAACGCTCGGGAAGAGGAACTATGTCCGGTTCACCGGCGTCGATGGTTATACCGTGGAGCTTTCCGATGAGGAAGCGAAGGCGCTCGCAGCGACGAACGGGGTTCGGTACGTGGAGCCGGATGTCGAGCGTTTCGTCTCCGCGATGCCCTCACCACACCTCGACGTCACACAGATGACCCCCTGGGGCGTGATCAGCGTCAATGCGCCATCGATATGGTTCCTCACCCGCGGCGAGGGCGTCCGCGTCGGAATCATCGACACCGGAATCGATCTCAGGCATCCCGATCTGCAATCGGCATATCGCGGCGGCTACGACTTCGTCGACAACGATGCCGTTCCGGAGGAGGAGGCCGAAGGCGACGCCTTCGGACATGGCACGCGCATGGCCGGCGTCATCGCCGCGTCGGACAATGGCTTCGGTCTCGTCGGCGCAGCCTCCGGCGTCTCACTCTATGCGCTGAAGATCTTCCCGAAAAACGGCGGCGCCCTGACCTCGAACGTGATCCGTGCCGTCGAGTGGGCGATCGCCCACAAGCTCGACGTCGTGAGCTGCTCTTTCGGAGGCGAGAAGCCGTCGAAGCTCGAAGAAGAGGCCTACGCCCGCGCACGTCGCGCGAACGTGCTCGTGATCGCGGCGGTCGGTAACCACGCATCGTGGGTTCGCTATCCCGCGGCTTACCCATCGGTGGTCGGCGTGGGAGCGGTGGATCGGGCGCGCCGTATCGCGTCGTTTTCCAACACGGGCGCCGAAGTCGATTTCGTTGCGCCCGGCGTCGATGTCCTGTCGACGATCATCTCGGGCACCGGCCGCGTCGGCAGTATCACCCTCGACGACGGGACATCGTTGCCGGCTCACCCGTTCGCGTACTCGAAATCAGGAGTGGTTTGGGGCATGCCGGTCGATTGCGTCCAGGGCCACTCGGCTGATTTTCCGCCGGCTGCGGCGCAGAACGTCGCCGTCGTTCAACGCGACGGACCGCCCATTCCGGTAAAGGCGACGAACGCCGCAGCGGCGCAGGCCAATGCGCTCGTGGTGATCAATTCCGCGCTCGATGACATGCCGATGCGTGGATCGCTGGGGTCCTCGGACCCGCTTTGGCCAGTGGTGGTCAGCGTCTCCAGGCGGACGGGCCAGATCATCCAGGGGCGTGGAGCGAACGTGCTGGTCGACTCCTACGTGACTGATTACGACGCCGCCGACGGAGCGTCGATGTCCGCGCCGCACGTCGCTGCGGTCGCCGCGCTCGTACGCGCGTTGCGGCCCGACCTCGGCGCAGATGAAGTCGTCGCGCTCCTGGCATCAACCGCAACGGACCTCGGCGAAGCCGGCCGCGATCCCGTGTACGGCTACGGTCTCGTCGACGCATACGCCGCAGCGGCGGCGGCAGTGCCCGAGAGGATGCCGGCGAAGACGCGAAGGAGAAGCGTGGCTCACTGACGGGATGAAGGATTGAGGGAATTTGCGCGGGAGTGGTGAGGGCTCCCATCGTTCAACGCAGCAACCCCGCCGCGGTCACGGTCTCGTCGACGCCGTCTCAGCGTCGTTGGGTCATCATCCCTCCGGGAGCTCCTGTCGACAGACTTCCGCTCTTCCGCCATCATGTCCGGCACATGCGCCTTTTCCGTTCCCTCGCCGGCGCGGTTGCCCTGCTGGCGGCGATGTCCGCATGGGCCGACGTACGCGTGGTGCTGCACGCGCCGGCGGAGGGCGCGGTGCTGCGCGGCGGAACGCGGGCCACGGTCTCGTGGTCGGCGGCAAGCCTGCCGCGCTTCGTCGAGGAGTGGGAGGCCTTCCTCTCCGTCGACGGCGGAAAGTACTACGCCTACCGCATCACCCCGCATCTCGAGATCGATCAGCGGCGGGTCACCTTCGAGGTTCCGAACGTCGAGACCGACCGGGCGCGCATCCTCATCCGCGCCGGCAACGAACGGCGCGAGATCGAGCTCGATTCGGCGCGGACGTTCGTCATCCGCCAGGACCCGGCCGAAGCGCTGGCGGCGGAGCCTCTTGAGGTCGTCGAGGAAGAGCGCGGCGAGCCCGCGCGCCTCGGTGACCGCGGCGTCATCGAGTGGATCGACGGCGAGCGTGACGGCAGCAACCTGACCCCGCGCAGCGCGCGGCGACGGCCGCTCACGGTCGAGGGGATGCCGGCCGCCGAGCTGCACCCGGAATCGGGCGAAGAGCCAGCCGAGCGGGACGTGGCCGCGCCGCGGGCTGTTGCGTCTCCGGCCACGTTCACTACCGAGCTTTCTCCGATGTGCCCGGGGTCGCGCCATCGCACCGGGCGCGACGTTCTTCTCGCCTACCGACGCCTCAACATCTAGCGCGCTCCTTCGCTGCCGCCTTGTTTTCCGCAGCTAACAACTGAAGGAGCTGTCATGCGATACCGTTTCGCATTCTGGATTGCTTTTGCGGCGCTGCTCGCGGCGCCGCTTCTCGGGCAGTCGCCCAACACGGCCTCGCTCATCGTCGACGTCGTCGACGAGAGCGGCGCCGTCGTGCCGGGCGCGCGCGTCTCGGTGGTGAACGATGCCACCGGCGCCGCGCGCGACGTCCTCTCCGGCAGCGACGGCAGCGTCACCGTCCCCGCCCTCCCGCTCACCGGAACCTACACCGTCGGCGTCTCGAAAGAAGGTTTCGGCAACGAGCAGCGCCGCGCCATCACCCTCCGCTCGGGCGAGACCGCGACCTTGCGCGTGACCCTGCACGTCGGCTCCGAGAGCGCCGGCGTCACCGTCTACGGCACCGCCGAGGGCGTTCGCGCCGATCCGCAGATCGGGCGCCGCTTCGACAGTGAGCGCATCGGCGAGATCCCCATCCTCGGCCGCAAGGTCACCACCCTGCCCCTGTTCAATGCCGCCTTCCGGCAGGGCAAGGGCACCGGCGACCTGTTCGTCAACGCCACCTACTTCATCACCGGCGCCGGCTCGCGGCGCACCACCACCTACATCCTCGACGGCGCCACCAACGACGAGGGGTGGGGCCGCCAGACGATGATGGCCACCGTTCCGCTGGGCTCCGTGCAGGAGGCGACTGTGCTCTCCAATGCCTTCTCCGCCGAGTACGGATGGACCGCCGGCCCGGCGGTGAACCTGGTCACCAAGTCAGGCACCAACGACCTGATCGGCGACGTGCTCTTCTCGATCCGTCCCGGCGACGGGCAGGCGGATGAGTTCTCGACCTCCGGCTTCTGCCCGCCGGACGTGGAGAGCTGCGTCACGCCGGCGACCCTCGAGGCCATCAAGCCGGTGGACATCCCGGATGAGCTGAACCAGTACTCCGCCTCGATCGGCGGCCCGCTGGTGAAAGACCGTACGTTCTTCTTCGCCGCGGGCGACTACACCCGGCAGGACCGCACCACGTTCCTCTCCCCCTCGCTGCCGGCCTACCTCCGGCCGGCCGACGGCAATCTCGCCTACACCGGCCACTACAACCAGACCCTGGTCAACGCGCGCGTCGACCACAATCTCTCCGACACGCAGACGCTGATGCTGCGCGGGAACCTCGACCGCATGTCCGACGACAATCCCCAGGACGCGGTCGGCGGCACGAATGCGCCCAGCGTCGCCCGCCGCTACTCGCGCCGCTCCTGGACCGGGCAGGTCAACGAGACCGCGGTGCTGAGCACGGACCTGCTCAACGAAGCGCGCTTCGCCTGGCTCAACGGCGACCCGGTCACGCTGTGGGAGGCCCAGACGCCGTCGACGACGTACACCCGCTCCGGCTCGCAGCCGTTCACCATCGGCCAGTCGCGCGCCTCCAATCTGCACGGCCGGCAGCTGCAGCTCGCCGACACGCTGTCGTGGTCGCGAGGCAATCACTACCTCCGCTTCGGCGCCAGCGTGAGCCGCCACACCTCCGGCGGCACCGGCAACGAGCCCGGCACGCCGGTCCTCGGCACGTTCATGTTCAAGAACACCACCACCGCGCCGTTCGATCAGCTGACCCTGGCCGACGTGCAGCAGTACACCCAGCCGATCAGCTTCGGCATCGACAGCTACGAGTTGACGCAGTGGCTCTACACCGGCTTCGTCCAGGACAGCCTGCACTGGCGCAACGTGACGATCGACCTCGGACTGCGCTATGACCGCCAGACCCTCACCGACGACAAGAACAACCTCGCCCCGCGCCTCGGTTTCGGCTGGCATCCGGGCGGCAATCCGCGCCTCGCCGTCCGCGGCGGCTACGGGATCTATTACACGCAGATCCGCTCGAACGCCGTGGCCGGCTATCTCGTGAACGGCCTCGACGGCCTCGCGACCTACACCGCCACGCCGGGCCAGCTCGGCTTCCCCACCTGCCTGGTCGGCGACTGCCTGCCGCTGGTGTTCGATCCGCGGACGCTGCCGGCCTCGCAGCTGCCGCCGCGCGACATCACGATCCGCGCCGGACGGGCCGACTTCTATCGCCAGCAGTTCGCGCGCTACGGGCTGAACTTCGACCTCCTGCCGAACTATCCCGACGAATTGGTCAATCCCCGCAGCGAGGTGATGTCGATCGGCGCCGAGCGCGAGCTCTTCCGAGGTCTTTTCATCGGCGCCGACTTCGTGCACCAGCACTGGAGCGATCTCGATCGCACGGTCGACCTGAACGCGCCGTCCGCATTCGATCGCACCGCGCCCCGACAGGTCCGAACGCCCACCGAGGCGAATGCCACGCGCCCGATCCTGCCGGTCGGCGGTGGCGTGCGCCAGGTGAACGTGCTGATGAATCTCGGCGAGGCCGACTACAACGGCCTGCAGACCCAGCTCACCTACCGCGGCCTGAGGCGCCTCTACGCCGCGCTCAGCTACACCCTGTCGAAGGCCACCAACACCTTCGAGCCGGACGGCAACGGCATCGCCCCGAACCAGAGCATCCTCTCCCGCCTCGGTGAGGAAGAGCGCGGACCGAGCGTCGTCGATCAGCGCCACCGCGCGGTGCTCACGCTCACCTACGACCTCCCGCTCAACATCCGCGTCGGAACGGTTGCGCAATATGCCTCGGCCCGTCCGTTCAACGCCACCACCGGCGTCGACAACAACGGCGACGGCCTCAACAACGACCGGCCCGTGATCGACGGGGAAGTCATCCGCAAGTCCGCCTTCCGCGGCACGCCGACCTCGGAAGTCGCCGCCTTCATCGAGGGAACCGTGTTCCGCTCGTCCATGGGCGCGGTCGTGCTGCGGCTGGAAGGCTTCAACCTCCTCAATCACGGCAACTACCTCGGCCGCGGCCAGACCGTTTACGGAGACACCGGCACGCCGAACGAGACGTTCGGGCAGCTCGTCGGCGGAGTCGGTTCGGCCGCCAACGCCCTGCCGGCCTTCGCCAACGTCGACCCGCCGCGGATGTTCCAGGCCCAGGTGCGGTTCATTTTCTGAATGAAAGAGATCTGATGAAACCCGCCCTTTCGATTCTGCTCGCAGTGGTCATCAGCCTCGCGAACGAGCGCGCCAGCCGTCCGCCGGCGCGCTTTCTCCCCATCGTCGGCGATTGGATCATCGCCCGCGACGATGCCGGCAAACCGGTGTTGCAGGTCGACGGCCGGCAGTGGATCAAAGGACAGCCGTCCGCCGGCCTCGCCGCGAAAGCGCGGACGATCTACGGCGCCCGCCACGAGGAGTTCATCGACAGCGTCAAGGCCTACGCATACTTTCCGTACGCGGTCGCGAAAGACGTTCCCGACTTCACGAACGGCGAGATCTCGATGCGTTTCCGTCTACTCGGAGGACAGCTCGACCAGTGCGCGGGCATCCTCTTCAACCTCAAGTCGAACGGCGACTATCTCACCGTCCGCTTCAACGGCAAGGAGGACAACCTCGTGCTCTGGACGTTCAAGTCCGGCAAGCGGAGCTTCGTGAAGAAAGGCGCCCACGACGTTCATCTGAAATTCGGCGAGTGGCATCGGATGAAGATCGCCGTCGACGGTACGCAGCTCCGCGGCTGGCTCGACGACGAGCTGCTGCTCGAGTACACCCTGCCCGAGCCGGTATCCGGGAAGATCGGTCTGTGGTCGAAGACCGACAGCGTCAGCCAGTTCGACGACTATACAGTCGCTGCGCGATGACGAGCAGCGGCCAGACGACATAGAACAGCGTCGCCGCGCCACGCGGCGACGCGTTCAGCGGATGGCCGGGATACGCCGACTCGCCGCGCTCGGGCGGCGTGAGTCCGGCCAGCGTCTCCAGCTCGTCGAGCACGATCTCCTCGGTCGTCGAGCGGCTCACCGCCTCCTTGCCGCCGACGCGATAGACGATCGTGCCGTAGCGGGCGTCGTTCTCGAAGAGCGCGGAGCGTCCGGCGTACGGGTACTCGACGCGAAGGTCGCTGAGCGTGCGGCGCAGCTTCGTCAGCACGTTGCGCTCGTAGTCGTTCGCGCGCGGATCCTCGGCGGCGAGATGCACGCGGATCGTCACCGGCCCGTCGATGCCGCGCAACAGCCGCTCGTCGGCGCGCGAGAACGAATTCCGCCGGTCCTCGGACAGGTCGACGCTGCCCGCCGATCGCGTCACCGCCAGAGCCGCGATGGCCACGACGATCACGCCGAGGGCCGCGCGCAGCACGCGCCTGCGCCGGCGAAGATCGAGGAACACGGCCGCAACGGCGAGCAATGCGATCGACAGCAGAAACGACGCCGCCACGGCACCGAAGTCGAGGAGACCGCGCTCGAACCGGCGCAGCATCGCCTGCGGCGTGTAGCCGGCCGCCGCGGCGAGCCCTCCGCCGCGGCCGGTGGCGAAGAAATCGAGAGCCCACGTGCCGATGGTGAAGGAGAGGACGGCAATCGCCGCGCTGGCCGCGCCGCTCCAGATCGCCGCGGCCGCGATGGCGATGCTGCAGGTGAAGAGATACCGCAGCGTATGGCCGAGCAGGAGAGCCGCCGTCTCGGGGAGGAAGAGATGGCCGCCGTACGCGCGCCAGAGCAGGAGCGCCGCCGCGGCGGGGATGAGGCAGACCAGCCAGCCGGCGAGCAGCGCGAGCATCTTCGACGCGAGCTGCGTGCGCAGACGCAGCGGCGACTGGAGGAGCAACGCCAGCGCGCCGGAGCTCTTCTCCGTCGCCACCAGGTGAATGGCCACGAACGGCGCGAGGAAGGTGATCAGCAGGTCGTACGCGCCGAGCGTGGGCACGAGCATGCCGTCGAGCGGCGAGAGCGCGGCGGCCAGGGCCAGCCCGCCGCTGGCCTCGGCATAGGCGCGCACCGCGGCGATGAAGCTCATCCCCGTCAGCGGCCCGGCCATGAGCATCAGCAGCGCGAACGAGGTCGAGCCGAACAGCTCGCGGCAGTCTTTCGCGACCGCTTTACTCCAGCCCAAGAAACACCTCTTCCAGCGTGGCATCGGCATTCCCTGCCCGCTCCTGTAACTCGGCGAGACTGCCCTCGGCGATCGCGCGTCCGTGGTCGAGGAGGAGAAAGCGATCGCATACCCGCACCGCGTCCGCGAGCTGATGGATCGACAGGATCTGCGTCCGTCCCGCCGCCGCCCTCGCGCGAAGCAGCGCCATCGCCGCGCGCGTCTGGCGGAAATCGAGACCGTCGAACGGCTCGTCCAGCAGCAAGATCGGGTGCGGCGTCGCCAGCGCCAGCGCCAACGCGACCCGGCGCGCCTCTCCTTTCGAGAGCGAGCCGACGCGCTGCCGCAGCAAGGGCTCGAGCTGTAAGGCCTCGATGGCTTCGCGATCGCGACCGCGCCCGAACAGGCCCGCAAAAAAGTCGAGACACCATCCGGCGCGCTGCTCGGCCCACGGCCGGATGCCGTCGGGGAGATAAAACAACTCGCCGTCGGTGGCGGTGTTGGCGACGGCCTCGAACAGCGTCGTCTTCCCCGCGCCGTTCGGACCGATCACTCCGAGGATCTCGCCGGCTCGGGCGGTGAAGGAGACTCCGTCGAGAATCAGTCGTCCGCCGCGGCGAACGGAAATGCCTTCGACGCGCAGAATCATTGCGGAATCGGATGCGCGGCGTCTTCGTCCTGTCGGACGAGTGACTGCACCTTCCACGCATCGCCGATCCGCACGAGCTGGAAGCCGATGATTCCGCGCGCGCTCGCGCGCTCCTGGTTCGAAGCCTCGCGCCCTTCGTACGTGCTCCAGACCTGCGCGACGTCGCCGTAGCGCAGCACGCGCGTCGCCACCGGATGCTCGAACCAGCCCGCGGCATTGAACTTCGGCGTGAAGCGCTCGACATACTCCTTGGTCGTCATCGCCCCCGTTCCCGCGATCACGATCCGCGCCTCCGGCGCAAACAGCGCTTCGAACTGCCTCCAGTCACGCCGCCCCGCCGGTCCCGAGAGCACGTTGTAGACCGCCAGCACCGTCGCCTCGATCTGGAACTCGTCACTCCCCACCGGCGGCCCGTCCGGCGCGGATGCGCAGCCGGTCAGGATGGCGGCGAGGAGCACGGCGGCGACGGATCTCATGGAGGGGGAGTATAGGACGACGCTGTCGGTCGTCATCTCGCTCTTCTTTTCTTTCCTTTGACGTACACCGTCACCCGCTCCGTCACCGTTCCCTCCGCGCTCGTCGCGGTCAGCACGTAGGTCGTGGTTCGCTCCGGCTGCACGACCAGCGTGCCCGCCGCGGGCGCGGACGCGAGGTCGGGCTCGATGGCCACCGTCGCCGCGCCGCTGACGATCCAGCGCAGGACGGCCGCGCCGCCCGGTGCAATCACGATGGACGACGCGGCGAAGACATCGACGATCGGCCCCGGCACGTCCTCCACGACCCGCACCGCGCCATTCTCGCTGTCGGCGATGAGGAGCCGGCCGCTCGGGCCGTGGTCGATGCCGAAGTGCACGTTCACGCGCGCGGCACCGAGGCCGCCGCCGATGAGGCCCGGCTCGTCCTCCATGCCGACGAACGGCTCCAGTGTCCCGTCTGTGGCCACGCGCCGCACCACCGCCGACTCGGTATCGGCGGTGTACACCGTCCCGTCGGGCGTTACCGCGAGACCCCAGCTGCGGAAGCCTCGGCGGGTACGGCCCAGCGTGGTGACGGCGCCGCCGGCGATCTTCTGCACGACGGCGGTGTTCTCGTCGACCACGTACACGTTGCCCGCGGCGTCGACGTCGACGTCGACCGGCGTGTTGAAGCGCGGCGCGTTGGCCGGACCGTCGCCCGAGCCGCTCGCGCCGAGGATGCCGGCGATCGTGGTCACGACGCCGTTGGGCGTGACCCGGCGGATGGCGTGATTGAGCGTGTCGGCGACGTAGATCGTTCCGTCCGGCGCCACGCCGATGCCGTACGGGTCGCGAAACCGGGCCGCGCCGCCGGTGCCGTCCACACCGCCGCGAACGCCGGGCGAGCCGGCGAGCATCGTCACCACGCCCGCCGGCGTGATCCTGCGGACGACGTGGTCGGCGACGTCGCTCACGTAAAGATGCCCCGCGCCATCGCAGGCGATGCCCGACGGCGATCGGATGACGCCCTCGGCGACGAATGTCGTGACCGTGCCGTCCGGCGCGATCTTCCGAATGGCCGTGCCGTCGACGAAGAAGACGTTCCCCAGCGGATCTTCGGTGACGTCTGACGGACCGACGAACGTCCCCTCCCGGGCCTGCCCGGCGACGGTGACGACGACGCGGTCGCGCACCACGCGCAGGAGGTGATTGCGCGAGTCGGCGAAGTACACCGAATCGCCGGCAACGGCGACGCCGATCGGATGGTTGATCAGCGACGACGCCGCAGGCCCGTCCACGTAGCCGATCCGCGGGAAGGTCCCGGCCAGGATGGTCGCGTTGCCCGCGCCGTCAATGCGCCGGATCACCTGATTGTAGAAGTCGGAGACGATGAACGCGTCGGCGCCGTCGAAGTCGACGTCCATCGGATAGCCGAGGGCGGCGGGCGTGCCGACCGTGCGCTCGCCGGCGGCGGTGATCACGCGGATCACGCGCAGGTCGAAGTCGACCACGGCGATCTCGCCGGCGGGACCGGCCGCGACGCCCGTGGGACGCATGAATCCCGTGGCCATCGTGGTGACGGCCCCGTCCGGTGCGATGCGCTTGAGGGTCTTGTCGCCGGAGTCGAGCGCGTAGACCGCGCCGTCGGCCCCCACGGCCACGTCCTGGGGCATGCCCAACGCCGTCGTCACCGTCGTCACCATCCCGCCGGCGATGCGCCGGATCGCGTGATTCCCGAAGTCGGCGACGTAGACGCTGCAGTCCGGACCGACGGCGATCCCCGCCGGCTGGCGGAACCGCGCCTGCGCCGCGATGCCGTCCGCGCTGCCGCGCATCCACGCCACGCCGGCGAGCGTCGCGACGGCGCCGGCGACGGTGACTCTCCGGATGGTGTGGCTCCCGCGATCGGCGACGAGCACCGCGCCGTCGCACCCGATGGCGATCCGGTGCGGCGACGAGAACCGCGCCTCCGCCGCCCATCCGTCCGCGTGGCCCGGCCCGCGCGTGGAGCCCGCGAGCGTGCGCACGCGCAGCGTGGCATTCGCACTCGTCACGAGAAGGAGGAGGACCGCGATTCGGAGGAGGGCCATCGCCCGATCGTAGGCGCGCGCCGTGGGATGGACTATCACGGAATTGCGACGCGGCTACAATCTCGCGCCGATGCCGGATCGGGCGCTACACAGACGGCTCGGCCGCGGCCTCGTAGAGCTCACGGACGTCGAGCCGTGCGCCGACCGAGAGCTCTGCCGCCTCCCCTTCGCGAACGACGGTCGTTCGCCAACTACCTTCCTCGCGCCGCCTGACTTCCACGGCACGCTCGCGGTGAGACACGAGCACGTATTCACGCAGGGACGGGAATGACTTGTAGTGCTCGAACTTTTCCGCCGAGTCGTACTCCTCGGTGCTGCGGCTCAGGACTTCCACGATGAGCCTCGGATTCGTGATCGCCAGCGAGTCGATGCCGTCGATCTCACGCGGTCCACCGATCACCGTGACGTCGGGGTACGTTGTCAGACCGCTCGGCGTGCGAACACGCAGATCGGAGTTGTACGGGCGGCACTCACCGCCGCGGAGTTGCGGACCCAGTAAGGTGATGACGGCAGCCGCGAGCGCCGCGTGCTCGGGTGTACCACCCGCCATCGCGTAGATCTGGCCGTCGAGGAACTCGTGCTTGACATTGCTCGACGCCTCGAACCCCAGATACTCGCTATACGTGTAGTTGAGTTTGTGGGGAAGTGCCGGCATCTCCGAGGATTATTACATGCGCATGCGGGCGTCCCGCCCCCGATCCCCTGGAGCGATAGCGTCCACTACAATTTCGCGCCGATGCGAAACGTCCTCGCGGTCCTTCTTCTCCTCACCTTCGCCCTCCCCCTCCCTGCCGCCGACGAGCCGGAGCCGCAGCAGGCGTACGCGCCCGACCGCCGCCCGGACGAGGGCGAGGGGCCGTTCCCGCGGCTGATCATCCGCGGGGTGACGGTGATCGATGGCACGGGCGCGCCGCCCATCGGGCCGGTGGACCTGGTCATCGAAGGGAACCGCATCAAGGAAGTGCGCGGCGTCGGCAATCCGAAGGTGGCCATCGATCCGAAGGGGCGGCCGAAGGATGCCACCAAAGAGATCGACGGCTCGCGCATGTATGTCCTCCCCGGCTTCGTGGACATGCACGGGCACATCGGCGGGACGGAGCAGGGCACGAGCGCGGAGTACGTGTTCAAGCTCTGGCTGGCCCACGGGATCACCACCGTCCGCGAGCCCGGCTCGGGCAACGGCGTGGACTGGACGCTGCACGAGCGCGACCGCAGCGCGAAGAACGAGATCGTCGCGCCGCGCATCGTCCCCTACTTCTTCACCGGCGCGTCGATGTGGGACGGCGGCCCGATCAACTCGCCCGAGCAGGCCCGCAAGTTCGCGCAGTTCGTGGCCCGCAAAGGGGGCGCGGGGATCAAGATCATCGGCGGCGCCGACGGCCTCTACGATCCCGACACCCTCGGCGCGCTGCTGGACGAGGCGAAGAAGCAGAAGCTCGGCACGACCACGCATCTCTCCCAGATGGGCGTCGCCCGGATGAACGTCCTCTCCGCCGCCCGCCTCGGCCTCGGCTGCATGGAGCACTGGTACGGCCTCCCGGAGTCGCTCTTCGCCGACCGCACCGTCCAGGACTTCCCGGCCGACTACAACTTCGCCGACGAGCAGCATCGCTTCGGCAACGCCGGGCGGCTCTGGAAGCAGGCCGCGCCTCCGGGCAGTGCGAAGTGGAACGCCGTGCTCGACGAGTTGCGCGCACTCGACTTCACCATCGACCCGACTCTGACGATTTACGAGGCCAGCCGGGACCTCATGCGCGCCATGCGCGCCGAGTGGCACGACCGCTACACGTTGCCGTCGCTCCGGAAGTGGTACGAGCCGAGCCGCGTCGCCCACGGCTCGTACTGGTTCCACTGGACCACGGCCGACGAGATCGAGTGGAAGAACAACTACCGGATCTGGATGGCCTTTCTCCACGACTACAAGAACCGCGGCGGACGCGTGACCACCGGCTCCGACTCCGGCTACATCTACAAGCTCTACGGCTTCGACTACATCCGCGAGCTGGAGTTGCTGCAGGAGGCAGGCTTCCATCCGCTCGAGGTCATCCGCGCCGCGACCAGCCACGGCGCCGAGACCATCGCCAAGCCGACCGGGAAGAGGCCCGAGTTCGGCCTGGTGCGCAGCGGCATGCTCGCCGACCTGGTGCTGGTCGAGGAGAACCCGCTTGCCAACCTGAAGGTGCTCTACGGCACCGGCGCGATCCGTCTCAACGACGAGACGGGCAAAGTGGAGCGCGCCGGCGGCGTGAAGTACGTGATCAAGGACGGGATCGTGTACGACGCCAAGAAGCTGCTGGCGGACGTCGAGAAGCTGGTCGCCGCGGCGAAGAA
>JBIOTX010000012.1:0-49737 GCA_044866315.1 Thermoanaerobaculia bacterium | reverse complement strand
GCCGGCCTCGATGAACCTCCTCGCCCCGATGACCAGATCGGCGTTCCCGCTCCGGATCGGCTCGAGCAGCAGCGGCACCTCGCTCGGATCGTCCGAGCCGTCGGCATCCATGAACAGCACGACGTCGACGTCGTCGCGCATCGCCGCCAGCGCGCCGGCGCACGCGGTGCCGTAGCCCCGCTCGGCGACGTGCACCACCTCCGCCCCGCCCGCCCGGGCCACGGCGGCCGTGGCATCGCGGCTGCCGTTGTCGCCGACGATCACGTCGCGGACGAGGGTGCGGTCGATGGCGGCGAGCATCGGCCCGATGGCGTCTTGTTCGTCGAGGGCGGGGATGATCAGCGCAACCGGCACGGCGGCGGATCATAAAAGATCGGCCCGCGTTTCCGCGGGCCGGGTGAAGATCGAAAAAAGGGTTCGATCAAGGTCGACAATGAACGGCTAGTGGGCAGCCGTCGTCAAGCCGTGGGAGATCGAGAGAGAGAGATTCGCAGGCCCCGCGACTTCGTCAGATCCGCTTCGGAGAGCTGCCAACCCTCACCGAACCCACGCGCATCATACTGCCTTTTTGCCATCTTGTCCATCCTTCCGGAACTGCGACGCGCATAGGCTCCTTTTGGAGCCCATCAGCGTCGGAGAACCAGCCTCCGGGCGAAGTATCCCGCCCCGAAGATTCCGATCATGACCGCAAAGATCACCAGGATCCGGGCCTGGCCGGCGAAGAGGTGCGGATAGCGGACGAGATTGAGGATCAGGATCCCGCTCACGATCAGGTAGAGGGCGATCCGGACTGCGTAGAGGACGGGCGTCGGGCGCTTGGCCCGAAGGGTGTCGCTCCAGAGGATCCAGAGCATGACCGTGATCGTGGCGATGGCCATCGCCGCCGGGCTGATCATCCGAGACCCTCGTACTCCGCGGGGTTGTAGCCGAAGACGACCTTCTTCTTTCCCAGAACGAGTGGTCGGCGGATGAGATTGGGGTCTTCGAGCATGAGATCGATGGCCTGCCCCTTGGTCAGTTTCTTCGCCCCCAGGTTCCGTTCCTTGTAGGCCGGGCTGCGCGCGTTCATCACCGCCTCCAGCCCGTGCTCGTCGATCAGCCTGCCGAGGAGCTCCCGGCTCGGCGGCTCCTGGGCCAGGTTGTGCCGGACCAGCTCATATCCGCGACCTTCCAGGTCGGCCACCGCCTTGCGGCAGCTGGTTCAGGTCGGCTTGAGATAGACCTCGAGCGTCTTCGTCATTTCTTCCTCACCCACCAGGCGTCGGCCGGCGCGGCCGCGGGCGGCGGCACCGGCTGCGCGTACAGCGGCGCCAGCTCGTCGAGCATCTTCTGGACGTCGGGCGTGCACGAGCCGCCGCACTGGCCGGTCGTGGCCGTGGTGCGGTTGGCGACGGCGGTGAGCGTGTGCGCCCCCTCCCGGATCGCGCGCTCGATCGTCCTGTATTTGATGTTGTTGCAGCGGCACACCGTCTTCAGGCCGCGGACGGCCGGGTGCACCGAGTCGGTGGAGTCATCCATTCCGGCCACCCGGAACACCTCCACCCCGCTTCGGCTTCCCCACCTGCGGCCGCGGCCGGGACGCGCTTTTCGAGGCCGACGACGCCGGCAGACTGAGCTTCGGAAGCGAGCGCGAGAGCGAGAAGGCCCCACTCGCAGAGCGCTGCTTTCCATAGCGGGGATGCTGCATTGCGACAGGATACGCCACTGCCGTAGAATGCGCCGCGCTCGCTTCCGGGGCCTCGGAATTTTGATGATTTCGAAGCGTTAGGAAGCGTACTCACGTGGGGCCGTAGCTCAGTTTGGGAGAGCGCCTGAATGGCATTCAGGAGGTCGTGAGTTCGATCCTCATCGGCTCCACCAACATCCGAAAATACGCTGAAAACGGCGGCCGCGAGGCCGCCGTTTTCGCTACTGCCTCAGCTCCTTCGAGATCGTCTCCGCCGTCCGCAGCGCCAGCGCGGCGATGGTCAGTGACGGATTGGCCGTGCCGTAACTCGGCCAGCTCCCGGAGCCCAGCATGTACAGGTTCGCATGTCCGTGGGCTCGCTGCTGGGCGTTCACCACGGAGGTGGCGGGATCGGATCCCATGCGGTGCGTGCCCATGATGTGGCCGGCGCCGAACCAGCCTTCGCGCACGAAGATGTTTGGCGTGCCTTCGACGCCCGCGTTCCGCTGGGTGTCCGGCAGCACGGTGCCGAGGTCGTCGAGGAACTCCATGTAGTTGTACTGGACGACCGGCTTGGCGATCATGCCCCGGAAGATTTTCACCATCGCCGCCACGTTCGCGCTCAGGGCGCGGCGGCCGTAGATGTCGATTCCGTAGGTCATCCGCGGCATGGGAATGCCCAGTACGTCGAGGTGGCCGGAGAGGGTGACGCGCGAGTCGGGATTGGGAAGCTGCTCGACGAAGCAGCCGATGCGCGTCTGCCGCGTCAGCGTGTCCGACATCGCCTGGGCCAGCTCCGGACCCCATATCCCCTGGCCGACGAGGCTCGCCGACGTGAAGTACGGATCGCCGAGGGGCCAGAGCCAGCCGTCGTTGCCGATCTCCATCCGGCCCGCGCCTCGATACGTGCGAAACGTGCCGTCGCGCAGCTGCTCCATGCCGGACGTGCTGACCGGGCCGCGGTACTGGTACTGCGGCTTGTCGGCGCGCGCGTAGACCAGGGCGACGGGATGATCGGCCAGATTGCGGCCCACCTGGTCGCTCTGGTTGGCCACCGTGATGGGGCCGCAGGGAGAGTTCAGGAGGAGCTTGGCGTTTTCGACGGCGTGCGAGGCCAGCACGTAGATCTTGCCGGTGACCACGCCGGGCGTGCTGCTGATGTTTCCGTACGCGTCGCGCTCCCATCTCCGGTAGGCGATCCCGGTGATGGGGAGGTTCTGCTGGCTGGTGTCGACGAGGACCTGATGGGCGACGGACTGCACGCGAAACTCGACGTTCCCCGTCTCCTCGGCCATGGCCACGTGCTGGGTGGCGTCGTACTTTGCCTGAATCGGGCAGCAGGGAATGCAGCTGCTGCTGCCGTGGCAGATCGGGCGGCCGTTGTAGCCGTCAACGGAGTTCCTCCCCTGCGGCGAGGGCTGCAGCTGCAGCGGATAGTAGACGTTGGTCCAGAGGTCGAGGAACTTCACTCCCTGAATGCCGGCCTGCATCTGCTGATCGGCATAGCTCGGCGGGATGGGAGGCATCGGATAGGGAGTGGTGCGCCACGCTCCCATGATCTCGCCCGTTCCCGACACGCCGATGGTCTCTTCGGCCTTGCCGTACCACGGCTCGAGCTCATCGTAGGAGAGGGGCCAGTCGTAGGCCCGGGATCCGTCGGGAGGCCGCGGATCATACGTGCTCCGGAGCTTGAAGTCGGTCGGCAGGAGGCGGATGGCGTTGCCCAGCCAGTGCCACGTCGTCCCGCCGGACTGGCGCTCGTAGTTCGTCTGGAACCAGTCGCCCTTGCGGCTGACGGCGGAGCTGATGATGTTGTACTGGCCGAACGGATCGTCCGGATCGTCCCCGGCGTCGGCCGATCCCATCGGCCCCTGCTTGGGGCGCGGCTGCGGCTCCTGCTGGTAGTAGTTCGAGGAGTTCGTGAACAGGTCGTAGTTCTTGAGCGCCGCGGGGCGCAGCGGATAGGGAGCGCCGCTGACCTTGAAGTTGTCGATGTAGCGGGCGCGCGCATCAGGGCCCTGTCTGCCGGGGCCGGCCTCCAGGACGATCACCTTCACGCCCATCGATCCGAGTCTCCAGGCCAGGATGGCGCCGGCCACGCCCGCGCCGACGATGACGACGTCGCAATCACGACTCTCGCTCATGGAGCCTCCGGCGGCAGGGTGTGCCAGTAGTCGAAGCGGAGCGGCACGGCCACGGGGTGCGCGTAGGCGACGATCCAGACCAGCGCCTGCGAGTAGTACGCGGGATCGGGCGTCGGCTGCTGCCCTTCGACCCAGGGATGGAATCCGTTGTACCAGGCCAGGATGATCTGACGGGCCAGCGGTCCGAGGTTCGGGTCGTTCATGATCAGCGCGTTCACGGACGCGTTCCGCAGATCGGGCGGCTGGTCCTTGATCACGTTCCAGGTCGTGAGGAGCTGCTCCATGAACGGTCCCTGCACGCTCCAGGTGCACAGTTGATCCATGAAGACCTGGGCGAGCTTGGGATCGAGCTGGGTGCCCGCCGGCAGCACCGGCGAGGGAATCCCGACGAGCAGCTCGGAGAGGCTGAGAAAATCGTCGACGTTCATGCGTTTGTGCTCGCCTTCTCGAGCCAGTCGAAGGTGGGGCAGCCGGTGCGGCCTTCAGGGTCGTCGGGGATCGGCGTGGTCATCATCTCCAGCGCCGTGGAGGTCGACCCGTGCATGCCGTTCATGATGGCGGTGTAGAGCACCAGGGGCGTCCCCGTGAGCGCCTGGTGGAGCTGGCGGAGCATCATCGTGTAGCGGGAGTTGAATGCGTCGTTCAGGTTGGCCAGCTTGGAACCAGGCGCATAGTCGGCAGCCTTGGGATTGATCTTGATCGGATAGACGGCCGAGTAGTCGATCGGCAGCGCCTCGCCCGTGGGCGGTTTCGCCGGATCGTCGGTCGGAAGATAGAGGCGCTGGTAGTGAATCTCCGCGAAACGGTAGTAATGGGCCATCTGCAGCGGATGTTCGGGCGTGAAGGGGGGGCGGTCGCCGGCTCCCTCGCCTTTCCCGGCGACGATGGCCAGGGCCTTCTTCGCGCTGTCGAGATCCTTGACCGGGATGATCTGGTTGCCGCCGCCCCAGTAGTAGTCGTCGTACAGCTGGCGCGCGGGGTCGCCCGTGAAGAGCCCTCCCGCCCTGTCCAGCTCCTCGAGCAGGGCCAGGATGCTCTTGTAGAACTCCCCGACGCTCGTCAGGGGCTCCTCGATCTTCATGAAGGTCGCCACGTTCTCCGCCGAGAACGGCGCGAGGTTGATCGGGACGTCGCGGCCCTCGAAGAGGCGGCGGGGATAGGAGGGGACGTTGCGGGGGCTGATGTGCACGGTGCCGCCGACGGCGTTGAGCACGTTGGCGACGAGCGCCATGTGCAGCATCTCCTCCATCATCACGCCGCGAATCAGATTCGCGGCCTGGCGGTTGGCCGTCAATTTCATGCTCAGGATGGCGACCATGTACGGCGGAATGGTCGACCACTCCAGCTCGAACGCCGTTTGCAACTGGGCCAGAAGAGCGGCTCGTTTGTCTTCGTTCGCCATTCGTTCACTCTCCTCAGCCTGCCGCATTCAGGTGATCGCCGAGCCGGAACGCGAGCGCCGTCACCGTATCGGTCGGGTTGATGGCCCCGAGGTTCGGATAGACCGCGTTCGAGCAGAGGTAGAGGTTGTCCGTGCCGTGGATGCGCAGGTCGCCGTCCACCACTCCGTCCTTCGGGTCTTTGCTCATCCGGCAGGTCGACGCCGCGTGGTCGCAGCGCCAGGAGTTGACGCTCGGATTCTCGGCCTCATAGACCCCGCCCATTCCCTCGAAGATCTTCTTCACCACCTTGCCGATCTCCTGGATGCGTTTGAGCGCGGCCTGGTCCTGCTTGAAGTGGATGGCGGCCTCCGGCATGCCGAGGTGATTGGTCTTGTTGTAGTTGGTCACACGGTTTTCATACTGGCCGAAGATCTCCACCATGCTGTGCAGCGAGATCGGCGTGGCGCCGGTGATGGCGCGGTTGATCTTGGCGTTCGTGTACCCCTTCACCATCATCTGGGCGATCGACTGGGCCTCGATGTTCGGCGCATTGACCAGCACGAACTTGCCTTTGGCCTGCTCCTCGGGAGTATCGAAGTACCGGCTCACCATGGTCGGGAAATTGAGCTCCCACTGCATCTTGTCCGGGTTCGTCGGGAGCGTGCCGGCGTAGATCATGTAGGGATGGGTGATCAGGTACCGGCCGACGTTGTCGGTGTCGTTGCCGATGCCGTTGCGCCACTCCCTCGACGTCGAGCGGAGGAGGAGCTTGGGGGACTCGAAGGTCCCGGCGGCCACGATCACCCGGTCGGCGTCGACGGTGATCATGTTGCCGGTGGCAGTCTCGCGGTAGACCACGCCGGCGGCCCGGCGCTTGGTGGCCATGCGGATGGTCATCACCACCGCGCCGAGCCTGATTTCGAGGTTCGGATAGTCGTTCCACTTCCGGAAGTCGTCCATGTAGTCGCAGGCCACGTAGCGCGCGCCGAACGGGCAGTAGTCGCAGGTGCCTGTGACCTGGCAGGGGGCATGGGTCGAGGGGACCTTGGAGACCCCGCGCCGGGCGATGGGAAGATGGGCGTACGAGATTCCCATTTTCTCCATCGACTTGGCGACCGGCTGATCCACGTAGGAGTAAGGAAACTCGTGGAACGGATAAGGCTTGGAGCGCCGGGGGTTCTGGTCCTTCGAGTCGCCGGAGACCGCCAGGTACTCCTCGGCCTGGCAGTAGTACGGCTCGAGCGTGTCGTAGTCGAACGGCCAGTCCAGGCCCTTTCCAGTGAGGGTCTTCAGGAAGAAGTCCTCGGGCTTGCGGCGAAACGTCCAGCCACCCCAGACGTTCGTGCTGCCGCCGTAGGCCAGGGCCCGGCCGCCGGCGAGGGTGAACGCCGTCGGGCTCAGCGCGGCCTCGCCAATCAGGCGGTTCTCTCCCGGCCGGTCGCGCTCGGGATATTGAAGGTCGAAGATCTGCGGGAACGGGTAGTTCCCGGTGACCTGGAAGTTCTCCCAGATCCCGAAGTCCTGGGTCTTGACGCGGTTCCCGGCTTCGAGAATGAGGATGGTCATGTGCGGCTTGTGCTCGAGCAGCCGCTTGGTGAGCGCCGTGGCCACGACGCCCGAGCCGATGATCAGCGTGTCAACCTTCATTGAGCCCCTCCGCGGTTCGGTAGGGCGCGGGCTGATCGGGAAGATTGGCTCCGGCCATGTATCCCTGATAGGCCTTGGCCCCGAAATCGGCGAAGCTGCCCAGGGCCACCCGCCGGGCGATGAACTCGAAGGCCACGTGCTGCTGCACGGCGATCAGCAGGTCCGGGCTGTACTCCAGGTTCTGGGGATTGCGGTTGAGGAAGATCAGCTGGTAGGCCGCGTTCGCGTCCGCCTGCGCGGTCAAGTCGGCGATGAACGTCGCCGCGGCCAGGTAATACCCGGCGTAAAGCGGGCTGAGGGCGATGCGGTTCTCCAGAAAGGTTCGGAACCGCAGCCGGTACGGCCTGGGATCATCCTTCAGCAGCCACAGGTATCCGATGGCCAGGAACAGCTCCCACATGGACTCGTAGACCGGCTGTGGGAGAGGATCCGGCGTCGGTGGACTGAGCGGATGTCGCGCTTTCGATTCATACATGGCTGCTCTCCTTCCTGTCAGCGCCTGCGCTTCATGGTCTCGGGCGTTTTCTTCTGCTCCGCGGCACGCGACGCCTTCCATGCCTCGGTGCGCTTGCGGATATAGCGGTCGTAGTCGCGGCTCGTGCGCAGCTTCGGCAGGTCGCGATCCTCGGAGCTGTGCTCGCCGCGGACGGGGAGATGCGCGGCCAGCTCGGCGTGCACCTTCTGCAGATGCGACGGCCGCCCCTTCGCCGGATCCTTGCCGCTGGCCTTCGGCGCCTTCACCCCTTTGAGGGCGTCGTCGGTGCGGGGCTTGGCCAGGGTGAGGACGGCGCCGAGGTGGGGCGCCGCGGCGTCGCGCGCCGTCAGCGCCGGCAGGCCCCACCGGGTCTCGATGGTCTTCAGGATCGAGGTGTGATCGATCGGCATGGAGCCGGTCGGGACGTTGAACACCGTTCCCGCGGCGATGCGCGGCGAGACCAGGACCGCCGGCACGCGCACGCCGAAACGCTTGAAGTCGAATCCGTACTCGCCGACCGAATCGTCGGGAGGCGTGGCCCCCTGGGGCGGCGGGACGTGGTCATAACAGCCGCCGTGCTCGTCATAGGTGATGATCAGCAGCGTGTTGTTCCAGGCCTTCCCCTTCCGCAGCGCGGAGTAGACGTCGTAGATGAACTGCTCGCCGAGGGCGACGTCGTAATTCGGATGCTGGCTGTTGCCCGTCGGCGACCAGTTCGGCTCGAGGAACGTGTACGCCGGCAGCGTGCCGGCGGCGGCCGCCTTCTGGAAATCGGTGAAGAGCCCGAAATGCGACTCGTCGGCGTCGGCCGTATCGGGAAAGTTCTGCCGCGTGAGCGGCGGCTGGTCGTATCCGTAGATGGACCAGCCCACGCCGTGCTGGCTGAGGAGGCCGAAGATGCTGGGGCAGGTGAACGTCTTCGTCTTGTCGTCCATGTGCCCCTGGCTGGTGGCGGCGCAGGCGAAGGCGCGGTTCGGCATCGTCTCCGTCGGCGCCGACGCGTACCAGTGATCGCAGACCGCGTACGCGCGCGCCAGCGCGGAAAGCACGGGCAGCATCTTCGGGGTAAACATCCCCATGATGTTGGTCGGCACCGTGCCGGGGAGCACTCCCCACGACGGATCGTTCGCTTCCCAGCCCAGCGTGTACTGAAAGTCCGATACGAAGCCGCCCATCGTCGCCACCGGGTCGGCGGGGGCGGTGGTCGAGCCGAAGAGCTGGGAGTTCGTCGCCGCGTAGCCCTCGCCCGGATCGGCGCCGGGCATGTAGTACGCGTTCTTCATCGACGTGTCGATCTTGAACACCGGCACTTTCGTGCCGTCGTCCTCGAGATTGAGCTCGTTTCCCGTGAGCCCGTCGAAGGCGTCTCCGCGCGGAGACTTGTTCCCGTCCCCGGCGTAGAGAAAGCCGAGCATGTGATCGAAGGAGCGGTTCTCGAGCATGAGCAGGACGATGTGCTGCACAGTCATCAGCTGTGCGCTGAGAGACTTCGCTGGCATGTTGCGGATCGACCCTCCGAGAAAGGAGTGTCGCGAGTCGCCGTTTCCCTACCTCGGCGTAGCCGAAACCAAGAAAGTCAGCCAGTTTGGACGGTGGGCGGTATCGTCGGCAGATGGCGAACCTGATCGAGCGTCACGGGCAGAAGATTGTCGGCGTTCTCTCTTGCTTCGACCGACTGGTGCTTCAGGGCACGTTGCCGAGCGTCGCGTATCCCCAGGCGATGGCCACCGAGCTCGATCGCCGAGACATCCGGCTGTTCGATTACGCGAAGCAGTTTGCGCAGCCGTTCCGCGATGCGATTCGGGCTCACACCGAGCGGCTTGCGGCCGAGGAAGGGGTGGAGGTCGAGTACATCCAACGTATGAAGAGCTTCCGGAAGGAAGATCGCATTCAGCAGATCCTCGCCGAGCGCGGACACCGTCCAGGGCTCGTTCACGTCTTCTCGGCCATGGAGCCATGTCCGACATATGAGCCGTGGCACGACAAGCGGACCGGCAACACCTTCATCCGCCGCGCCCGCGGCAAGTGCCTGCACTACTACTTTTACTTCATCGACCAGATGCTCGGGCTGTGCTTTCTTGCCGTTCCGACGTGGTGTCCGTTCCGCGCTCTGTTTTACCTGAACGGGCATAACTGGCTGGCTTCGAAGCTCCGCAGCGCCAACATCTCCTACGAGTTGCGGGACAACGCTTTCGCCGTGATCGGCGACTGGCAGATGGCCCAGCAGCTCTCCGACAAGCTGATAGTCAAGCAGCTGCACACCAGGCTCGATGCCGCCGTAGCCCGGTATCTTCCGGATCTCGAGCCGCTCGGCCGCTATCACTGGAGCATCCTGCAGGCCGAATACGCCACCGACATCGTCTTCCGCAACGCGGCCGATCTCGCTCCGCTCTACGACCACCTGATCCGAACGGCCATCCACGCCGTGAAGGTCGAGGACGTTGCCACCTTCCTCGGCCGCTCACCGGACCGCATCGGCGAGCGCGAGACCGGCGGCGACTTTTCCATTCGTCATCACGGCCTGCGCATCGAGGGGACGCGCATCCGCCATTACCTCGGACTAGCCTCGATCAAGATGTACGACAAACACGGCTTCATTCTTCGCGTCGAGACCACGACGAACGATGTCACTTTCTTTCGACACCACCGGATGGTGGAACAGCGCGACGGTCAGCGGGTCATGAAGCTCGCTGCCCTTCGGAAGTCGATCTACTCGCTCTCTCCCGATCTGGCGTCCATCTCCCGAGCAGCCAACGACCGCTACATTCAGTTCCTCTCCTCGATCGACGATCCCACTCCGGGTCTGAAGGCATTGTCGAAGATCTCCGAGCCTGTCGAAGAGCGCGAGCATCACTATCGCGGCTTCAACCTCTTCGACGACGACGACCAGACTCTGTTCGAGGTCCTCTGCCGCGGCGAGTTCTTCATCCACGGATTCCGCAACCGTTCGCTCCGCCAGCACCTCAAGCAGTTCCGTGCCTCGCAGATCTCCCGGTTGCTCAAACGGCTCCGACTGCACGGGATCATCAAGAAGGTCGGGCACACGTACAAGTACTACCTCACCCAACTCGGACGCCACGTCGCCATCGCCGGACTCACTCTCAAGAACATGTTCCTCATTCCTGAGTTCGCGACTGCCGCCATCGCCTACTGATCCGCAGATTCTTGCTTTTCTGCAATCAATCGTCCGGCGAACGGACTACCCTTCGCGGCGAGTGCGATAGCGTCAGATCCACGATCACGTTACTGTCGCGACCAGCGTGACCACCCTTCGAGGCAACGTCCTCCTCGCCCCCGCCCTCCTCGGCCTCCTCCTTCGCCTCGCCGGCTTCTTCGGCCCGGGCGGGCTGCTCCTCGCGCCGACCGGCTACGACGACGGCGTGTACTTCTCCTCCTCGGCGCTGCTGGTGCGCGGGGTGCTGCCGTATCGCGACTTCATCTTCGTCCATCCGCCGGGGAGCCTCTGGTTCTTCGCCCTCACCTCCTGGGTGCCCGATCCGGCCGTGGGGTTTGCGGCCGCGCGGGTGCTCGTCTCGATCCTCGGCGCCGTCAACATCTTCCTCCTCGGATGGATCGTGGCCCGGGCGGTGGGGCCGTTCGGTGGAGCCGTGGCGGCGGTGCTGTACGCGATCGATCCGGACGCGATCATCGCGGAGCGGAGCACGTTCCTCGAGCCGGTGCTGAACGTCCTGTGCCTCGGAGCCGTGCTGGTCTGGCTCCGCGGGCGGCGGCCGGTGCTGGCGGGCGCGCTCGCCGGCGCCGCGTGCGCGGTGAAGTTGTGGGGCGGGATCTGGATGATCGCCGCGCTGGTGGCGACGCCGCGGGAGCGCCTCCGCTCCGACGTGCCACGATTCCTCGCCGGCGCACTGGTGACGGGACTGCTGTTCGTGCTGCCGATGGCGGCACCGGCGCCGGACACATTCGTCGCGCAGACGCTGCTCTTCCAGCTCGAGCGTCCGCCGGACGGGACGATCGGCGTGCTGGCACGGCTGCGGGAGCTGACGATCGACAGCCCGCATCGCGCCGCGTTCGTTCTGGCCCTGATCGGCCTGTTCGCGATGCGGTGGCGTCGCGAGGAGCGGCTGTTCGCCGTCGCCACGCTGCTGACCATCGCCGCGTTCCTGGCGTCGCCGACGTACTGGGCGTCTTACAACGCGCACCTCGCGGCGAGTCTGTGCGGCCTGGCGGGATTCGGCGCGGCGGCACTTCTGCGCATCAAACGCGTGCCGCAGTGGGCGATGGCGCTCGGCGTGGCGATGCTGGTCGCCGGGCTGCAGGCGCCGATGTTTCCGCGGATCCGCGAGACGGCGCGCGGGTGGTCGCCGGAGATGCTCACGTTCGGGCACGACGTGCCGCAGCTCGTGCCGGCGGACACGCCGCTGTTCGCGCTCGATCCATCGTGGACGCTCGCCGCGCACCACCTCCCGCCCCACGGCGACGGCGCTCCGGTCATCGTCGACAGCTACGCGGCGACGCTGATGCGCGGGCAGCGACCGTCTCTCCGCGCGCGACTCGACGCCTCGCCCTTCGTCCTCATCGGCAATCGCGCCTGGCAGCTCGACGACGCCCAGCGAGCTTGGTTCGGCGCGCAGTTCGAGTGCGTGGATCCCGAGGCGGGCGAGCTGTGCGTGTGGCAGCGGAGAGCGCGGCCGTTTGTGGGCACTCCCCCACCGCAGGCGATCGAATTCGTCGAGGGCTGGTACGGCGTGGAAGGCGTCCCGCCGAGGACCTGGCGATGGATGTCCCGCCGCGCGGTGGCGAAGCTGCCGCCGCGAGACGGAGTCGCGCGGCTGGAGCTCGCGCTCGAAGTGCCGAGCGAGAAGCCGACCATCACCGTCGAGCTCGACGGCCGCGTGATCGATCGCTTCGTGGCGACCACGAAGGAAGTGACGCGCCACTACGACGTACGCGTCGAAGGAGAACAGCCGCACACGCTCGTGCTGTCCACCGATCGCGCGATCGTGCCGGCGCAAGTCGGCGCCTCCGGCGACACGCGCGAGCTCGGGCTCAGCGTCAAACGACTGGCGTGGCGCGCGGCGACTCCGTCCCCACCGAGAACACCTGCACCGGGCGATCGCTCTCGAGAATGATCCGCACCAGCCGCCCGAGGCCCACGCGCCGCCCGATGGGCGCCGTCGGCAGGCGATAGTCGCGAACACCTGGTGCAACGTTGATCACGCCGAGCGCCGTGGTCGATCCGCCGTAGGCATCGTCGAAGAGCGTGACCCGCACGCGCGCCGGCTCGGGCGCGCCGAGGCGCAGCTCGAGATCGGCCGGCGCCATCATCAGCAGCAGCTCCGCGCGGGCGGTCATCCAGCGCAGCGGCGGCTCCCAGCGGCCGAAGCCGCGGACGACGAGCGCGTCGAACGGCGCCACGGCGAAGTCGATCCTGGAGGCGAAGCGCGTGTTGACGAAGCGCCCGCCCACCACCCGCACGTACGGCACCGGCTCGCCGAGCTCGCGGGCCCAGGCGTCGAGCACCGCATTGAGGCGGCCCTCGTCCACGGGACCGCCGAGGTGGATGCGCTGGCCGTCGGAGAAGACGTGGGTGATCACGGCGGCGTCGAGATGGCTGTGCAGGTCGCCGAACCAGAGCAGGTCGTCCGGAATGGCGATCGGGCTCGCGGCCTCGAGGCGTCTGACGAGCCGATCGAGCGCCGCGAAGCGCCGGCCCTGCATCGTGTAATCCTCGGTCGGGATCCGCTGCACCATGGCCTGCCGGTGCTGCGCGACTTCGGCGACGATGACCACCGCGAGCACGACGGCGACAGACGCGCGCACGCGGATCGTGGCCGCGATCGCGCCGACGAGCAGCGCGATGGAGATGAGCAGCGGAAAGTGATAGCGGTCCGCGTAGTAGATCTCGGCGTAGGAGATGTTCCAGCGCCCGAGGCCGACCAGAACGAACACGCCGAGGGCGGGAATCGTGGAGAGCGCGGCCAGGAGCGCGAGCGGCGGAAGCTTGCGCCGCCACAGCATGCCGAGGAGCACGAGGACGATCGCACCGATGACCAGGCCGAGGATGCTGCCGACGATGGCGGTGGACTTGCCGGAGTTCTCCGAGGGAATGGAGACGGCGGGAAAGAAGAAACGGAACGGCGCGATCGCGGCGATGAAGACGGCGCGCGGCAGGCCGCGGGTGACGCTGATCGCGCGGTCGGCGTTGGCCGCGCGCATCGCCAGCAGCACGGCGACCATCATCGCGACGCAGAAGAGCGAGAACACGCCGATCGGCCCCCGCGCACGCGCGCGGCGGCGCTCGAGCTCATCGACGATCGCGGGCAGCAGCGCCATCGGCGCGTAGGCCGCCCACGTCAGCAGCGCGAACGCCACGCAGATCGCGGCGAGGATCCGCCGCAGGCGCAGATGATCGCGCCAGGCCAGCAGCGCCGACGCGCCGGTGATCGCCGCGAAGGCCAGCGGAACGACCGCGCCTGACGGATACCACATCCACATCGACGAGAAGCCGCAGGGGGCGATGAACGCGATCGCCGCCGCGACGCCGGCGCGCGGCGAGTCACCGTAGCGCCGCGCGAGCAAGGCCGTGAACACCGCCGACGCGGCGAGCACCAGCGCCATCAGCACCCGCCAGAGCACCACGTTCAGCCCGAACAGCTTCAGAAACCCGAGCAGGAGGAGCCGGAACGCCGGCAGCACGTGCTCGTCGTGCGGAAGCGCGAGCGCCGTTGCCAGCGGCAGCTTCCCCGCCAGCACGGCCGCGGAGACGTTGATGTACTCGAAGTCGTCGAAGGCCCAGGAATAGCGGAAGACAGGCAGGAAGAGCGCGAGCGAGAGCGCCGCGGCGAGAAGAAGCAGGGTGAGCGCGTAGCGACCCACCCTGCGATGCTAACAGTCCGGCGTTATGTCATCCCGAGCGTGAGCGAGGGACCTGGGAGGGAGGGCGCGCCATGCTCATGCCTCGCGCCCCACACACCCAGGTCCCTCGCTCCGCTCGGGATGACAGCCGGACCGCTCCACTACAATCGGCCCCGTGCCCTTCGACCCCCTCGTGACGGTCGCCTCCTACTGGTTTCCCAACGATGCCGCCGTCGCGCACAGCGCCCTCGACGCCGCCGGCATCGAGTCCGTCCTCGACGACCAGTACACCGCCGGACTGAACTGGCTCGGCGCGACCGGCATGCGCGGCATCAAGCTGCGCGTGCGCCGCGAGGACGCGCTCCGCGCCGCCGAGGTGCTGGGGACGAAGTGCGAGGACCTCGAGGAGATCCAGGAGGCCGACGAGCCCGTCATCGATCCGACGGTCTGCACGAGCTGCGGAGCGCCCGACGCCATGCGCGCGCCGCGCGGCCTCTCCTTCCTGGTCATCGCCGCGGTCGCCATCGGCATCGGCATGGCCACCGGCCTCCAGGACGCCGCGTTCTTCGCCGCCCTCGCGGCCGGGCTCTACCTCCTCATCGCCGACCGCTGGCGCTGCGCCGAGTGCGGCGCGTCGTGGAACTGATCCATGATTTGCATGCACACGGCGATCGCCCTCGCGCTCGCGATCCTGGCCGCGGATCCCACCGCCGCCGCCCGCGCGCGCATGGTCGCCGAGATCGAGGCCGACGTCCGCTACACCGCATCCGAGACCGGGCGGCCGGCGCTCGACAGCCGGGTGATGCAGGCCATGCGCACCATCCCGCGCCACCGCTTCGTGCCGGCGAACCTGCAGCGCGCCGGGTACGAGAACCGCCCCCTGCCGATCGGCCACGGCCAGACCATCTCCCAGCCCTACATCGTCGCCCTCATGACCGACCTGCTCCGCGTCGACCCGAGTGACGTCGTGCTCGAGGTCGGGACGGGCTCCGGATACCAGGCCGCGGTGCTCTCGCCGCTGGTCAAGCAAGTCCACACCGTGGAGATCATCCAGCCCCTCGCCGCTCAGGCAACCCAGCGTTTGCGAGCCCTTGGCTATCGGAACGTCGTCGTCCATCACGCGGACGGCTACGAGGGGTGGAAGCCGGCGGCGCCCTTCGACGCCATCATCGTCACCGCCGCGGCGACGCACATCCCGCCCCCGCTGATCCGGCAGCTCAAGCCCGGCGGGCGGATGGTCATCCCGGTCGGCGGCCCGTTCGCCACGCAGTCGCTGATGCTGGTCGAGAAGGCGGCGGACGGCAAAGTGCGCACGCGCAACGTGCTGCCGGTGGCGTTCGTGCCCCTGACGCGCGCAAAGTAGAGGGCATGCGCCGCGTCGCCCTCGCGATCGCCCTGACCTCGGCGGGCGCGCTGGCGTACGAGATCCTGCTCATTCGCCTCTTCGCCATCGTCGACTGGCATCACCTCGCCTTCCTCGTCATCAGCGTCGCCCTTCTCGGGTACGGCGCCAGCGGGACGCTGCTGGCGCTGGCGCGGGAGCGGCTGCTCGCGCGGTTCGAGTGGTCGACGGCGTTAGCGGCGGCCGGATTCGGTGCGACTTCGATCGGCGCGTTCCTGCTCTCGCAGCGGATCGAGCTCAACTCGCTGGAGATCTTCTGGAGCACGCGCCAGCTCGGGACGCTCTTTCTCCTCTATCCATTGTTTGCGGTGCCGTTCTTCTGCGCCGCCATGGCGATCGGCCTCGCCCTGACGCGCTTCGGCGCGGAGTCGCCGCGCCTCTATCGCGCCGACCTCGTCGGCGGCGGCATCAGCGCGGCCGCGGTGACGGCGCTCCTGTTCGTCGTCCATCCGGTCACCGCGCTGCAGTTCGTCGCCGCGCTCGGATTCATCGCGGCGGCGCTCTTCCATCGCCGCGCGGCGCTCGTCGCGCTGGCCGGCATCGCGGGCGTGATCGCGGTGCGCCCGCTGGCGCTGCCGCTGCGCCTGTCCCAGTTCAAGGAGCTCAGTCACGCGCTACGCGTGCCCGAGGCGCGGGTGATCGACGAGCGGTCGAGTCCCCTGGCCATGCTGACCTCCGTCGTCAGCCCGGCCGTTCCCTTCCGCCACGCGCCGGGACTCAGCCTGACCTTTGCCGGCGAGATCCCCGAGCAGATCGGCGTCTTCAGCGACGGCGGAGGCATGACCCCGATCGCGCGGGGGACAGGCGATCCTGCCTGTCCGGACAGGCAGAATTGCCTGTCCTCCACCTACCTCGACTTCCTGCCCACCGCGGTCGCCTATCACGCCGGCACGCCTATGCGGCGCGTGGCCGTGATCGGCGCGGGCGGCGGCGCGGAGGTGCTCTCCGCGCTCGCGCACGGCGCCCGCGAAGTCACGGCCGTCGAGCTGAATCCGCAGATCATCGCGCTCGTCCGGCGGTGGAGCGACGTGTACGAGGACCGGCGCGTGCGCGTCGTGAATGCCGAGGGGCGGCGGTTCATCCGCGAGTCGGACCAGCGCTTCGACGCCATCCAGCTCGCCATGGTCGGCTCGCACGGCGCGTCCGCGGCCGGCGTGCAGGCCCTCAGCGAGAGCTACCTCTACACCGTCGAGGCAATGCGGAAGCTGCTCGCGCGCCTGGAGCCCGGCGGGCACTTGATCGTGACTCGATGGATGCAGACCCCGCCGCGCGAAGTCCTCAAGCTGTTGGCCACGGCCACCGCGGTCACGCCGCACATCGCCTTGATCCGAGGCTGGAACACGGCCACGCTGATCGTGAAGAACGGCGCCTTCGACGCCAACGAGATCGCGGCCCTGCGCCACTTCTGCGACGAGCGCTCGTTCGATCTCGACTACGCGCCGGGCGTGCGGCGCGAGGAGACGAACCGCTTCAACGTGCTCGATGAGCCATGGCTCTTCGACGTCGCGACCGCCCTCCTCGGCGGCGAGGATGCGCGCGAGGACTTCTTCGCGCGCTATAAGTTCCAGGTCCGCCCGGCGACCGACGAGCGCCCGTACTTTTTCCACTCCTTCCGCTGGCGCGCCCTCCCGGAGCTGCTCCGCCTCCGCGCCCGCGGCGGCGTGCCGCTGCTCGAGTGGGGCTACCTCCTCGTCGTCATCGCCCTCGGGCAGGCGCTTCTCGCCGCGGTCGCGCTCATCCTCCTGCCGCTGCTGCGCTTCCGCCGCGCGCCGTCCGCGCGCCTCATCACCTACTTCGGAGCCATCGGTCTGGCGTTCCTCTTCATCGAGATCGCCTTCATGCAGCGCATGACCCTCTTCCTCGGGCACCCGCTCTACGCCATCGCCGTCGTCCTGGCGTCGTTCCTCGTCTTCGGCGGACTCGGGAGCGGCTACTCCGCGCGCTTCGCTGCGCTCCGCCCGCGCACGGTCCCGCTGATCGTCGCCGCCACTGCCGTCGCTGCGCTCGTCGTCGCGCGCCTCCTCACCGCCACCGCCCTGGCCCTCCCCGACCCGGCGAAGATCGCCATCAGCGTCGCCGTGGTCGCGCCGCTGGCGTTCGTCATGGGGATGCCCTTCCCCCTCGGCCTCCGCCGCCTTGCGGCCAGCGACCCGGCGGCGATTCCGTGGGCCTGGGGCATCAATGGGACGGCGTCCGTCCTGAGCTCGATGATCGCCACACTCATCGCCGTGCACCTCGGGTTCTCGGCCTTGGTGGGGGCGGGGGCGGTGCTTTACGGGGTGGCGGCTTTGGGAGGGGAGGGGGAGACTAGCCCACCGACCGCGGGCTGAAGTCCGCCGCTCCACGTCCGCTTGCCGACGTCAGGCGCTCAGCTGCTCCCGAATCGCCAGCTGATCGAAGACCACCCGGTGCTCCGCGATCTTCCCGCCGCGAACGGTCAGGATGTCGATGACCTCGAACGAGATCGTCCGGCCCGTGGACGCCACCCCCATGAACTCTCCCCGGTGCGTGCCCGCGAACGTCTTGCGCGTCACGACCTTGCTGTCGTCGGCGATCTGCTCGTCGATGCGCACGACCAGGTCCGGGAACACCGACCGGAGATAGCCGAAGAGCATCTTCACGCCGTCGCGCGTGGGCGGGACCCCGGGGAATGGCGAGTAATCGATGAAGTCGTCGGCCAGGAGCTCGTCCACGACCGCGAGGTTGCCTCGGGACTGACCCTCATCCACCAGGCGTCGAACCAGCGCCTTGTTGGCTTCTGCTGACATAGCTGCCTCCGCAATCCGATACGGTTCGGAGCGCAAATCGGATTTTTCCGCTTTCAAGCCATCGGCGATCACATGAAAGTGTCCATGGATGGGATAAAAAGCGTCCCGGGATGGGATTGATGCCCATCACTAATGGGCCCGATGCCGGGAACCGTCGCCCGAGAGCGACTCACATCGGCCGGGCCATCTCCACGAACCGGCAGAGGCCGTTGACCAGCTGCATCTGCTCGGGTGTCCTGCAGGCGACGTCCAGCAGGCGCGGGCTGGCAACGATGGTCGCCACGCAACGGGCGCGCGAGATCGCAACATTCAACCGGTTCCGACTGAAAAGGAAATCGATATCCCGCGGGAGCTCGGCGCCGCTCGACGTGGCCATGCTGAAGAAGACGACCGGCGCCTGCTTGCCTTGAAATTTGTCCACCGTGCCCACCGGCACGTCGTGCAGCCCGGCCCCGGCGAGGGCGGCGGTAATGTGGCGTACCTGCGCGTTGTATGCGGCGACGACGAGAAAGTCCGCAGGGCGCAGCGCCACCGTGACGCCTTTGTCATCGGTGAACGTGCCGCGAACCATTCGCCGGATCTCCACCGCGACGCGCTGCGCCTCTTCGTCCGACGACTGCGAGTTTCCTTCGTGCTCGACGGCGATGAAGCGGAGGCCGTTCTCGATCACGCCCTCGACGGTCACCGCCTGCTGCCGGCAGGCATCGGCGGAACGGAGGCGCGAGTCGTAGACGACGTCGGAGACGAAGGCGCAGACGTCGGGATGCATGCGCCAGGTGTGCTCGAGGAAGAGACCGCGATCGCGGGGCACGGTGGCGTGCCTGCCGAGGAGATGCTCGAGCACGGACGCGCCAGCGCCGTCGGGATGCGATCCCTGCGAGACCTGGGCGAGCTGCAGCGGATCGCCGAGGAGCACGACATTGCGGGCGGCGGTGGAGACGGCGGTCGCGTTCGCGAGCGACACCTGCCCGGCCTCGTCGATGAAGATGTAGTCGAGAGACTGGTCCATGTCGTCGTCGGCAAAGAGCCAGGCCGTCCCGGCCACGAGCGGAATCGCGTGATCCGCGCAGTCGTGAGCGTCGGTGGTGGACTCGATCATCGGGTGGGGCAGCTTCGAGACGAACTTCGTTGCGGCGTCATTGCACTTCTTGAGACCGCGAAACCAATACCGCTCCGCGGAGGCCACCTTCTCCACCTCGGCGAGCAGGTTGTGAACCGCGGCATGCGAATTCGACGCGACGCCGACCCGTTTTCCGGCGCGCAGCAGACCGACGATCACGCGTGCGCCCAAGTAGGTCTTCCCCGATCCCGGCGGACCCTGGACGAAGAGGTACGAGTGATCGAGCCGGCTCACCACGTCGGCCATCGAGGCCACGTCCACCTCACCGCGCTGGATCGGCTCTCCGTCGGCAATGCCGGTGATGCGAGGCGCGCGGCCGAGCAGCATGTCCGCACCGGCGCGATATCGGGTATCAGCCACATCTCGTTCGAGCAGCGCGCCGGCGAATCTTCGAATCGCGGCCCGGATCGACGCACTGTCCACCGAAGGCTTGGGAATGATGGCCTCCGGATGCAGCCTGTCGAGCAGCTTCGGACCGCGCCGGAGCCGGAGCATCCCCGCGGCGTCTTCGATGGCCACGATCGTGCCCGTGTCGTCACCGTCACTGGCGTCGAAGGCGCGATCACCCGGATCGAACTTGTGCTCCTGCGGCGGAAAGCGGTAGGTGAAGATCTTCGACTTCTTGTCCACGACCGGCGCGGTGTCCTCGTCGGGGCGCAGCCCGGCAATCGACTCGCTGTCATCCAGCAGCTCATCGGGCGTCATCTTCTGACGCTCGAAATACGACCACCACGCGGGCCGCTCCTCGCGCCGGTGATAGTAGAGAAGGTGCGCGAGAAGCGGCAGCCGCTCCAGGAGAGGCTGATACAGCGCGTCGTTCTGCTGCTCTTCCTCGAGCCGGCTTTGCCGGAGCGCAGGCACCTCCTGCTGCGCTCTCCACTCCACCTCTGCCGGCCGCTTCTCGATCAACCATTTCCGCAGTTCCAGGAGGGACAGGCAATCCTCGCCGTTGTACTTGCCGATCTCGGCGAGCATCGCCGGATCGTTCGTCTCGAGCCATTGCTCGTACGCGAGCACGGCACCCCCGGCATCGGCAACGCCCTCGGCCTCGCGCTCGAAGTAGAACGTCTCGACCTTTTTCAGTCCGTAGCCGGAGTGGGAGATGCGCATGGCCTGGCGAACCACCGCGGAGAGGTCGACGAATACCTCCTGACGAAGCAGGTCGTCGAGCTCCCGCTCGCGCGTGCCGTAGCGACCCATCAGCCGCTTGAGCGTCGCGACCTCGATCGCTCCATAGTGATAGACGTGTGCGCCGGGATCCTCGGTCCGCCGGCCGACGAGGAAATCGATGACTTGCTGGAAACTGGCGAGCTCCTCGGCAGCATCATGGGCCCACCATGCGGCGTACCTGGACTCTCCGCCTTCCTCCCAGGCCGCTCCGAACAGGTAGGTGAGCCCGTCGCCGACAAACGGATCGCCTTCGACGTCGAGAAATACATCGCCGCTCGACGGACGCGGTAAGCGAAGAAAACCGCGATCACGTTCCCGCGGCAGGAGCTCGATCTTGTGCTCCCCGGTCCGGCGGTGTTCCAGTTGCAGGCGTGCCTGCTGGTTCAGGACGGCGAAGCTCTCCTCCGGGATGCCGCGGATCTTGAGCCGCGGCGATGCCTCGCCAAGAGCGGTCAATGTGCCGAGGCCGCCCTTCTCCAGACGCGAGACCTGAGTGCGGCGGATATTGGCGACGAGCGACAGATGATCGATGTCGTTCCAGTGCCTCCAGCAGTGCGCGGACCATTCGCACAAGGCGCAGAACTCGACCGGATACGGCGCCGCCGCCGCGCCGCGCCGCACGAATTGCTCGACCGAGGCGCGGACGTGCCGGTGATACGCCGCATACGGGTCGACTTCGAACGACACGCGCTTCCCGGTGCCGAGGACGAGATGCATCCGTTCCGGCGCCAGGCCCTGCATCCGAGCGAGATGCGCGCTGTAGTCGGCAAGCTGCAGCAGAAAGTGCGGTTTCACGGCCCGGGCGAGCTTCGTATCGATGACTTCATAGCTCCAGCCGCCGAGGGCCGAAGGCCGCTCGACGCGCTCCAGAACATCCGCATAGCCGTTCCATTGGCCGTCGAAGAACACCGCCTGAACCACGGAGTCCGCGCCGCTTCGCATCGCCGCGAGCGTATCCGCTTCGCCACGCCGGAGATCGTCGATCGTCCAGGCCGGCCGGCCGATCGTCATCACACGCTTCCCGGCGGCGCGAAGGGTCTCCACGTATGCATGCTCGTGCTGATCGCCTTTGTCGGCGATGAGCTCCACCAGCGCGGACGGCGGCCGCGTCGCCAGTGGCGTGATCGCGCCGCTCTTCGTGCCGTAGTCGAGAAATGTCGCATGCTCGCAGCGAACGTATTTCGTCAGATCGCCCGTGGCGAGGACCAGTGCGCCGCCGATGAATCGCATGAAGGGATAGACACCGTTACTGGACGGTTGTGGCTGAAATAGTGCCACTTTCCGCGTTGCATGGTGTCATTCATCACTGCTGTGGGATAACCCGAATCGTAGGGTAGGATCAGGTAACTTCAGCGCACGGGTGACCCATTGGAGATCCATACAGACGAGGCGCTCCTCGGCGGCGTCGCGCCGGCATTCGTCGTCGACGTGACGTCGAGCGGCGCGAGCTACACGGGCGCCGGCCAGCGCAGCTCCATCGATGATCTCGTCCTGGCCATTCGAGCGGCGGCCACCCACAAGTCGCCCATCGCCGGAATCGTCGTCGCCCTTCTGATCGCGAGCATCGTCGCCGTCGCGACGCGGCCCTGGCTCCTGGTCCTCGTCGCGGTTGCGGGCATCGCCTGGATCTCCTTTGCGAGCGCCCGCGCGGTGCGCCGCCGGCGCGTGCCGGTCGTCTACCACCTCGATCAGGCCAGCACCCACGCATTCGAGTCGCTCGGCAACGGCGTGGCCTGGTTGGGCAGCACCCGCGCGCTGTGGTGCGTCACCCATGAGGAGGTCAGCCAGCGCCCGGCGAACACCACCTCGGTCACGCGCGTCCCCGCACAGGTTCTGAGCGGCGACGCGCCGAACGTCCTCACGAACATCCCCGTCCCTCGCATCGACGCAGGAGGACAGACACTGCATCTTCTGCCCGACGTGCTGCTCGTACGCAACCGGATGGCCAACTTCACGGACATCGCCTATTCATCGCTTCGCGTCGACTGCGAGACGACGCACTTCAGCGACTCGCAGGGCACGCCGAGCGACAGCAGACAGGTCGGACAGTCATGGCTGTACGCGAACAAGAACGGCACGCCGGACCGCCGGCGCCGCGATAACCGCGCCATCCCAGTGCTCGAATACGGGCGAGTCGTGCTCACCTGGCGCGGTTCGGGATGCGTGCTTCTCGTGTCCAGCCTGGAGTCGGCGCGGCGGTTCGCCGAGGCGGTCCAGGCCATGATCCGGTTCAGAAGTCCGGCCGCGCCACCCCGCGCAGCCACGGAGAAACCGATGCTCACGATCGCCCCTCGCACGTCCACGCTTCCCACCGATCTCGAGCGCGCCCTGCAGGCGTCCATCGATCGCAAGCAACGCCTCCAGGAGCTGGAGCGCGAGGCGGCAGCCGTCGTGAAGCCCACCGCGCGCCAGCCTGTCGCCGACACGAACGCGTCCTGGATCGCCGAAGGCGGCAGCACCACCGTGCAGGGTTACGCGACCGGTGACCTGGTGTACATCGGCAGGCGGATCCCGAGCTTGGACGGCAGCGGGATCGAGCCGTCCGCCATCGATCCGATGCTGCCGGTGGACTCCGGCCATGCGAACACCAGCGGCGACGGCGTTTCCTACTGGCCTTCGTACAGCTCGATCTCCGCCGCCAGCCGCACCGCATACCTCCGCTGGCTGGCCGGCGGACGCAAAGACCCGGACGTGTACATAGGCTACGTGTTCATCTTCTTTTACGGCCTGGAGCGGCGCGTGTATGAATTCATTCACAAGCGCGGCTCCCATGCGGACGAAGTTCTGGTCATTGCCCGCGAGGTCGCGCGTCTTCTGGACCTGCACGCCGATCGAAGCGACTCGTTTGCCTCCTACGGCGCGGCTCTCCTCGACCTCATCGCCTGCATCGAGCCCCGCGCACGAGCCGTCGCGCGGCGGCAGCCTTTCCGCGACGGCTATGGCGTGCCCATGCCGCTGGCGATCGAGCTCGGCGAGCTCGCGCTCGCCGGGAACCCGATCCCGGCGAAGCTCGCCTATGACTGGGTGCGCGCGATCCAGTTTCTCAACACGCCCGCTTCGCGCTGCGAGCGCGAGTTCGAGCTCCTCTTCCATATCCGCTACGCGAAGCAGTTCGGCGGCGGCCTCCTCGTTCCGCCAGCGAAGACGCTCCTCGAGCTCCGATACCGCCCAGCCAGCGCGGCACTCGATCCGCTGGAAGTGAGACCGCGCAACGTGCCGGATGTCACGCAGCTCACGCGGCCGCAGGAGAAGCTTGCCTCGCTGGCCCAGGAATGCACCAATGCCCTCGATGCCTTCAGCCGGTTCCTCGGCAAGAACCCGGATGCCCGCCAATCGCTGGCCGCGTTCGCGCTTCTTCCCGACGAGCTGGTGGAGGGGACGCACTCAGCCGACGCCAAGGCTCTCGCGGCGCTGGTCGTGTCACGCCTCGACGGCAACGGACGCGCGCATCTCGCCGCGGGAGAACTACTGCAATACGTGCGGATCGCCAAGCCGGACAAAGTGTCCAAAAGCGAGGCGATGCTGCTCGCCCAATCGCTCGAGAAGCTCGGCTACGGGATCGAGCCCGACGTCCGCCTGGGCGGGCCAGTCTTCGATCTCGACGGTCGGGTCGTGGTCTTCCGCCGCCTCCCGGACTGTCCGTCGACGGCATCGGACGAATACGCCACCGCGGCGCTGCTGATCCGCCTCGGAGTGATGGTGGGCGCAGCGGACGAATCAGTGTCGGAGCCGGAGCGCAATCTGCTTGAACGGCACATCGAAGAGCGGCTCCAACTCACCTCCGGCGAACGCCAGCGCCTGACCGCCCATCTGGCCTGGCTGGCCGAGGCGGACCTCGGCATGACCGGCATCAAGCGGAAGATCGAGGCTCTGCCGCAGCAGGCCCGCCGCGCCGTCGGCGAGCTGCTCGTCGATCTGGCCGCCGAAGACGGAAGCATCGATCCGCGCGAGATGAAGGTGCTCGAGAAGATCTACGCCGTCCTCGAGCTCCCCGCCTCCGACCTCTATCGCGACGTGCATGCGGCGCATGCGGAAGACGACCAACCGGTCGTGGTCGATACGCCGACTTCCGCACCCCGAGGCTTCGCCATTCCGCCAAAGCCGGCAGCGGCGCCGGCCCCCGGTGCGGGCTTGGACATGTCGCGCGTACACCTCAAGATCGCCGAGACGCGGCAGGTCTCGGCGCTTCTCGGCAGCATCTTCGTGGAGGAAGAGGCGCCGCCGGCCGTTGCGCCGGCGATCGCGCAGGCCGGAACCATCGGCACGCTCGACACCGCGCATTCCGAGCTGCTGCGCCGCCTCGCGGAACGGAAGAGCTGGCCGCGCGCCGAGGTCGAGCGGCTGGCGGCGGAGCTGTCGCTTCTGCCCGACGGCGCCCTGGAAACGATCAACGACTACGCGTACACGACCGCGGACGAGCCGTTCTGGGAGGACGACGATCCGCTGGCGATCAACTCCAACGTGGCCATGGAGCTCATTCGATGACGACGACACAAACCATCAAGCCGAAGCATCGCGAATCCATCATCCAGTCACTGCGCGCCGGCGTTGTGCCGCGGGCGGGACAACAGCACATTCAGGTCGGCCGGCACGACGAGGTGAAGGCGCTCGTCGCCGACATCGACCGCATCGCCGACGCCGGCTCGGCCATCCGCTTCGTCATCGGCGAATACGGCTCGGGAAAGACGTTTTTCCTTAATCTCGTCCGGTCCATCGCCCTGGAGCGCAACCTCGTCACCGTCAACGCCGACCTCTCGCCGGATCGCCGCCTGCATGCGACCGGCGGTCAGGCACGCTCGCTCTATGCGGAGCTGATGCGCAACATCGCCACGCGCTCGAAGCCGGACGGTGGTGCGCTGGCGAGCGTGGTCGAGAAGTTCATCACCAGCGCGCTGGCCGAGGCCAGGAGCGCGGGTATCGGAGTCGAAGAAGTGATCCGCGGGCGGCTGGCGTCGCTCCAGGAGCTGGTCGGCGGCTACGACTTCGCGCACGTCGTCGAGGCCTACTGGCGCGCCCACGACACCGGAAACGAAGACCTGAAGGAGTCGGCGCTGCGCTGGCTCCGCGGCGAGTACACGAGCAAGACCGACGCGCGCACGCACCTCGGCGTGCGCACGATCGTCAGCGACGGCAACGTCTATGACCAGTTGAAGCTGCTCGCCCGCTTCGTGCGCCTGGCCGGCTATTCGGGCCTGCTGATCGTGCTCGACGAGCTCGTGAACCTGTACAAGCTCGCCAACACCCAGGCGCGCAACAGCAACTACGAACAGATCCTGCGCATCCTCAACGACGTGCTGCAAGGGACGGCCGAGGGCATGGGCGTGCTCCTCGGCGGCACGCCGGAGTTTCTGCTCGACACGCGCCGCGGCCTGTACAGCTATTCCGCGCTGCAGTCGCGGCTCGCCCAGAACCAGTTCGCGACCAACGGCCTCGTCGATTACAGCGGTCCGGTCCTGCCGCTCTCGCAGCTCACCCGGGAGGACCTGTACGTCCTCTTGGCGAACATCCGCAATGTTTACGCGCTCGGCGACCCGGCGAAGTATCTCGTTCCGGACGAGGCCCTCGAGGCGTTCATGCTGCATTGCTCGAACCGGATCGGCGATGCCTACTTCCGGACGCCGCGCAACACCGTCACCGCGTTTGTGAGCCTGCTTTCGGTGCTCGAGCAGAATGCGAGCGCCAGCTGGCGTGACCTCCTCGGGGCCGTGAACATCGCCGAGGACCGCAATCCCGATCTCGACGGAGAGATCGACGACGACGGACCCGCGCCGCCGGTGGGAAACGATGACGACCTCGCCACCTTCAGGATCTGACGGGTCGGAGTCCTTCGCGCTGCTGCACGAGCGCGTCCGTCGCTGGATCTGGGAGCAGCGGTGGTCGGAGCTGCGCGACGTGCAGGAGACGGCGATTCGCACGATTCTCCGCGATGACGGCGACGTGATCATCACCGCCGCCACCGCAGCCGGAAAGACCGAAGCGGCATTCCTGCCGATCTGTTCGACACTGGTCGATGACGACGCGTCGAGCGGCGTTCAGGTGCTCTACGTCGGCCCGCTGAAGGCGCTCATCAACGACCAGTGGCGCAGGCTCGACGGGCTGTGCGAGTCCCTCGAGATTCCGGTGCATCGCTGGCATGGCGACGTCACCGCCTCGGCGAGGCAGAAGCTCCTTCGCCAGCCGGACGGGATCCTGCTGATCACGCCGGAGTCCCTCGAGGCCATGTTCGTCCGCCGCGGAACGGACGTGGCCCGGGTCTTCGCCGGGTTGCGCTACGTGGTCATCGATGAGCTGCACGCCTTCATCGGCAGCGAGCGGGGCATGCAGTTGCAGTCGCTGCTGCACCGACTCGAGCGCGTGCTCGGCCGGCGGGTGCGCCGGATCGGCCTGAGCGCCACGCTCGGCGACATGAACATCGCCGCGGATTTTCTCCGGCCGCCGAACCGCCGCGCCGCGACGGCGGCGATCGTCCAGTCGAACGAAGCTGGCGCCGGCGTGAAATTGAAGCTGTTCGGCTTCAAGCAGCCGCTCAAACCCGCGACGGACGAAGAGTCCGCCACCGAGGAGGAAGAGGACGAGACCGCGCGCTCGATCGCCCAGCATCTCTTCAAAAATCTGCGCGGATCGAACAACCTCGTCTTCGCCAACAGCCGCTCGGCCGTCGAGCACTACACCGATCTGCTCTCGCGCATGTGCAGCACGGCTTCGCTGCCACAGGAGTTCTTTGCCCATCACGGCAGTCTCTCCCGCGAGCTGCGCTTCCACGTGGAGGATCAGCTCAAGCGCGGCGACCGCCCTCTGACCGTGGTCTGCACGAGCACCCTGGAGATGGGCATCGACATCGGGGCCGTCACCAGCGTCGCTCAGATCGGAGCGCCGCCGAACGTCGCCTCGCTGCGGCAGCGCCTCGGCCGATCCGGACGCCGCGGCGAGCCCGCCGTGCTGCGCCTCTACATCCAGGAACAGACCGTGACCGACAAGACGTCACCGCAGGACGCCATTCGCGCGCGTCTGGTCCAGACCATGGCCATGGTCAACCTGCTCGTGGAGAAGTGGAACGAGCCGCCCGCCGCCGAGATCGTGCATGGCTCGACCCTCGTGCAGCAGCTGCTTTCCCTGATCGCCCAGAACGGCGGCGTCACCGCCAAAGAGGCGTACACGGCCCTCTGCGAGAGCGGGCCGTTCCACAACGTCACCGTGCCGGCGTTCATGTCGCTGCTGCGCGCGCTTGCCGGGCACGAGCTCATCGCCCAGATGAGGGACGGCTTGCTGATCCACGGCGCCAAAGGCGAGAAGTTCGTCAACAGCCACGACTTCTATACCGCCTTCATCACGCCGGAGGAGTACCGTCTGGTGACCGCCGGGACGACGCTCGGAACCCTGCCGATCGAGTCGCCCATCACGGAAGGCTCGTTTCTCATCTTCGCCGGCCGGCGCTGGCGCGTTCGGAACGTCGATCCGGAGAAACGGGTCATCGATCTCACGCCCGCGGCCGGCGGCCGGGTGCCGCTCTTCATCAGCGGACCGCGGGGCATGGTCCATGATCGGGTGCGACGGGAGATGCTGGCCATCTACACGACCGCCGACGTTCCCCTCTACCTCGACCGGGCGGCCGCGGACCTGCTGCACGAGGGACGGGAGAATTTCGCCCGCTACGGTCTCGATCGCACGGCATTCATCCGCTGCGGAGACGGCACACTCTACTTTCCGTGGTCCGGCGATCTGGCCATGAACACCCTCGAGCAGCAGCTCGCCGCGCGCGGCATCGACGCCTCCATCGAAGGCCCGGCCGTCGTGGCCCACGGCATCGGCCCCGAGGGGCTGCGCGATGCCGTGGCGGCCTGTGAAAACGAACGCCCCGTTGACACGATCGCGCTCGTCCTGAACGTGCGCAACAAGATCCAGGAGAAGTGGGACTGGTCTCTCGACGAAGGACTGCTCACGGCTGCGTACGCCAGCCGCCGCCTGGCGCGGAACCCACCTATCCGCCTCATCTGATTCTCTACTTTCTGCATTCTGCTTCTACCCTCTGCCTTCGTCCCCGTTCCGTAACGAATCGGCCCCAACCCTCACTATCCGTTATGCTTCCTTCTTCGAGCGATTCCGATGGGCAGCGAACAGGGGCGTCCGTTCGGGTCCTCCTCCCTGGGCCCAGGCACGGTTCTCGACGGTAAGTACGAGATCCTGAACCGGCTCGGGGCGGGAGGAATGGGTGAGGTGTTCAAAGCCCGCCATGTGCACCTGAACACCTTCCGCTGCATCAAGGTGATGAAGCAGTCGCTCCTCACCGACGACGTGTTCCGGATGCGCTTCCTGCGCGAGGCCCGCCTGGCCACGCAGATCCACCACCCCAACATCGCCGTGGTCCACGACTTCTTCCTCGGCGAGGGCGGGTCGTACATGGTCACGGAGTTCATCGACGGGACGACCGTCCGCCAGTGGGCCGGGCAGCACGGCCGGTTCCCCCTCGCCCTCGCCGCCGACGTGGCCACGCAGGTCCTGGCCGGGCTCGATCACATCCACCGCCGCGGCCTGCTCCACCGCGACATCTCCCCCGACAACGTCATGCTCTCCTTCGACGCCGACGATCGCCTGATCGCCAAGATCATCGACCTCGGCATCGCCAAGGACCTCGCCAACAACGTCGCCGCCGACACGACCCAGGTGGGCATGCTGGTCGGCAATCCGAAATACATGTCGCCCGAGCAGCTCGGGTCGCTCCCGGACGGCGAGCAGATGGACGGCCGCGCGGACCTCTACAGCCTGGGCATCGTCGTCTACGAGATGCTCCTCGGCGTGCCGCCATTCGCCAGCGAGACCCCGCAGGGCTACATCATCAAGCACCTCACCGAGCCGCCGCGGCGCTTCCGCGACGCCAACCCGCACGTGAGCTGGCCGGACGGGATGGAGGCGGTGATCTTCCGGGCCCTGGAGAAGGACCGGAAGAAGCGCTTCAACGACGCGCGCGAATTCACCGCCGCGCTGCAGAAGTTCCTGGCCGTGCCGGCGGGGTCGCTCACGCGCCTGGCGGTGACGAACATCGCCGCCGGCGCCGAGCAGGAGACCACGGTCCGGCAGATGATCCCCACCGCGGCGGACATGCCCACCATCGCCGAGACGCCGGCGGAGACGACCGTCCAGCGCGACTGGAAGAAGACGCAGGCCCTGGACACGAAAGAGGCCTACACCGAATACATCGAGCGCCATCCGAGCGCGCCGCAGACCATCGAGGCCAACAAGCGTCTTTCCGCGCTCACCGCGCAGGAAGCCGAGGAGGCGTTCCAGAACGCGTGGGAGAGCGGGACCTCCGTGTCGTGGCAGGACTTCGTCCAGAAGCATCCGACGTTCGCCCAGCGCGAGCGCGCGCAGCAGCTCCTGGAAGAGGCGCGCGCGTTCGAGTCCGCGGTGTCGCGCGACTCCGAGACCGGCCTGCGCGACTTCATCCGCATGTATCCCGACGGCCGGCATCACCTGGAGGCCGAGATCCGCCTGGTCGAGGTGAAGGAGCGCATGGCCGAGCAGGCCTTCACCCAGGCCAGCGCGGCCGACACCTACGCGGCGATGCGCGACTACCTGGCGCGCTTCCCCGCCGCCCCGCGCGCCGAGGAGGCGAAGCGGATCGCCGCGGAGCGGCTGGCGTTCGAGACCGCCGCCTCCGCGGACACCGAGGAGTCGTGGGACGGGTACCTCGCCCACTGGGGCAGCGACGCCCACGCGAGCGACGCCCGCGCGCGCCGCGACCGCGTCCGCGCCCGCGAGGAGGAGGCCTACAAGGCGGCCATGGAGGCGAAGACCGCCGCAGCGTGGGAGAAGTTCCTGGCCGAGCATCCCCACAGCCGCCGCAACGCCCGCGCGGAGCGCAACCGCCGCGAGGCCGCGGCGTTCGACGAGGCCAGGAGCGGCGGACGGGCGGCGCTGCAGGAGTTCCTCCGCCGCCATTCCGACGGCCTCCTGGTCAAGGACGCGCAGCGCCTGCTGCGGCAGGTCGCCGATGCCGAGGACTTCCAGCACGCGAAGTCCGTCGACAAGCCGGCCGCGTGGCAGCTCTACCTGCAGACTCACGCCAGCGGCGCGCATGCCGAGGAGGCGCGGCAGCGGCTGACGCAGCTCGAGGACGTCGCCTTCGCGTCGGTCCTCGCCGCGAGGAGCGCCAAGGCCGGCGCGGAGTTCCTCATCGACTTCCCTGACTCGCTGCGCCGCGAGGAGCTCACCCGCCTGGTGGCGAAGTGGAACGAGGCCGCGGCCGTGCAGGAGGCGCTCGACGCCATCGCCGCCGGAGACCTCCCGCGCGCCGAGACGATCCTCGGCCGCATCGGCGACGGCGATCGCAGGACCGAGGTGAGCGAGGCCCTCGAGGCCGCGCGCGACCAGCAGAGCTGGGAACAGGCCCAGCGCGAGGAGTCGCCGGCCACGCTGCGCGCGTACCTCGACGCGCGGCCGAACGGACGCTGGGCCTCCGAGGCCAAGAGGCGTCTCCAGCGGCTGCAGACCGAGATCGACGCCGCCGAGCCTGCGGACTGGGAGCGGGCCTGGGAGCTCGGCACGGTCCAGGCCTGGGACTACTATCTCGAGCGCCACCCCGATTCATCGCGTGCCGTCGAGGCGAAGCGCTGGCGCCAGGAGTCGGACGACTTCGACCTGGCCTGTCTCACGAACACGCCCGCCATGTGGCGCGCCTTCCTCAAGACCTGGCCCGAGGGGCGGCACCGGATGGATGCCGAGGTGCGGTTGCGGTCGACGCGTTAGCGGAGTGCCATCCCCAGCCCATCCGGATCACCACGTAGCTCCAGGCCAGCAGCGCGAGCAGCTTGATGCCGGGGATGGCGAAGACCACTGCCAACGCGATCCCGGCGGTGATGGCCAACAGCACTCCGCCGCCGACCACGAAGAAGCGCTTCACGTCCGGCGCGTCGCGCCACGCGCCGCTCCGCCAGTGATCTTTCAGCTCCGCGAAGGTGATGGCGTTGCGGCCGCCCTTGAAGATGAGGTGAAGGATCCCGCCCATGAACAGGGCGAAACCGATGGCCACACATGCGATCAGCGCCGCCTTCAGCATCGGGCGATACGGCCGGAGCGCGGCGTCGAGGCGGTGCAGCGCCGGGATGCTCTCCCCCGCGCCGATGATCAGCAGCGCCACGACACATCCCGCCATCATCAGGATCCGGTCGTCGATCTTTTTCCCGAAAACCGTCCGAAAAACCAGCGCGTGCAGGGACAGCCATCCGAGGAGAAAGAGGATGAGGAGGAGGACCTCCCCCTTCACCACCAGGGCGGCGACACTCGCCAGCCAGAGCGCCGCGTAGAGGGTCTCCCGGCGGCGTATCATGGCCGCGATCATGGCCAGACCCAGGGCCGCCACCAGGACCACAAACCACGGCGGCGATTGCACGTCCATCGACCGATCATCGCACGGGTAGGGAAACGCCCTTTCCGATCACTCCTAAGGTAACGCTCTTCAGCAAGTGCGGGACACGACCCCATGCCGGTGTAGTTGCCCGATGTGTGTGTGTGTTTTGGAGGGGAAAGAATGAGCCTGGAGACGGCCGTCCGTGATCGAGCGCTTCTCGAAAGCCTCAGTCACGGCAACCGCGATGCGTTCTGGGTCCTGTGGAAGCGACACGAGCCCCATCTGCTGGCAGTCTGCATCCGGCAGATGAAGCGCATTCGCGAGGATGCCGAGGACGCGGTGAGCCGATCCATGCTCCTGGCCCATGCCAAGCTCCCCGCCTACGCCCGGGAGATCGTCGACCTCGAGGCCTGGCTGACCCGGCTCACCTGCAACGTCTGCCTGGACATGAAGAAGGAGCGCTGCCGCGGCTCCCGCCGCGCCGAGCCGCTCGACGACTCCGTGCTCACCCGCCGCGAGGCCTCCCTCCCCGAGCCCCGCTCCCCCGAGGACACCTACGCCTCGGTCCAGGTCCTGGACACCATCGCCCGGGCCATCTCCATGCTCCCGCCGCTGCTCCGCGAGGCGGCCGTCCTCCGCTTCGTGCACGAGGAGGGCTACCCGGAGATCGCCCGCCGCCTGCAGATCACCGAGCCGAACGCGCGCAAGCGCGTGCAGCACGCGCGGATGAACCTGATCGCGAAGCTGCTGCCGGCGATCGACAGCCTGCCGGCGCGAAGGAACTGATCCTTTTGGGAGTGCGGCAGCGGCGCTGCCGCTTTCAAAGCGGCGGCATCGCCGCCGCACTCCAAAAGTTTCCCCGCGCCCCCTCCCGGCATCCAACGCTCATGATACGTTGGCACCACATCGGCAGAGCCCGTTCCCTCCAACACGAGGAAGACCGCGATGTTTGACGATGTCCTGATCGAATCCGCGGGCAAGGACAAGAAGAAAGGCGGCTGGGTCACTACCCTCATCTCGGTGGTGATTCACGTGGCGCTGATCGGCGGCGTCCTCGCCGCGGGCTACTACGTCAAGGAGAATCCCGAGGTCATCGAGAAGCCGATCGCGGCCTTCATTGCTCCCGCGCCACCGCCCCCGCCCCCACCCCCGCCCGCCGCGAGCTCCGGCGCGACCCGGCCGAAGCCGAAGGTCGAGACGCCGCGGGAGCAGCCGGAGTTCCGCCAGCCGACCGAGGTGCCGAAAGACGTGCCCGACGTCACGAGCAACGAGGAGGACGTGGAGGGCGCGGTCGAGGGCGGAGTAGTAGGCGGGCAGAAGGGCGGCGTGATCGGCGGAGTCGTGGGCGGCCAGGTGGGCGGCGAGCTCGGTGGGACGCTGGGCGGGCAGATCGGCGGCCAGATCGGCGGCACGGGCGACACGCCGGTGCGCGTCGGCGGGAACGTGAAGCCTCCCATCATCATCCCCTCCACGCAGACCAAGCCGAACTACACCGAAGTGGCGCGGCGGGCCAAGATCCAGGGAATCGTCATCATCGAGGCGGTCATCGATCGCCAGGGCAACGTCACCGAGGCGCGCATCCTGAAAGGACTGCCGTTCGGCCTCGACCAGGAGGCGTTGCGCGCGCTCAGGCAGTGGAAATTCCGACCGGGCACGCTCAACGGCCAGCCCGTTCCGGTGTATTACAACCTCACCATCAATTTCCGGCTGAACGAATAGGTCAGGAGAGGAGAAGTCGACATGGAAGGCGTAGACCAGGCCCATTTCAGTATCATGGGGATGTGGGACTCGATGACGTGGCTCGGAAAGGGCGTGGTCATCATTCTGATCCTGATGTCGATCTGGTCGCTGACGATCGCCGTCGAGCGGCTGTGGCGATTCAGTCAGGCGAAGAAGCAGTCCCTGATGGTGGCCCTCGGCGTGACGCCGCTCTTGCGCGAGCATCGCCTCGATCAGGCCATCTCCTTCACCAAGGACAAGCGCTTCCGGCACAGCCATCTGGCGCGGGTTCTGGCCGCGGGTCTGACCGAGTTCCAGTACGAGTCGAGCCAGCAACTCCCTGAAGACTTCGACATCGTCGAGTCGGGCAAGCGGGCCATCGAGCGGGAGACGCTGATGACCACCGCGGAGATGAAGAAGGGCCTGGGCAACCTGGCCACGATCTCCACCACCGCGCCGTTCGTGGGCCTCTTCGGCACGGTCATCGGCATCATCAACGCCTTCCGCGGCATGGCCATCTCCGGCTCGGGCGGCCTGGGCGCGGTCTCCGCCGGCATCGCCGAGGCCCTGGCCACCACCGCCCTCGGCCTCTTCGTGGCCGTCCCGGCGGTGTGGATGTACAACTACTTCCTCAACAAGATCGAGCGCTTCCAGGTGGAGATGTCGAACTCCTCGTCGCAGCTGATCGACTACTTCATCAAGAACGAAGCGCGCGCGCGAGCGCGCGCTTAAGGAGCGAGCGATGGCATTCGGAGCCGGCGGCGGCAGTCCCGACGAAGTCAAGGGCGACATCAACGTCACCCCCCTCGTCGACGTCTGCCTGGTACTGCTCATCATCTTCATGGTGGTCACGCCCATGCTCCAGCAGGGCGTGGACGTCCTCCTCCCCGAGGGACCGCACTCGGAGAAGAAGCCCGGGAAGGAAGGCGACCTGACCATCTCCATCAAGACCGACGGCACGGTCTTCGTCGGCCAGAACTGGATCCCCGACAAACAGCTCCCCACCTACCTCAAGGCCGAGTACCAGAAAGACCCCAACCGCGTGGTCATGCTCAAGGCCGACAAGCGCATCAACTTCGGCAAGGTGCGCCTGGTCATGCGCGCCGCCAACGACGCCGAGTTCACCCGCGTGGCCATCCTCACCGCCAACGAGATGGCCGGCCGGCAGATGGCCCAGGGGAGGATGTAGATGGCCTTCACCGCAGGAGGATCGGGGAGCGTCAAGTCGGAGATCAACATCACCCCGCTCGTGGACGTGGTGCTGGTGCTGCTGATCATCTTCATGGTGGCCACGCCGATCCTGCAGATGGGACTGGACGTGGAGGTGCCGCCGAAGGTGGAGCTGGCCACGCCGCCGCCGTCCACCGAGCAGAACCAGCTGGTGATCACCATCAAGTCGTCAGGGATCTTGCTGAATACGCAGCCGATGCCGAACCTGACCGCGCTGCGCGACGCCATCGCGGCCCAGATGAAAGGGCGCAAGTTCGAGGACCGGGTGGTGTTCATCAACTCCGAGGACCAGCTGCAGTTCGAGCGGGCCGTCGCGGCGATGGACGCGGCGCATGAGGCGGGGGCGCAGAAGGTAGGATTTCTCACGGATCCGCCGCGGCAGTAGCAATTCCGCGCGACGCAAACGCGTTCACGCGCTTCCCGGAGGCGCATGGGGTCTGGTGGCTCCCGCGGTCTTCAAAACCGTTGTTTCGGCGCGGAAGCGTCCGAAGGGTCGGTTCGATTCCGACACGCCTCCGCCACCGCTCGCTACAATCCTGACCGATGTTTTGGCTCTTTGACGTTGCCGCCTTCGCCCTCGGCGCGATCGTGGGCAGCTTCCTCAACGTCGTCATCCACCGCTACCCGCGCGAGCAGTCCATCGTCCACCCGCCCTCCCACTGCCCCGGCTGCGGCGAGCGGATCAAACCGTACGACAACATCCCCATCCTCAGCTGGCTCCTCCTCCTCGGCCGCTGCCGCGCCTGCCGGACGCCGATCAGCATGCGTTATCCGCTGGTGGAGCTGGCAAACGCGCTCTTCTTCCTGGCCATCTACCAGCGCACCGGTCCCTCGCCCGGCTTCTTCGCCATCGCCGCGCTGGTGTCGATGACCATCGCCCTCATCTACATCGACCTCGAGATCCAGATCCTGCCGGACGTCATCGACCTGCCGGGCGTCGCCATTGGGCTGATCGTCGGCGCGACGCACATGGGCGCGCTGTATCCGGAGCTGCTGCTGTCGAAGACGCTGCTGGAGTCTGTCGTCGGCGCGGCGCTCGGGGCGGGGCTGTTCCTCGTCCTCGGCCTCACCTACAAGCTGGTGCGCAAGATCGAGGGCATGGGCCTGGGCGACGTGAAGATGATGGCCATGCTCGGGGCGACCCTGGGATGGGAGCCGCTGCTGATGCTGATCATCATCGCCTCCGTCACCGGCACGGTCACCGGCGTGCCGCTGGCGCTGCGCAGCGAGGAGGGGATGAAGGCCGCGGTGCCGTTCGGGGTCTTCCTCGGCCTGGCCTTCCTCATCGTCCTCCTCTTCGGGCCTACACTGTCGCAATGGTTCTGGGCGCTGCTCCTGCGCTGACCAAGATCGGCTTCCGCCGCGACGTGAAGCTGTTCCTCGCGGCGCTGGTGGGCTTTCTGGTGGTGCTGGTGCTGGCGCTGGTGGTCGTGCTGACGTCGCTGGTGTCGCGGATGGACCTGGCGCAGAGCGAGCGCTTCAACGCCGTCGCCGACGACGTGGCCCGGCATCTCTCCGGCCTGAGCGCGCAGGACCTGCAGGCGCGGCTGGAGCAGGAGCGGCGCGAGCACGCCCTCGGGGCCATCGAAGTCGGAAAGGCGCGGGCCGGCGATCCGACCGTCGGAGCGCCTTCGCTGCAGCGCGTGACCACGGGCGGCACGGTGACGCTCTGGTTCGACGACAGCGACCTCGCCGCCGCCAGGCGGCTGGCGCGTACCACTATCGCCATCTGCACCGCGGCCGCGGGCGTGGGGCTGGTGCTGCTCTTCCTCTACCTGCCGCGCATCGTCCAGCCGATCGAGCGCATGCTCGATGACGCCAAGGCTCTCGGCGGCAGCGCCGCCGGCGTGGACGAGGCCAGCTATCTGGTCGAGACCTTCCGCAACACCATCGCCACCATGCAGCAGCAGGCCGCGGAGCTGGAGCGGCTGCACGAGCGCGAGCGCGTGCGCGCGAACGAGCTGGAGCTGCTCACGTCCACGCTGACGCGCAGCCTCAGCTCGGGCTTCATCGCCCTGGACGCGAACGGCACGCTCGTCGATCTCAACGCCGCCGCGCGCGAGATCCTCGGCATCTCCGGCGCGGCCTCGGGCAAGCCGATCGCCGAGATCCTCCCGGGCACGCCGTTCACCGAGCTGGTGGCGCGCGCGTTCGCGGAGCGGCGCACGCTCTCCCGCGTGGAGATCGATCAGGGCGACTCCGTGATCGGCCTGAGCACGGTCCCGCTGATCAACGACCGCGGCGAGTTCCTCGGCCTGATGGCCCTCTTCACCGACGTCACCCACATCCGCCGCCTGGAGGATCGCGTGCGCGACCAGCAGGCCCTGGCCGATCTCGGCGAGATGTCGGCCGGCATCGCCCACGAGTTCCGCAACGCCCTGTCGACGATCCTCGGCTACCTGCGCCTCTCGCGAAGACAGGAGCTGCCGGCCGAGGCGACGGCGCGGCTGGCGGCGGCGGAGCAGGAGGCGGCCTTCCTCGCCGCGGCGGTGGACTCGCTGCTCAAGTTCGCCCGGCCGATGACGCTCGAGCGCGACCAGGTCGAGCTGCACGAGCTGATCGAGCCGCTGGTGACGCGCCTCGGCGAGCAGACGCCGAACGTGTCCCTGCGCCTGACCGGCGAGCACGTCACCGTGCACGCCGACGCCACGGCCCTGCGCTCCTGCTTCGAGAACCTGCTCCGCAACGCCGTCGAGGCCATCGGCGACCGCCCCGGACACGTCGACGTCGACGTCTCCCGCGACGGCGACGCCGTGGTCACCATCCGCGACGACGGCGCTGGCGTCGATCCGGCCGAGGTACCGCGGCTGTTCCTGCCCTTCCAGTCGGACCGGCCGGGAGGGACGGGCCTGGGACTGCCGCTGGCGCGCAAGATCGCCATCCTCCACGGCGGCTCGCTGGCGATGACCGGCGCGCCGGGGCGGGGGGCGGCGGTGACGGTGCGGTTGCCGGTGTTACAAAAAGCAACAACTCCCGCCTCAGCGCCCGCGCAGACGAATTCCGCGTAATCGCGTAAAATCCACACTAACCGCCACTTATCCCAACCTCGGCCATCTGGCATCCAGGACGCTTAAGGGAGCGCGCACATGATCGTCTCTCGCCGCCGCGGCAGCCCGGGGACCCAGCGAGGCTACTCGCTCGCGGAGCTTCTCGTCATCGTCGCCATCATCGGGATCCTCAGCCTGGTCACCGTCCCGAACTTCATCTCCCTGTACAACTCCGGCCGCATCAAGGGCTCGGCGCGCGAGCTGACCATGGCCATCCGCAACGCCCGGCAGCTGGCCATCTCCGGGAACCAGCGGACGAAGGTCAGCTTCCCGGTGACCGGCACGGCCCGGCGCAGCTACATCGTCGAGAAGGAAGTGCTCGATCCGAGCACCGGCACGGGCACCTGGACGCGGGTGCGCAACGGGGATCTCGGCGAGCGAGTGACCTTCAACGACTCGGAGTTCCCCGACACCATCACCGGCGACGGCTCGCTGCGCGACGTGGTGTTCCTGCCCAACGGCACGATCGGCAATCTCCCGGCCGCTCCGGCCGACCGCTTCATCGACATCGGCACCGATCTGAACGTCCCCAAGAAGTCTTACCGGCTGACCTTCACCGTCAGCGGGAACGTGAACCTGTCATGAGGAGCAAGGCAGTGATGAAAGTGTCTCGCCGTTCCGAGCGCGGCTACAACCTCGCCGAAATGCTCGTGGCCGTCGCGCTCACGGGGGTGGTCATCCTCTCCATCCTGACCCTGTTCACCCTGGCCCGCTCGAACGTCTACGCGGGCCGGCAGATGACCAACGCCATCTCCGTGGGCACGCGCATCATGGAAGACCTCTCCGGTCTTCCCCTGGCCGACGTCTACAGCGCCTTCGGGATCACCGACGCCACCGCGCTCGGTACGGTCACGGTGGTCCCGAGCGGAATGAGCGACAGCTCGTACGACGGCAGCATCGTCCGCGCCGCCAGAACGGACACCATCACCACGGCCGGCGTGTGCGACCTGGACCCGGCCACGGCCGCTCCGGTGTTCTCCGGCGATCCGGGCGGCTATCTGAGCCGCTGGTACTGCCAGATGCAGACCGCCGGAAACATTCTTCCGAGCGGCACCATCCACGTGGTCTTCACCCCCCGCAAGACGATCGACGACGCGGCGCCGCTGTCGCCCGACAACGCCGGCATCGTGCGCATCCGCACGATCATCCGCTGGAAGGAAGGCCTCCGTCAGCGGCAGCTGGTGCTCGACACCGAGAAGTTCAATCGCCCCCTCCCGGAGTGACGGAGAACCCCATGCAGACGCGCAGACAGTGGCAGTCCCAGAGCGGTTTCACCCTGGCGGAAGTGGTCGTCTCGGTGGCCATCTTCGCCATCATCTTCATCGCCGCGCTGGCGATCTACGACCAGTCGAACAAGGAGTTCAAGACCGGCGTGGAGCGCTCGGAGATGCAGCAGAACACGCGCGTGGCCTTCGAGAAGCTGGTGGCCGAGGTCCGTCAGGCCGGCTTCGACTTCGACCGCGACGGATTCCCCGTGTCCGCGGGCGGCGCGGTCTGGCAGCCGGGGCGCAGCTACTCGCCGGGCAACATCGTCTCCCCGACCGTGGCCACCGGCTTCACCTATGTCTGCATCGCCGCCGGCACCAGCGCCGCGACGGAGCCTTCGCCGTGGAGCACCACCCTCGGCGGCACGACCAACGACGGGGCAACGCTGCGCTGGCGCACCGATGCGGGCATCAACCAGTACCAGCAGCCGGACGAGCAGATCGAGTACGCACACCAGCGCGCCATCGCCTTCCGGGCGAACTTCGACTACGAGACCGACCGCCTCAACGAGAACGGCCGCGAGGTCGCCCTGCAGAGCGCGCAGTTCCCGGTGATCACCACCGCGAACGACGAGATCGTGACCTACGCCCTCCGCTCCAACAGCGGACCGAACCCGGACAGCGTCCAGTTCTTCGCCGACGTCCCGGACCGCCGGGCCTATCCCGGCGGGCGCTCCGAGAACGGGGTCGAGATCGAGAACATCGACCTCTGCACCACGGGCGTGTGCACGGGCGCGCCGTACACGCTCTACCGTTTCACCCTCGCCCCGGGCAGCGGCACCGTCGTCGAGGCCCCCATCGCCACGAACGTCCGCGACTTCGAGCTCACGTACTTCGGCGACACCATCGGCGTGGGCGCACCGCTCGCCTTCACGCCGCCGCCGACGAACCTGGCCGGCAGCAGCGGCGGCGGCCAGTACAACCCCCTGACCCCGAACGTGGGCGCCGAGGCCCGCGGCCGGCGCGCGGAGATCAAGTCCGTGCGCGTCCGCCTGACCGGCATGGCCAACACGCCGACGCGCGGCTACGCCAATCCGGAAGAGATCCAGCGCTACACGGCCGCCGGTCTGCCGCCGGCGAGCTCGCCCGCCTACAACTACCGCACGTACTCCCTGAGCAGTCTGGTGGTGCCCCGCAACCTCGGCAAGATGGGCGTTCGCGAGCTTCAGGATTCGGCTCCCGGCGAGCCGGTGCTGACGGAGCTCTGCAGCGGCTGGTGCGGCGTGACCCGCCTCTCCTGGCAGGCCCCTCCGCTGACCGGAGACACCGGCGACGTCGATCAGTACATCGTCGTGTACGACACGGTCTCGCCGCCGGTGCGGTACCAGAAGGCGGTCGGACCGGTGGTGTCGGCATACATCGAGGGCCTCGACCCGACGCAGCGCTACTACTTCACCGTGGCCGCGGTGAACAGCTTCGGCACGACCATGGCCAGGACCGCGGCCGGCGCGATCGAGGTTCTTCCCTCGAGCGGCCCCGGTCTCCAGGTCGTGAACAGGACCACGCCCTCCGCTCCGGACGACCTTCTGGCCTCGGGCGGTGGGACGCTCCCCATCGAGCCGAACAAGATCACCCTTCGCTGGACCAATCCGATCGAGAGCGATACTCCGGGCGGCGGCGTGACCTGCTTCGCCATCGCCGGCGGATCGACCACGACCACCCCGGGCGCGATGGCCATGGGGGAGATCGGGAGGTACGAGATAAAGCGCGGCACCGAACCCGACTTCGATCCCGAGGACGCCGACGAATACACGCTCGTCACCACCGGGGCGCCGAACCGCCTGACCGTCGGCGCGTCGGCGACGACGTTCGAGGACAACACCGCCGTCGCCTGCGTCAACTATTACTACCGCATCCGCATCGTCGAACGCTGCGAGGGCGTGACCGGCGCGACCGATCCGCCGGCGAGGTCGGTGAGCGAGTACTTCCCGCCGGAAAGCGATCCGGCGATTCTCGGCGTGGCCCAGGCCACGTCCAAGCCGCTGGCACCGACGACACTGATCCTTCCCCCGACCGCGCCGTCGGATTGCCCCGTCGCGGGGAACTGCAGCATCAACCTGCAGTGGCCGAAGGTCATCCAGAACGAGGACGGCCAGGCCATCGCCGTCCGCGACTACGTCATTACCCGCCGCCAGATCAAGCTCGACGCCGCGGGAGCCGAGATCGGGGAGACCGCTCGCACCACGTTCGTCGTCGAGGACACCACTCCCGGCGTCGGCACGTTCTTCACCTACGGCCCCTCGAACAACCCGTACTACACCGACACCGGCAGCGGCGTGCCGTCCCTGGATTCCGACGGCCTGCTGTTCCGCTACGCCTACAGCGTCCAGGCGCGGCTGTCCTGCTCGCCGGTGCTCGACAGCGCCGCCGTCGGCGAGGTGAAGTACCCGTGCGCCTTCACCGGCAGCGATCCGGTCGTCACCGCCACCGGCATGCTCGAGGGAACCGGGGACATCCCGTCCAGCCCCTGGGTGACCGACCCGACCGGCGCGTCGGGCATCGAGGTGACCGGCAGCGGCATCGCGTCCGTCCAGGTGGTCCTGACCTCGGCCACGGACACCTCGGTTCTCGATCTGCCTCCCGGAAAGACGACCGCGCCGCCGTTCCTCTTCGACCTGACCGGTCTCGACGCGGGCGAGCGCTACCTCGGATACATCATCGTCAAGGACGGCACCGGGTGCCAGAAGGTCGCCATCCGCTACTTCGAGGGCGGCACGCCCAGCGGCTGCTGTCTCGAGGCCTTCGCGGACAACCCCCTGATCATGTCCCACACCGGCGGCACCTCGTTCGTCCAGGTGCTCATGTCGTCGGTGTGTGCGGACTCGCTGAACATTCAGTCCAACGGCATCCGCATCCAGTGGGACCCGTCGCGCACGCCTACGGGCACGAGACTGATCGGCGTGGAGTTCCCCGGCGAGACCGGCGGCCGCGTCCCGCTCGTGGTCAGCGACGCCTCGGGTGATCTGACCGTATCCCTGCCCGCGGGAGCGCGCAACCCCATTCGTCCGGGCGAGATCCACAGTGTCCTGCTGACGTTCGACCGTCCGATTCCGCCGCCCGTCTCCGGTCCGGTGGTCTCGCCGGTGACCGGCTTCTGCGTCAAATACCAGCGGCCCGGCGTGGACATCACCAACCAGAACTGCAAGATCGTTCCCGAGCCGCCGCCGTTGGCGCCGGACACGTGCGGTTGAAATGAGCGGAGTGCAAGGAGCATCGCGCATGGCATCAGTCAAACGTCTCGCACTTCGAGCCATGAGAGCGGCGGGGGAGCAGGGCTCGGCGCTCCTGGTGACGCTGATGGTCATGGTCGGCCTGTCGCTGATCGGACTCGGCTACGTCGCGCTTTCGGAAACCGAGAGCGCGATCGCGGTCAACGAGCGCAACGCCGCCCAGACCCTGCATGTCGCCGAGGCCGGCGGCCTGATGGTCGTGGAGTGGTTCCAGAACCCGAAGTGGGCGCGCTCCGAGAACCTCATGCCCCTGAACACCGACGCCGTCAAGGTCGTGCGCCGCATCTTCGTCGGCACCACCAAGGAATACATCGGCCGCTACAAGCCGGTAGCCACGACCCTGCTCTGCGACAAGCCCTTCAAACCGTTGTCGGTCGACCGGTTCTTCGGAACGGAGGACAATCCCGACGTCCTGATCAACGACCGCACCGCTGCGGTATGGCTCGCGGAGTTCAACATCGCCCTCTTCAACAAGAACGCCGGGGCGACGGCAGCCGCCGGGTGCGGCGGCTGCGACAACCGTGAGGGAGGCCGCGTCACCGAGATCCGCATCTATGCCCCGCCGACCGACGGCGCGACCAAAAACACCGAGACCGGCTGGGACGACCCGAGCACGTCGGGCATCCCCGCCTCCACCGGCTTCTACGAGGGCGGCACCCGCTTCGGCCTGGCCACGATCCGGGTCACGGCCTCGAAGTTCAACAAGGCCGACTGCGGCCCGTACGTTTCCGGCTGCCGGACCATCGCCCAGCGGTCGGTCAAGTTCGTCGTCGCTGAGTGGCCCTTCCCCGGCCCGCAGGGACCGATCCAGTCCAACGCGAACATCGGCACGACCGGCAACTACCACATCCACTGGGGCAAGATCACCTCCACCCTGGACACCGATCTGAAGCGCCCCTACACCTCCATCCCCTGGATCGATGCCTTCAATCACACGCCGTTCGAGCGCGGATACGAAGCCGCGGCCAGCGGCGCGAACTCGACCAAAGTCTGGCCGACCGATGCCGCATCGGCCGACAACCTGCAGAACCAGGACTGGTTCTGGGAGCTGATCGGGCGGACGTTCGAGGACCCGTGGTACGAGGCCCGCGCGCGCGGCCGCATCACCCAGATGTCGAGCTCGGCGATCGACACCGCGGATGCCCATCAGTACCGGTACGAGGACCCGACCCTGATTCCGGGCGAGCCCGTCTGCGATCCCTGCGGCGTGGGAGACGGCAAGAGCCCGGGCCAGTCGAACATGTTCCAGGGCCAGACCAAGTCCACCGCGCGCTACTGGACCAACGCCCTCTTTCCGCGCATCGACTACGACTTCTGGAAGCAGGTGGCCATCAGCGCCGACAGCCAGGACAACATCTATTACCTGCGCTGGGTGACCAAGGACCAGTTCCAGGACCGCGCCGGCAACACCCGCACCTGGCGGCAATGGGTCGACGTCTTCGCCACGCCGCCGGCGGGCACGGGACCGAAGTCGAAGCCCGGCTTCTACTTCTTCGATACCCAGAACAAGCAGAACCCGCAGAGCAGCCGCGGCGGCGTGCTCACCCCGAAGATCTCCGAGTCCGGCGGCAAGATGCAGATGAAGGGCTTCGTCTACCTCAACACCGAGGAGGTCAGCATCACCGGCCTGAACGGGTACACGCACTACTACAACATGCCCGGCGAGGTGTTCCGCGACATCGGCTACCGCAGAGTCGAGGACGATCCCGCGAAAACGAACTACAAGGCCTGGGCGAAGCGCGATGACGCGGGGGTCGACTGCACGGCGGCGGACGCGTCGAACTGCGTCACCGAGAACCCGCGATTCAACTTCTGGGACTACCAGGACCTGCCCTGGAGCCGCGGACTGGCCGCGAAGAACAACGAGTTCGACTACTACGTCGCCAAGCAGGCCGTGGACCTCACCCGCAAGAGTCCTCTGTCGTCCAAGAGCGCCTCGACCAAGGTCTCCGGTGAATACTTCATCGTCAACTGGTACGCCGGCTGTAACCCCGGCGTCGACTGCTCCGAGCCTCACGAGCCGTACCTGAACTTCATCTATCCCGATACCGGCGCTCCGGGCGACCCCATCACCGTCCGCTGGGAGAATCCGGGCTCGGAGACCCGCCGCCGGAAGACCAATCCCAAAGGCGTCACCCCGCCCACGGCCCTTCCGACATGCGCCGGCGCGACTGCCGCCGACTGCACCTCCAACTCCTACGACATGGACGGGGGCCTGATCGAGCTCTCGCCGATCCTGGACGGCGTCTTCTATGCCGAGGGCAAGTTCGGCAGCGCCGGAGACGCGCACTACTTCGGGTCGCTGATGTTCGAGAAGGACGTCGACGCGTCCGGTACCCCGAACATCTGGTTCGACGAGAAGCTGATCAAAGGCGCGTGGCCCCCGGGCAACTTCGGGTTCCCGCGCGTGTACATCACCACCTACGAGACGGATCAATAGGAGGAGCGCCGGGCATCCCCCGGAGGCATTCTTCCAGGCCCACGAGATCGGACGCGAATGCGTCGAAGTAGCGGTCCACCCGATGGCGGTCCGCGTCGGACATCGGATGCTGCGCCAGAAGAGCATGGAGCCGCACGAGACTCATCTGGATCTTTTCCAGGTCCCGGACGGCGGTTTCAACGACAATCATCGACTTCCCTTCGGTACTCGCGACGAGCGCGGGCGTCCTGCCGGCGTTACTCCCGCTCCATCGTGAACGGCGCGGACACGCGCTGCTCGAGCGGCAGCTCCTCCCCGCGAGCCGGCGCCCGCGGATCGAACGAGGTGAACACGCCGTGCCATACCGCGCGGTACGTCCCCGGCCCCAGCAGCGTCTCCGTCCGCTGCGACGGGTCCGGCGCTTCCGCGCGCGAGAGCGGAGTCATCGTCGCGGCGTGCCGCCCGCCCGGCGGAATCGCGATCGGCGCGGAGGCACAGCCGTTGATCTCCGCCACCCAGGCGTTGACCCAGAGGTCCCCCACCCGGCGCTGCAGCCCGAGCGACAGCGCGCCGTTGCAGTTCATCACGTAGATGGTCTTGTCCGCCGGCGCCTCGAGCGTAGTGGCGATCGTCGTCTCCGGACCAAAGCGTCCGGGGCGGAGGACGTAGTGGGAGCGGTCGGTTCGGACGCGCGCCTCGGTCTTCGACGCACGCGGCGGGGCGAGCTCCCTCGCGCATGAGAGGAGGACGACGAGAGCCAGTGCCGCGAAGCGTCGCATCGTTTGGAGTGCGGCGGCGACGCCGCCGCTTTCAAAGCGGCAGCTGCGCTGCCGCACTCCAAAATCCTACCGCGCCAACGCCTCCAGCACCGACTTCGGCGCGTGCTGCTGGTACTCCTGCCAGTCCCGCTCCGCGCTGGCCGCGAGGGGATGGTTCCGCCGGCGGTAGCAGTCGGCGCGGTAGCGGAGGTAGTCCTTCTCCCACGGCACGTTCGGCTCGTAGGCGCGGAGGGCCTCCATGGCCAGGTCGCCGCAGGCGGCCTGGCGGTCGGCCAGCTTGGCCAGGCGGTAGGCGGCGTCGAGGCGCGCCTCCTGGAGGAGGCCCACGGCGAAGGGCTGGCGCAGGATGGTGTAGAAGCGGCGCGCGGTGGCCCCGGAGGCGTCGGCGCGCGCCAGGTCCATGGCCAGGTTCATCGCCCGGCGCATGACCACCATCAGCGGCCAGGGGTTCTTGCGATAGGCGACGAAGGCTTTCTCCAGCAGCGCCGCGGCCTCCTCGAACTTCTGCTCCCGGAGGCGCAGGCGGGCGGTGAGGACGTCCGCCTCGATCGGATGGTCGAAGCGCAGCACGTGGATGAAGGGCAGCGACTGCTCGCTCCCAACCTCGGCGAGGCCTTCCGCGAAGATCAGCACCTCGGCGCTGTCCGTCGGCGCCTGCGGCTGGCCCTCCCAGGCCATGAGCATCTCCCGATAGCGCGCCTCGTCGTAGAGACGATGGGCGTCCATCCGCGCGCGGAGGTCGGGCTGCAGCCCCGGCTCGTACAACGGCCCCTCCCCGACCGCGGTGATCATCGACTGCCGCCGCGCGGAGACGAGCCATGGATCGATCTGCCCTTTGATGAGTACGGGCTGGCGCTCGCCGCGCGAGGCGCTGGCGATCTTCAGCTCGCCCAGGCTGAAGCGGTCCGATTCGCCAACGGTGCGGGCGAAGCCGAACTCGATCACCGTCTTGTCATCCGTGTTCAGCCTCGCCCCGCGGGCCAGCGTGCGGGCCGTGGACGTGCCGCAGACGTAGTGCGCGAGGATGCCTTCCACGTCGTCGACGCGCCAGGTGTTCTGCAGCGCCGACTTGTACGGCTCGATCTCCAGGAGCTTCTTCATGCGCTCGACGTCGAACGGGATCTCCCCGTTCGATCCCAGGAGCACGAGATCGCCGCGCTGGGTCTGCCAGGTGGTGACGTTCGGGAAGACCGCCAGATAGCTGGCGTAGACGGTGCGCAGCGTGTCCAGGTCGATCTCGTAGGCCTGCATCCACTGCAGGAAGATCCCGCCCGGCGCGAGGCGGCGGCGGACGTTGCGATAGAAGTCGGTGGTGAAGAGGCTGGCCACGCCGGCGCGATACGGATTGGACGGCTCCGAGGCGATGAGGTCGTACTGATCGCCCTCGGAGAGCAGGACCTCGCGCGCGTCGCCGATGAGGATGTGCGCCTTCGGGTTGGTGTGCACCGACTGGTTGACCGGCGCGAAGTGCGGCACGGCGTCGACGATGGCCGGCTCGATCTCGACGATGTCCACGCGCTCCAGGTTGGGAAGCTTCGCCAGCCAGCCGCCGGTGCTGCCCGTGCCCAGGCCGACCACCAGGATGCGCCGCGGATTCGGGTGCAGCATGGCTCCGAGCAGGCCGCTCATGACCTGCGTGCCGGCGTCGATGCGCGCGTGGCCGTCCGACTTGCCGTTCACCATCAGCGCGTGCCCGTCCTCGGAACTGAGGGCGACGCTGCTCTCCAGCCCGTCGGCCTGCCACGTCACCGCGCGCCGGCGGAAGTTCACGAAGTCGCGGACCTCGTTCGGTCCCCAGCGGGCCATGTCCACGCGTCCCGCGCCGATCGGCGAATGGCGCCACATCGGCGAGGGGCCGGGACTCGCGGAGAGCGTGACGGCGATGATGGCGACGAGCACTGCGGCGGCCGTCCCGCCCATCGGCTCGCGGCGCGTCGCCGCGAGGATCGCCGCGAGCACCGCCAGCAACGCCAGCACCACCGCGGCGGCGCGCCATGCGCCGCTGACGGTGACCAGCGGGAACAGCCCGAAGCCCGTGGCCACCGATCCGATGAACGAGCCGGCGGTGTTCGACGCGTAGGCCAGCCCGACGTGCTCGCCGACGTCGCGCTTGCCGCGGCCGAGGAGCGAGACCAGCACCGGGAACTGAATGCCGGAGACCAGCGCCGCGGGGAAGACCACGAAGAGCGTGATCGCCGCCCAGGATGCGATCAGCCCTTCGAAGCCGATGGTGCGCAGCGAGCGGAGGAGCGAGGCCACGACGGCGATGGGATCGCCGATGGCGAACGGCAGGATCGCCAGGAGGGCCTCGACCGCGCAGGTCAGGGCGAAGAGGCGCAGCGAGCTGGCGCGGTCGCGCTTCCCGACCAGGAACAGACAGCTCCCGACGCCGATGCCGAGCAACGCCACGCCGAGGATCAGGCCGAAGGTGAACGTCGAGCCGCCCAGGATCGGGGCGAGCACGCGGTACCAGATCAGCTCCAGCATCATGAACACGAAGCCGACGATGCCCGCGGCGATGCAGACGAAGAGCACCGGCGCGCGCCGCGTCTCTTCCACCACCTCGTCCGCATGCACGACCGGCGCGACGCGCGGCCGGCCGATGGTGATGGCGATCAAGGCGATCAGCACGTTGGCCAGGCAGGCCATCCAGAGCGTGTAGCGGTTGCCGAACGTCTCCAGGAGAAGGAACGTCGACAGCAGCGTGCCCGCGACGGCGCCGAGGGTGTTCAGTCCGTAGACCGCGGCGAAGCGGGTGCGGCGCGTGTCGGCGCTGGTCTCGACCGCGCCGGTGGCCGCAGGAAGCGTCCCCCCCATGAGCAGCGTGGCCGGGGCGAGGACGAGCGCCGCGAGGAGCAGGCGCACCAGCGTGGCCCCGAACATCCCCAGGCTGAGCGAGCCGCCGAGGCTGAAGTAGAGCTTCTCCACCCCGCGCAGCAGGAGCGGCGTCACCGCGGTCCAGGCGGCGATGGTCAGCTCCAGCGCGCCATAGAGGAGGAGCGGGCGCTGGAAGCGGTCGGCGTAGCGGCCGAGCAACAGCCCGCCGGCGCCGAGCCCGCCGAGGAAGATCGCCAGCACGGCGGCGGTGGCGGCGGTGGAGGAGCCGAAGATCAGCCGGAACTGGCGGAGCCAGACCGTCTGGTAGATCAGCGCGCACGCGCCCGACCCGAACAGCAGCAGCCCGACACTCGCCACGCGCGATCTCACGGCGGTGGCGATGATAGCGCGCCGGGCGTGGTAAGTTGCGGGCGATGTCCGAGCCGACTCCCGTGCAATGGGGAAAAGTCATCGACCAGACCCGCTGCATCGGCTGCCATGCCTGCAGCACCGCCTGCAAGTCCGAGAACGCCGTCCCCTTGGGCGTGAACCGGACCTACGTAAAGTACGTCGACATCGGCGCGTTCCCGGAGGCCCGGCGGGCCTTCCAGGTCACCCGCTGCAACCAGTGCGAGCATCCGCCATGCGTCACCGCCTGCCCGACCTCGGCGATGTACCGCCGGCCCGACGGCATCGTCGACTTCGACAAGAGCATCTGCATCGGCTGCAAGGCCTGCATCGCCGCCTGCCCCTACGACGCGATCTTCATCAACCCCGAGGATCACTCCGCGGAGAAATGTAACTTCTGCACGCATCGCCTGGAGGTCGGCCTCGAGCCGGCGTGCGTGGTGGTCTGCCCCACCGAGGCCATCCTGATCGGCAACCTGCGCGACCCGGAGTCGCGCGTGGCGAAGTACGTCAGCCGCGACGTGGTCGCCGTGCGGCGGCCGGAGAAGGAGACCCTGCCGAAGCTGTTCTACAAGGGCGCGCACCAGGCCACGCTCGACCCGCTCGCGGCGCGGCGGCCGGACGGCGGGATCTTCATGTGGAGCGAGCAGACCGGCGCGGACGCGCACGACGTCGTGTCCGGCCACCCGGGGCAGGCCAACAACGTCGCCGCGGCGATGCTCTCTTACGACGTGCCGCACCGCGCGCCGTGGGGACTGCCGGTCGCGTTCTACGTCTGGACCAAGGCCATCGCCGCCGGCTCGTATCTGGTCGCCTCGGCGATGCTCCTCCTCGGGCGCCTCGATCCGGCGGACGAGATCTGGCGCTGGACGGCGCCGCTCGTGTCGGC
>JBIOTX010000011.1:0-13676 GCA_044866315.1 Thermoanaerobaculia bacterium | reverse complement strand
GAGGGCCACCGCCCACCACTTGATCAGGCCGAGCACGCGCACGGTGGGCTCGCTGGTGTCGCGGCGGATGACCCCGCGCATGAGGGCGAAGTAGTGGATCGCACCGGCGAAAGCCTGCTCGCGGAAGACAATGACATCGGAGTCGAGGCGGCGGAAGAGCAGCGGAGCGCCGGCGGCGGTGGCGGCGCTTTTCTGCAATGCCTCGAGTGAGATGTCGTCGAGGCCGGTCAGGCAGTCGACGCGGCGCATGAAGATGGGCAGGCCCTGGGTCATGTAGGTGCGGTTCCATTTCGCCGCCAGGATGGCCTCGATCACGGCGATGATCAGAACGGCGGCGAGGGCGATGGCGATCGGGTTCATTGCCGGATCAAGTCACTCTCGATTTCATCGAGCGAATGGAACCGCACCAGGCCACGGCGCTCCGCGGCAGGCGACGGGACCAGGCGACCGAAGTGCTGATAGAAGATGAGCTCCGGTGGCGGACGGAAGAGCATTCCCGATGGGTCGATCGGCTCGCTGGCGATAAAGAGAATGCGGTCGCCGGGCTTGGGAAGATCGGCGTAACCCGGCTCGCGGGTGCACAGGCGGCGACCTTCGATCGTGACCGCACCGCGAGGGTAAACGACGTAAGCAAAGTACGGCAGATCGCGGTTTGACTTCCGGGGCTCGACTTTCAGCAGCGTGGCCGGGATCCCCGCGTAAAGGCCAACCGTCATCTCCGTGACCTCACCAGATACAACGATGCCTCGGGCCGCCTTCGCCCGCAACTCTTCCCACGACTGGGTCGCGTCCATTCCGGGCGCATCATCCACTGGCAGTTGCAGCACGACCTCGCATTCGTCGGAGGACCGTTTGTAGCGCTGGAACGCGAGCTTCAGTACCGTCTCGTCTGACGGGGCGATCGATCGCGGCCGCAGCTTGCCCTCCGCGTCGATGGCCTCGGTGGCGGAGATCCAGATCGGGGCGGCGCGGTAGGGGTTGGTGCTCTCGAATCGCGATGGGATCGAGGAGGCTGCCAGCATGGTGCAGCACAGCAGGAGGAGGTGCACATCGGGAGATTACCGCCGCCGGGCCGGCGGCGGAACGGCCGGCCGGCGGCCGGCGCTCCTCTACCGCACCAACGACTCCACCGTCTCACTCCTCACCGCCACCTCGTGCGCCAGATAGTCCCCCTCCACCCACAGCACGCGCTGCGCGTCGAGGTCGCGGCGGAGGAGGCCGATGGCGGAGCGGAGCTTCTCCACCGTGCCGATCTCGGTGGCCACGCCCCATTCGGCGGGCGGGGCGGAGGCGAGGGACCACACGTACAGCGGGACGCCGAGGCGGCGGGCGTAGGCGCGGGTGGCGGCGGGGGTGAGGCGGCTGGCGTCGCGGTGGTTGCTGCCGATGACGAGGACGACCGCGCGCGGGCGCTGGGACTGCGCGGCCTGGAGGGCGGCCACGGCGACGGCGTCGGCGAACTGCATGTCCCTGGCGGTGAGGGGAACCGACAGGGCGGTGAGGAGCTTGTGGACGTCGAGGTTGTCGGCGGCGGAGTACCAGCGCGACGGGGGGAAGAGAATCGACTTGACGCCCCCCTCCCCCGCCCGCCCGACCGGCCAGAGGAAGCGCACCTGATCGCCTAAGGCCAGGTACATCGAGCCTTCGCCGGCGACGCCGGTCATCATCGTGCCCATCTGCCGGCGGCCGACGATGCTCAGGCGCGCCGCGGTCTCGGTGGTGGAGGGATCGCGGACGAGGATGACCTGCGCGGGGAGGTCGTCGAGGGCCACGGCGCGGACCGGCTGATCGCCGGCGGTGCAGGTGACGTCGGCGAGGTCCGGGGCCTTCTTGCCGCGGACGCGCACGGGGATGGCGGTCAGCGCGGCGGTGCTGGTGCCGGTGAACATGGCCCCGAACACGAGCTGGGCGTCGCTCTCCTGCGTGGCCGTGCGCACGGAGACGTCGAGGAGGTGCACGCGGCCGTCGCCCGCGGGCGGCAGGTCGATGGAGAGATCGCGGCCGACGCTCACCGGGTTGCCGTCGAGGCGGGCCTTGATCTCCTGCGGCCGCGAGGCGTCGAGGTGCGACCAGAGGATGCGCGCGCGGGGCCGCTGGCCGCTCTCGTCGAGCGCGAGCTGCAGCTCCTTGGCTGGGGTGGAGGCATTCACCTTTTGCGCGGCCGTCGCCACCACGGCGCCGCCGGCGTCGAGGGCAACGGCCTCGAGGCGGTGCGGCAGCAGCTCGTCGCCGAAGTCGACGCTCGCCCGCCACGGCGGGCGGGTGATGACCGCCACCGCCCGCCCGTCGAGGCGCAGCTCGACCTTGGCCACGTCCGCCGGCACGAGCAGCTCCACCGGCTGCGTCCCGGCGATGAGGCCGAGGAACACGGTGACGAACACCAGTTGCTGCATGGGGCGATTATGGACCGCGAGTTGTGACAGGGAGGCAACGGTTGGGGAACGACCGCCCGGGGTAGGGAACCGAGCCCGTCCGCACTCTCCCTGTCATGGGTCTCCTCACGAACGTAGTCGTGGTCATGCTCGAGAACCGCTCGTACGACAACGTCCTCGGCTGGCTGTACGGGAGCGGCAACGCCTACCCGTACGACAAGCCTCCTGCCGGCCAGAGCAGCCTGAACGGCCTGACCGGAACGGAGTCGAACCCCAATCCGTTCGACGGCGGCAATCCACAGACGGTGCTCAATCAGGGCTCGACGCAGATCGGCGGGCAGGGGCAGACCTACCCCGGCACGACCATCCCGGCCATCGATCCCGGCGAGACGTTCCACGACATGGCCCAGCAGATCCTCGGCCTGCCCGGTGTGCCTCAGAGCGCCCCGTACACGAACTACTCGCCGTCCGCGTCCGGCCTCATGCAGGGCTTCATGAACAGCTACAGGCTGGCGGGCAAGAACATGACCGCGAACAACGTCCAGGACGTGATGAACTACCTCACGCCGGCGCAGCTGCCCGTGTCCGCTTTCCTGGCCAACCGGTACGCGGTGTGCGACCAGTGGTTCGCCTCCGTCCCCACGCAGACGTTCACTAACCGCCTCTTCGCCTTCTGCGCCGCCCCGGGCGTGATCACGGACCTCCTCGGCAGGCGCACCAGCATCGTCGACGACGACAACTATCCCTTCGGCCTGGAGACGCTGCTCCCGAAGTCGAACATGGTCGAGCTGCCGTCGATCTGCAGCCAGCTCGACGCCGTGCTCTCCCAGGGACCGACGGCCGGGCCGTACTGGAAGGTCTACTTCCACGACTACTCGATCGCCGTCCTGACCATCCCCTACATCGCCAACGCCGCGCAGAGCGCGTCGAATCAGAACGTCTCGACGTTCGACAACAGCGACTGGGGCGAGCAACTCCCGAAGCAGGTCGCCGCGCTGCCGTCCACGTTCGTCACCGACGTGAACAACGGCACCCTCCCGCCCTTCTCCTTCATCGAGCCGCGCTACAGCAAGAACTTCGCGCCGACCCACCTCCCTCCGAACTGCAACCATCCCGGCCCGGGAAACTACGGCCTCTTCACCAAGAGCGAGCCGAGCGACCAGCCGATCGACGCCACCGGCGGCGAGCTCCTGCTCATGCAGGTGTACAACCTCCTGCAACAGAGTGGCTCCTGGGACACCACGCTGCTGATCGTCACCTACGACGAGCACGGCGGGGTGTTCGATCACGTTCCGCCGCCGCTGGCGACGCCGCCGGGACCGGGCATCCCCGAGGCCAGCAGCGACTTCGACTCGGCCGCAAACGGCTTCGGCTACACGCTCCTGGGCGGACGCGTGCCGGCGATCCTGGTCTCTCCGGCCATCGCCTCGGGGTCAACGGTGCGGGCGAGCAGCGCCTTCGATCACACGTCGATCATCAAGACCGTGTGGGACGCGTTCGGCCTCTCCGGCGGCGGCGCGACGTCGCTCACCGCGCGCGACGCGGCCGCGCCGAGCCTCGTGCCGTTCCTTTCCCCCGGTGCGCAGAGCACCACGGAGGCGTTCTCCGGGACGATCGTCGTCAGCCCGAGCGCGCTGGTCATCGACGGCTCGGTCTCCTTCGCGCCGGGCGAGAACCTGCTCGCCTGCGCCGGACTGGACGTCACGCTCACGGCCACGGCGCAGAGCGACGACTCGTGGCTCTCGGTGACCACATCCGTGGGCACGGCGAACACACTGGCCATCCACGCGTCGATCGACCTCAGCGGACTGGGGCACGGCACGTACACGGGGACGATTCAGATCAGCGGTCCGGGAGTCTCCACCGTCACGGTGCCGGTGACGCTGTACGTGTAGCCCTACGAGTCGAAGGCCACGCCGCCGATGGTCCGCCCGGGGCGCGCGGTCGGATCGACGCGCGAGTCGAGGAGCTCGCGCAGGTTCGTCATCTCCAGGAAGAGATGGCGGTGGCGGATGCAGTGCACGGCGATGGAGACGAAGAGCACGGCCAGGACGGCGAAGAAGACCTGCGCCGCGGGCGTGGAGGCCGGCAGCGGCGCGGGCGACGGCCGGACGAACATCTCCTGGGCCAGGACGAGCACGAACACGGGCAGGGGGAAGAACACCAGCGCGGAGAGGAAGCGGCTCGCCTGGATGTTGAAGTACGGGCGCAGGGAGAGAAGGCTCAGGGAGATGAAGAAGCCCAGGGCCATGAAGCCGGCGAAGTGGATCTCGGCCAGCTGGCCCAAGCCGATGGTGGCGATGCGCCACTGCAGGAGGAGCAGGCCGGCCAGCGACGCGGTCGAGCCGGCGACGCAGACCACGGCCACCAGCGCCGCGAAGAGGTTGCGCGCGGCCAGGAGCGCGGCCATGCGCAGGAAGATCGCCGCGATGCCGAGGCCGGTCAGCAGGGCCACGGCGATGGTCCAGGCGGCGTGCGCGCCGGGCGGAACGGCCACGAAGGCGAGCGCGCCGCCCTGCAGCTCGCGGGCGAGCTCACCGGCGCTGGTCAGCGCCAGAAAGAGGCAAAACGCCGTTCCGGCGTAGAAGAGCAGCTTCGGCATGGGCCGGAAAGGATCTTACTCCTTCATGGAGATGATGTGGTCGAGGCGGATCTCGATCGGCCCCGAGTCCGAGGCGAAGCGGATGAACTCCGCGCCGTCGGAGGTGTAGACGTCCTCGACGCGTCCCCGCTCCTTCTGGGTCACGCCCTCGAGATCGAACTCCAGTTCCACCAATTGCTTGTGCATCGCCGCAGCTTCGAGCTGGTCGTGATAGTCGCAGGAGACCGGCTCGTAACGGTCGTTGGACATGCGAATTCCTCCAGGCTCACACATTTACACGATTAATGCCCGTGCTAGCATTCCCCCCGGGTCCCCATGGAAACGCTCCTCCAGTTCAAGAACATGGCTGCTGCGATGCCGCTCGTCTTTGCCGGCGTGCTGCTGGTCATTCTGATCATCTCCTTTCGCTCGCGCGCGGTGGTGTTCTGCCAGTACCTGGAGGCCATGACCGGGATACGGCTCAAGCCGTCGGACGTGCGGCGCGTGTACAAGGAGAGGGGACGAAACGGCGTCCGCGAGCTGTTCCTGGATCTGATCATCCGGGAGGACCTGAAGGAAGGTCCGATCGACCCGGAAGAGACGCTGAGCAAGAAGGCCCGGACGTCCTGAGGACCGGACTCAGCCAAACCGAAGCGTCACATTTCCGTATCACTTACGTCCGTTAAGATGCGGGCGCCTCACCCACGTGCAGTACCAATCAGCAAAGGAGAGCTCATGTTCCGTTCACGCATTCTGGTGGCCGCGCTCTGCGCGATCGTGCTGCCGCTGACGGCAGCCGCGCAGACCGGCGACATCCTCCCGTTCAAGGCCGCGGAGAAGACGCTGCCGAACGGCCTCAAGGTGATCGTCGTCCCGACCGGCTTCCCGAACATCGTCTCGCTGCAGATCCCGGTGCAGACCGGCTCGCGCAACGAGGTGGAGCCGGGCAAGTCCGGCTTCGCTCACTTCTTCGAGCACATGATGTACCGGGGCACGAAGAAGTACTCCGCCGAGGCCTGGAACGCCATCATGACCAAGGCCGGCGCGCGCACGAACGCCTACACCTCCGACGACCTGACCAACTATCACGCCACGTTCTCGAAAGAGGATCTGGAGAAGGTCCTGGAGATCGAGGCCGACCGCTTCAAGAACCTCTCGTACTCGGAGGAGGCCTTCAAGACCGAGGCCCGGGCGGTGCTGGGCGAGTACAACAAGAACTCCCAGAGCCCGGTGCGCAAGATCCTGGAGGTGCAGCGCAACGCCGCCTACACCACCCATCCCTACAAGCACACCACCATGGGCTTCATCCAGGACATCGAGGACATGCCCAACCAGTTCGAGTACGCGAAGCTGTTCTTCTCGCGCTGGTACCGGCCGGAGCGGACGACGATCATCGTCGCCGGCGACGTCGACCCGAACAAAGTGTTCCCCCTGGTGGAGAAGTACTGGGGCGACTGGGAGAAGGGCACCTTCACCGTCGACATCCCCCAGGAGTCCACGCACAAAGGTCCGGTCTACGCGCACGTTCCCTGGACCTCGCCCACCCTTCCCTGGGTGACGGTCGCCTTCCACGGCCCGTCCGCGTTCCAGACCAAGGACCAGGCGGCGATGGACGTGATGTTCGACCTCGGCTTCGGCCAGACCTCGGATCTCTACAAGCGTTTGGTCGAGCAGGAGCAGAAGGTCGACCAGATGTTCTTCTTCGGCGGGCCGAGCGTCGACCCGACGCTCTTCACCGTCTTCGCCCGGGTGAAGGACCAGAAGGACGCGGTCTACGTCCGCGACCAGATCCTGGAGACGTTCGCCTCGCTGCGGTCGAAGAAGCTCGACGCCAAGCGCGTCGAGGACGCGAAGTCCAACTCGCGCTACGGCTTCGTCCGGGCCCTGGACAACACCGAGTCCATCGCCTCGACCATCGCCGGCTTCGCCCACTTCGAGCGCTCCTACGACACGATCAACAAGTACTTCCGCGAGCTGGCCACGGTCACCCCGGACAGCCTGCAGGCGGCGGCAAACCAGTACTTCACCGACGCCAACCTGGTCGTGACCACGCTCTCGAAGGACGCGCTGCCGGAGCCGATCACCAAGCAGCCGGCCCTGACCTCGATGATCTCCTCGTCCGCCGACAACGGCGGCCAGCCGGTGCAGATCCGCTACATCGAGCAGAAGTCGGTGCTCCCGAACGTGATGGTGAAGCTCCTGTTCACCGTCGGCTCGGCGCATGACCCGAAGGGCAAGGAAGGTCTGGCCCAGCTGGCGGCGCAGATGATCACCGAGGCCGGGTCGAAGGAGATGCGGATCGACGAGATCAACAAGGCCCTCTACCCGATGGCCGGCGGCTTCGGCAACCAGGTGGACAAGGAGATGACCACGTTCACCGGCGTGGTCCACAAGGACAACCTCAGCCGCTTCCTGGACATCGTCCTGCCGCAGCTGCTCACCCCCGGCTTCCGCGAGGAGGACTTCCAGCGCCTGCGCGACCAGCAGCTCAACAACCTCAAGCAGGACCTCCGCAACAACAACGAGGAGGAGCTGGGCAAGGAAGAGCTCTGGACGGTGACCTTCGCCGGCACGCCCTACGGCCACACGAACCTGGGCACCGTGGCCGGCCTGGAGTCGATCACCCTCGACGACGTGAAGAAGTTCGTGGCCGAGAACTACAACGCCTCGAACGTGGTGGTCGGCCTCTCCGGCGACTATCCGGACACGCTGCGCACGCGCCTGACCACCGACCTGGCCGCCCTCGGCGGCGGCAGCGAGGAGACCGCCATCGCCGCGCTGCCGGCCATCGCCGGCGATCAGCCGTCCGGCCTGGAAGTGACGATCGTAAAGAAGGAGACCCGGGCCACGGCCATCTCCATGGGCCATCCCATTCCGGTCACGCGCGAGGACGCCGACTTCGCGGCGCTGAACGTCGCCCGGGTGTGGCTCGGCGAGCATCGCGCGTCGTCCGGCCGCCTGTTCTCCCGCATCCGCGAAGTCCGCGGTCTGAACTACGGCGACTACGCCTACATCGAGTTCTTCAATCGTCCGGGCGGACAGTTCTTCCCCAGCCCGAACATCGGCCGCCGCTCCCAGCTCTTCGAGATCTGGATCCGCCCGGTCGTGCCGGAGAACGCCCAGATGGCCACGCGCATCGCCCTGTACGAGACCCAGAAGCTGATCGACCAGGGGATGTCGCAGAAAGACTTCGAGGAGACCCGCGACTACGTTCTCAAGAATGTCTACCTGCTGACGTCCACGCAGAACCAGCGCCTCGGCTACGCGCTCGACTCCTGGTGGTTCGGCATCCCCGACTACGTCGACTACATGCGCGGCCAGTATCAGAAGCTCACCCGCGAGAAGGTCAACGCGGCGATCAAGAAGTACCTCTCCACGAAGAACATGCACGTGGTGATCGTCACCAAGGACGCCGAGGGCCTCAAGGACGCGCTGGTCAAGGACGAGCTGTCGTCGATCAAGTACGACGCGCCGAAACCCGACCTCGCGGCCGAGGACAAGACGATTGGCAGCTACAAGCTGAACATCAAGCCGGAAAACGTGAAGATCGTGAACGTGGACGACGTGTTCGCCAAATGACGCGCGCGCCAGCGCGCGTCATCCCGAGCGAAGCGAGGGATCTAGGGCGGCCGCGAGGCCGCCCTTTGTGTTACAACGGTTCCAGGTCCCAGAGGAGATCCCCATGTTCCGCCTCACGTCCGCCGTCCTTGTCTGCGCACTGACGCTGGCGGCGCCGCTCTTCGCCGCCGACACCTACGACATCCGCTTCTATCCGGAGCAGCAGCTCATCTCCTGGGAAGGCGAGCCGGTGCGGGTGATCGTGGAAATGGTGCCGAAGTACTTTGACCATCCGATTCCCGTGGAGTGGTCGTGCGTCTTCCCCTCTTACAGTTCCACGCCGATCACGGGCAGTCTGCTCGTCCGCTGGGACGTCCTGAACACGTTCCTCGTCAACGTCCCGCACCGAGCCGTGTATGGAGGGCCGATCGAAGGCACGGTCACGATCACCTACAAGGACGTGAACGGCGTGCCCCAGAGCAAGTCGAAGTACATCAACGCCCACGACCCGATCGGGGTGAGGATCGAGCGCCAGGCGTTCGCCGAAACGGCGGGCCAGGTGCCGGTGATGGCGCGGTTCGACCGGCGGGCCTCCATCCCGCTCTGCGTGCAGTTGTACGCGACGGACTTCAGCGCCAAGGCCGGCCAGGACTACATCCTTCCGTCGGCGGCGACGCTGGCGCCGGGCAGCACCACGCTCGAGATGCCCATCACCATCCAGGCGGACGCGCTCGCCGAGGGAGTGGAGACGTTCGGAGTGCACGCCGACACCTGCCTTCCCGGCTGGGGGATGAGCTCCACCGGAGCGGCCATGGCCATCTACGAGACCGACATCGCCGCCACGTTCACGCCCGCGGACGTGACCGCGTTCGTCGGCGATCCGCTGGCCCTGGAGCTGGACCTGCCGGCGAAGGTGGGGGAGATCGCCAACTTCCAGCTGTCGTCGTCCAACCCGCGGGCGGCGGTGCCGTTCAGCCGCCAGGCCGCCGTCGACGGCGAGCAGGCCGTGCCCATCCTGACCGCGGAGCCGGGCGAGGCCACCATCAGCGCGTCGTTCGCCGACTGGACCGACCTCCCTCCGGCGGTGGCCACGGTGCGAACGTTCTACGGCGACGTCAAGCTCGACGAGGACAACCGCATCGTCGTCGCGCGCGGCGAGACCGTCGCCGTTCCCGTGCAGATGGCTCCGGCGCCTCCCATTCCCTTCCCGATGACGGTCGCCAGCGCGAACGAAGCCATCGCCAAGGCGGATCCGGCGGTGGACATGACCACGAGCGGCGCGAGCGCGCTCAACGTCACCGGCGTGAGCACGGGCACGACCCGGCTCGACGTCTACAGCCCCGGCGCGCGGCTGATCGCGGAAGTGCAGGTCGAAGTCGTCGAGCCGCTGTCCCTCGGCGAGATCGCCCCGAAGTCCGGCAGCGCGGCGGGCGGGACGAGCGTGACCATCACCGGCGCCGGCTTCCGCGCGCCGTGCAGTGCGACGTTCGGGACGGCCGAGGCCACGAACGTGACGGTCGTGAACGAGACGACCCTCCGGGCGACTACGCCTGCGCACGCGAGCGGCCTCGTCGATGTGCTGGTCACGTGCGGATCATCGCTCGGCAGACTCCCCGGCGCGTTCACGTTCAAGCCGGCGCGCAAGCGCTCCGTGAGACACTGAGCGTAGGGCGGGCGTCCCGCCCGCTTCCGGCCGGGCGTCTCGCCCGGGCGGCCACGCGGCGAGGCGAGACGCCTCGCCGGGGCAGGCGGGACGCCTGCCCTACACACGATGTGCTATGAAGCGCCGTCATGCTGACGGCGCTTCTCGTCTCCTCCTTCCTCGCCGTGGTCGACACCCCCATCCTCCCGCCCCTCCCGCCCTGGAGCGGGAAGACGCGCGCGCTGGCGGTGCCGGCGAGCGATCCGTGGGTCACACCATCGGAGGCGACAGGGTTCCGGACGACGCCGCGCTATGACGAGACGGTCGCGTACCTGCGCAGGCTCGTCGCGGCGGCGCCGCAGCTGAAGATGGTCTCGATCGGGAAGAGTCCGGAAGGGCGCGATCTCTGGCTGGTGATCGCCTCGAAGGAGCGCGCGTTCACGCCGGAGGCGCTGCGGCGCACGGGCAAGGCTACGGTCTTCGTCCAGGCGGGCATCCACTCGGGCGAGATCGACGGCAAGGACGCGGGGCTGATGCTTCTCCGGGACATGACCGTGCGCGGCACCAAGCGCGAGCTGCTCGACCGGGCCAACCTGCTCTTCGTGCCGATCTTCAACGTCGACGGCCACGAGCGCTTCTCCCGCTTCGCGCGCATCAACCAGCGCGGGCCGGAGGAGAGCGGCTGGCGCACGAACGCGCGCAACTTCAATCTCAACCGCGACTACATGAAGGCGGACACGGAGGAGATGCAGGCCATGATCCGCGCGCTGCGCGCGTGGCAGCCCGACCTGTACATCGACGTGCACGTGACCGACGGCGCGGACTACCAGTACGACATCACCTTCGGCTGGAACGATCGCCAGGCCCATTCGCCTGCCATCGCCACCTGGCTCGAGCGCGTGTACCGGCCCGTCGTGGACGCCGGCCTGCGCGAGGCCGGGCACGTTCCCGGTCCGCTCATCTTCTCCGACGACCCGATCACCGGCTTCCGCGACGAGCAGTCCGACCCGCGCCTCTCCCACGGCTACGGCGACGCCTGTCACCTGCCGACGATCCTGGTCGAGAACCACTCCCTCAAGCCGTACGACCAGCGCGTCCTCGGCACGTACGTCTATCTCGATCACACCCTCCGCGCCCTCGGCACCGAGGTCGCCTCGCTGCGCGCGGCCGTCGACACCGACCGCGCCCGCCGCCCGGAGCGCATCCCCCTCGCCTGGAACGTGCCCGCGAACGAGCCGCCGGAGATGATCGAGTTCCTCGGCGTAGCCAAGCGCGACTCGCTCTCCGCGATCAGCGGCGAGGTGAAGACGGAGTGGCTCGGCACGCCGGTCACCGGGCGCACGCCGCTGCGCCGGGACACGGAAGTCAAGGCCAGCGTCGCGCCGGCGCGCGCGTACTGGATCCCCGCCGCCTGGCGGGACGTGATCGCCAAACTCGACCTGCACGGCATCGCCTACGAGCGCATCCCCGCGCCGCGCGAGGTCGAGGTGACCATGGACCGCCTGTCGGACGTCAAGTACACGACGCCGCAGTTCGAGGGACACGTGCGCGTGACCGCCGCGACGACGCCGGAACGCCGCCGGGAGCGCTTCCCCGCCGGCTCCGTCCGCGTCTCCACCGACCAACCCCTCGGCACGCTGGCCGTGCTGCTCCTCGAGCCGTCCTCCCCCGACTCGCTCTTCCAGTGGGGCTTCTTCGACTCCATCCTCAGCCCCACCGAGTATGTCGAGGGCTACATCATGGAGCCGATGGCCGAGCGCATGCTGGCCGAGGACCCGAAGCTGGCCGAGGAGTTCCGGCAGAAGGTCGAGAGCGACGCGGCCTTCCGCGGCGACCCGCGGGCGCGGCTGTGGTGGTTCTATCGGCGCACGCCGTTTTATGACGAGAGGGCGCTGTTGTACCCGATCGGGAAGGAGTAGCACTCTGAGCCGGGCAGAGCTGTTGCACAATGCGCCGCGCATGATGAAGCGACTGGCTCTCCTCGCACTGCTCGCCGCCCTCCCCGTCCTCGCCCAGAGCACCGATCCGCTGCGCAATGTCTCCGGCACGGCCGCGAATCCGGGGCCGAAGGCGCCGTGGGTGACGTCCGGCGGGGCCTGGACGTTCTTCCACGGCTTCTCCGCGCACGTGACCCATGTGACGGAGACGGGCCCGGAGGAGCAGCGCAACGAGACGTTCTCCACGAACTGGCTGACCGCGGGCGTGCGCCGCGACTTCGGCCGCGGCTTCGTGCTCCTGCGCGGGCGGGTCTCGCTCGAGCCGGTGACGATCGCCGACAATGAGGGCTACCCGCAGATGCTCCAGTACGTGTCCGCCGAAGGCGGCGGGCCGGTCATCGATCGGATGCGCCCGCAGGACTTTCTCGGCGAAGCCGCGCTGCACGCGGGCTTCCGCTTCGGCGGCTCCACGCTGCTGCACGTCTACGCCGCCGCGGTCGGTGATCCCGCCTTCGGACCGCCGCCCTCCGCACTGCGCTCGTCCGGGGTGGACTTCGCCGAGGCGCCGTTCTCATACGACATCGCGGAGATCACCCACGACGCGACGAGCATCATCACGGCCGGACTGAAGACGCGCCTCATCGGCATCGAAGGGAGCGTCTTCCACGAGGCGGTGACGTTCGACGATCACACCGAGATCGACGACGGCGACATCGACTCCAGCGCGGTGCGCCTCACCCTCACCCCCTCGGAGAGTTTTTCCGTGCAGGTCTCGCGGGCCACCCTCGGCGAGGATCTCGCCGAGCGCGAGGTCTCCTCGGCCTCGGTCTCGTTCGGGACGGAGTACGTCGCCGCCACGGCGCTCTGGAACCGCCGCGAGCGCGAGGGCGCTCCGACCGAGACCGCGTACGGATTCGAGATCACCGCGCGCGGCGGGCGGAACACGTTCATGGGCCGGGCGGAGTGGGTGGACCGGCCGATCGGCTTCCCGGAGATCGACCTCTCCGAGGTCGGCACCGAGCAGACCACGCACTTCGCGGTCGGCTACATCTTCGACTTCCTCTCCGGCCCGCGCCTGCGCGCGGGCGCGGGCGTGAACATCGACTACCACACCCAGTCGCACGAGCTGCCGGAGCGGTACGGGCACAAGCCGCAGACGATCTACGCCTTCGTACGCATCCGCAGCGGCTCGTTCTAGGGAGTGCGACGGTAGCCCTACGGTGGGCGTTGCTGCGGGAATCAATCGCGACCGTACGGGAAGCAGACGCATTGCTCCGGGAAGCAATCCGCAGGCTGTGGGAATGAGCCCCGTTGCTGCGCGAATGACGCGACAGGCGTCGCGGGATCAAACGGCAGGTTTTTGGAGCCGTTTGTGTCCTCCGCGGAGCACATTTCGGGCTGGCCGAAGCCGCCCGACGCGTCGCGCCAGCGCGGCGGTTGCCAAAATTATCGATCCGCGTCGTAGGCCTACGGTCGCAAGTGATTCACGCAGCAATGCGCATCGTACGCGTACGGTCGCCGATGCTGCGTGCAGCAACACGGACCATTCGCGCACGGACGCGCATCGTCCCCGGAGCGAGCGGACC
>JBIOTX010000010.1:0-8568 GCA_044866315.1 Thermoanaerobaculia bacterium | reverse complement strand
CTACAGCGTCGCCATCAGCTCCTCGATCCGCCGCGCGATCTCGTCGCGGGTGACCAGGAAGCGCCCGTAGCGCGTGGACGGATCGTCCGGCCCCCACGAGGGGTCCTCGATCGGCCAGTGCTCGATGCGCTTCGCCCCCGGCCAGTTCGGGCAGTCCTGGGCCGCGGAGTCGCAGACTGTGACCACGACGTCGAACGGCTGGTCGAGGAACTCCTCCGCCGACTTCGAGGTGTGATCGCGGATGTCGATGCCGAGGTCGGCCAGGGCCTGGATGGCGAGCGGGTGGACCCACCCCGCCGGACGCGAGCCGGCGGAGACCACGTCCACCTTGTCCCCGTGAAACGCGCGCGCCAGCCCCTCCGCCATCTGGGAGCGGGCGGCGTTGCCGGTGCAGAGGAAGAGGAGCTTTTTTTTGTCGGCCACGGGGGGAGTTTACGGCGACAACCGCTCGATCACCCAATCCTTCGGCTCCCGCAGCCGATAGATGAACCGGTCGTGCAGCCGGTCCGGTCTTCCCTGCCAGAACTCGATCTCGACGGGGATGACCCGGTAGCCGCCCCAGTGCGGGGGGCGGGGGATCTGGCGCTCGCGGTAGAGGGACTCGAGCTCGGCGAAGCGGGCGTCGAGGTCGCCGCGGCCGGGGATGACCGCGCTCTGGCTGGAGGCCCAGGCGCCGAGCTGGCTGCCGCGCGGCCGGCTGGCAAAGTACGCGTCCGACTCCTCGGCCGTGGTCTTCACGGCCACGCCGTCGATGCGCACCTGGCGGTCGAGGGCGACCCAGTAGAAGTTGAGGGAGATCCGCGGGTTCTCGGCGAGGTGGCCGCCCTTGCGGCTGTTGTAGTTGGTGAAGAAGACGAAGCCGTGCTCGTCGAAGCCCTTGAGCAGGCAGACCCGCGAGCTGACCACGCCGTCCAGGCTGGCCGTGGCCACGTTCATGGCCTCGGGGAGCTCGGGCTGGGCGGCGCGGGCCTCCTCGAACCAGCGGGCGAACTGGACGAACGGGTTCTTGGCGAGATCGCTGTCGAGCAGCGGCGCTCGGATCAAACGGACCCTCCTGTGGCGAGCAGCGTGGCGATCTTGTGCAGGACGCGGCGCGACTCCTCGCCGGGCATCAGCTCGGCGGCGCGGTCGAGGCCGACCCAGGCCAGCTCGTTGGACTCGCCGGGATCGATGCTGACGGCGGCGGCGTTGGCCGTCCGGGCCAGGTAGCGCACGTCGAAGTGCGCGTGATCGGGCTCGCCCCGGCCGGCGGGAATCGGGTGCACGTCGAGGTCGAGGATGTCGCAGGAGAGGGCCAGGTCGGACAGCCCCGACTCCTCGAACCCCTCGCGCAGCGCCGCCGCCTCCGGCCACTCCTCCCCCTCGATGTGCCCGCCCATCTGCAGCCAGCGGCTGAGGCGCTTGTGATGGTGGAGGAGCAGCCGCCCGCCGTCGTCGACGATGAAGCAGCCGGCGGTGAAGTGCCCCGGCGTGAAGTGGCTGCGCGAGAACGCCTCGGCGTTCCCGGTGAGGAGCCGCACCATGGCCTGACGATGCCCGGCCTCGACCGCGTCGGCAGGCGTGTAGGTCTGGAGCTGAGCGAGCAGTGTTTCGTGCCGGAACATCAGTGCGACGGAAACCAATGATAGAGGAAGAAGTAGACCAGCACGCCGGTCACGGAGACGTACAGCCAGAGCGGGAATGTCCAGCGGGCCACGCGCCGGTGCTGGGCCACGCGCATCTTCAACCCTTTGATGACGCTGTAGATGGCCAGCGGCACGATGACCACGGCCAGGATGGTGTGGGTGGTGAGGATGGTCAGGTAGAGCGTCCGCCACCCGCCCGTCCCGGCAAACTTCGTCACGACCCCGCCGCGCAACGAGTGGTAGGTGATGTAGCAGGCCAGGAACGCGATCGAGGCGAAGCACGCGGCGAGCATGAACCGCCGGTGCTGGGCGATCCGCTTGTTGCGGATGTGGATGTAGGCGATGACGAGGAGGACGCCCGACAGCGCGTTGAGGCTCGCGTTCAGCGGGGGAAAGAATTGCACGGGCGTCATGCGCCCGTGCACCTTAGGACTTTAGGAGTGCGGTGGCAAGGCCACCGCTTTCGTATCCGGATCGAAGAGCGGTGGCGCTGCCACCGCACTCCTAGAACTGCACGACCATGTGCTCCGCGGGCATCTCCTCGCGATGCACCTCGGGCGGCGTGGTCTTGCCGTTCAGTTTCCCCTCCTTCGGCGGCCCTTCCTCGCGCCCGACGATCTGGAACGAGTCGAAGTGATAGGGCACGCCCTCCCCTTCCAGTCCCGGCGCGGTGGCGACCTGGAAGTGCAGGTGCGGCCCGGTGGCGTTGCCGGAGTTGCCGATGCGGCCGAGGACCTGGCCGCGGCGCACGCGCTGCCCTTCCTTGACGGTGATGCTCGGGCCCTGCAGGTGCGCGTACGTGGCGAACGTGCCGTCGGCAATCTGCAGGGAGACGACGTTCCCGCCCGCGGTCTCGATGGTCAGCGGCACGGCCGGATTCTGCGAGCCGGGGACGTTCTCGGGGATGTCGCTCACCACCTTCGCCACCACCGCGTCGGCCACGGCGACGACTTCCTGGCCGTAGACCGAGTAGTCGGCGTTCTTCGCCCCCTCGCCCACGAACTCGATGCCGTCGGGTCCGAAGCGGTTCCAGTCGACGGCGAAGCGCTGGGAGATCCGCGCGCCGCCGTCGATGGGCTGGAGGCCGCGGCGGTGGAAGGCGGTGTTCGAAGCCCCGAAGCGGGCCACCCACGACCCGCCGCGGACGGGCGGCCCGATCACGATCGCGGACGGGCGCACGGCCACGGTGGCCCCTTCGACGATGCGCTCCCTGCCGCTGGCCGACGCGGGAATGGCGAACACGGCGCGGTGGCGCAGCGAGCGCGGGGCCGGGCCGTCGACGGCGACCCAGAGGAAGGCCACGGCGCGCAGTCCGGCGCCGATGCGGCGGACGTCCTTCGCGCCGACGGTGCCGGGACGAGTGAGGATCCCGTCCAGCTCCGCGCCGCTGTACGACGCCAGCTGCCGCCCGTCGTCGCCGAGGACGTCCAGGCGCTTCCATTCGACCTCGCCGAGGCGAAGGCTGGTCAGGTGCAGCTCATAGACGAGGTTCGTCTTGCCCGCGGCCCGGAAGGCCGTGGGGGCGAGGGGAACGGTGAGGTCGACCGGAAACGTGCGCGCGACCGCCGCCGGCGGCGCACCCGCGACGGCGCCCTGCGCGAGCACGCGCTTCGAGCGCGTGGTGAAGCCGGCGTTGGTCACGGCCTGGGCGACGGTGAGGGTCTTGCCGTCGTCGGAGAGCGTCCACTGGCGCACGATCTCCAGGCTCGTTGACCCTTCAATCCGATCGACTGACTCGAAGGAGCGCTCGCCGGTCCGGCGTGCGGTGCGCTTCGCGGACGTCGCGGTGACGCCCGGCATCTGCGGAGCGAAGTCGCGCTCGCCCGCGTCGATCGCGTAGGCGTCGCGCACCACCCGGTCGATGTTGTCGGTGACGAGATTGGTGGAGACGTCGAGCGTGTCGCCCTTCTGCTCGATGACGATGGTCTGCTCCACGCCGGGCGGGAGCCCCTCCGAGCGCGCGGGATCGAGGGCCCAGCGCCCGCTGAAGTCGGCGATGGCCAGGAGGATCAAGATCGTTCGCATGCGCCCGAGGATGCCGGGAAGGCGGGGGCGTGCGAGGACCGCTTGTGCGCCAATGGATGGATCCAAGTTGGTTGTTGCCAAACCGTGCAACCATCTGCGCGTAGATAGGACGAGGTGCTCCCGATCATCCGCCTGGACCGGCGCTCGGACGTGCCGCTGCAGCGGCAGCTGTTCGAGCAGTTTCGCGACGCCATCACCCGCGAGGTGTTGCAGCCCGGGACCCGCCTGCCTTCGACGCGCGACCTCGCCGCCGAGCTGCGCGTATCCCGGAACTGCGTCGTCAACGCCTTCCGCTATCTCGCCGCCCAGGGACTGATCGTCTCGCGCTCCGGAGCGGGAACGGTCGTGGCCGCGCAGCCCGCGCGCGTGCGCATCCCGCCCTCCACCCGCCCCTGCCGCGGCCGGGCCTCGCGCCTCTCGCGCCTCGTCACCGACGCCAGCTCGGGGAAGCCCGGTCCCTTCCGCCCGGGCGTGCCGGCGCTCGATCTCTTTCCGGTGCGGACGTGGCGGGCGCTGCTCGGGCGGCACTGGCGCAATCCCGAGCCGGCGCTCCTGGCCTACGGCGACGCGAGCGGCTACCGCCCCTTGCGCGAGGCCATCGCCGCCCACCTCGGCGCTACCCGTGGGATGCGCTGCCACCCCGATCAGCTCCTGATCGTGCACGGCGCCCAGCAGGCCCTCGACCTCACCGCGCGCGTCCTGCTCGAGCCGGGCGACGTCGCCTGCGTCGAAGACCCCGGCTACCTCGGCGCCCGCTCCGCGTTCGCCGCCACCGGGGCGCGCCTCGTCCCCGTGCCCCTCGACCGCCACGGCTTCGACGTCGCCGCGGCACGCGCGGCCGCGCCGTCCCCGCGCCTGGTCCATGTCACCCCTTCCCATCAATACCCGCTCGGCATCACCATGCCCCTGGCCCGGCGCAACGAGCTGCGGGCCTGGTGCGCCGGCACGGGCACGTGGATCGTCGAGGACGACTACGGCAGCGAGCTGCGCCACGACCGCAGGCGCGAGCTCCCGGCCATCCACGCCCTGACCAAGAACGACGCCTGCATCTACGCCGGCACGTTCAGCCACGCCCTCGCGCCGGTGCTGCGCATCGGCTACGTCGTCAGCCCGCCCGATCTGGTCGATGCCTTCCACGCCGTCGCGGCCATCTCCGGCGGCGGCCCGTCCATGATCGAGCAGGCCGCCCTCGCCCAATTCATCGGGCAGGGACACCTGGCCCGGCACCTGCGCCGCCTGCGCGAAGCCTACGCCGAGCGCCAGGCCGCTCTGGTCGCCGCGCTGGAGCACCTCGATGCCGTGGAGAGGATCGAAGGCCTCGACGCCGGCTCCCACCTCGTCGTGCACCTGCGCGACGTGGACGAGGAGCGGGTCTCCCGCGCCGCCGCCGCCCGCCGGATCGAAGTGCCGCTCGTGCGGGCCTACGGCAACGGGAGTGGGCTGATTCTCGGGTATGGGTCGACGGACGTGGCCGCGATCCGGGAGGGGGTGGAGGGGCTTGCGGCGGCGATTTTGGAGTGCGGCGGCATCGCCGCCGCTTTCAAAGCGGCAGCGCAGCTGCCGCACTCCTAAAGCTACTCCTCGAGCAACGCGTCCACCGCCCGCGCCACTTCCTCCGCCGCCGTTCCGTCCGTGGCGTCATAGTACGCGCGAATCACGCCCTGTTTGTCGGCCACGGCGAACTTGGAGCTGTGGAGGAGGGCTTCGCCTCCGGGCATGGGGTCGCCGGCGGCGAGCTTGAAGCCTTTAACGGACAGGTCGACGATGGCGGCGCGGTCGCCGGTGAGGAAGGTCCATCTCGGGTCGGTGCGGACGCGCTTCGCGTACGCGGCGAGGGCCTGCGGGGTGTCGCGGGCGGGGTCGACGCTGATGGAGACGAAGCGCACCGGGGCGTCGTCGTCGACCTTCTCGGTCACGGCGCGCATGTTGTTGGTCATGATCGGGCAGGTGCCGGTGCAGCTGGTGAAGATGAAGTCGTAGACGGTGACGCTACCTTTCATCGACGCCAGGTTCACGGGCTTTCCGGTCTCGTCGACGAGCTGCGCGTCGGGGACGGGGAAGAGCTTCGGGAGGTCGGGGGCGGGGCGGCAGGACAGCGCGAGGAGGAGAAGAGGGAGCAGTCTACGTACGAGCATCGACGACCAGCAGCAACATCACCGTGAGCAGGTAGAGGTTGGAGATCATGAAGACGCGGCGGGCGATCCGCACGTCGCGGTCGAAGAAGAAGCGGATGGTGGCGGCGAGGAGGGCCGCGCCGGAGACGACGGCGCCGACGAGGTACAGGGTGCCGGTCATGCCCAGAAGGGCGGGGGCGACGCTGAGCGGGAGCAGGGCCAGGGTGTAGAAGACGGCCTGGCGGGCGACCGCGGTGCCGTCGCCGTCGCGGGTCGAGGTCATCACGAAGCCGCCGCGGGCGTAGTCCTCGCGGTAGATCCAGCTGATGGCCATGAAGTGCGGGAGCTGCCAGAGGAAGAGGATGCCGAAGGCGATCCAGCCGCCGATCGCGAGCTCGCCGGTTGCGGCGGTCCAGCCCATGAGCGGCGGGACGGCGCCCGGGATGGCGCCGATGAGGGTGCAGATGGTGGAGACGCGCTTGAGCGGGGTGTAGACGAAGATGTAGCTGGTGAGGGTGAACGCGCCCAGGAAGGCGGTCAGCCAGTTCACCGCCAAGCCGAGATAGACCGTGCCGAGGATGGCGATGGCGGCGGAGAAGAGGAGCGCGGCCCGGGGGGTGATGCGGCCGGCCGGGAGGGGGCGGCTGCGGGTGCGGTGCATCTTCGCGTCGTGCTCGCGCTCGACGTACTGGTTGAGGGCGTTCGTGCCGGCGGCGACGAGGGCGGTGCCGGCGAGGGCGTGCAGGAGCAGGAGCGGATCGACGTGCGGCGCGGCGAAGAGGTAGCCGGCGGCAGTGGTGATCAGCACCATGAGGACGATGCGGGATTTGGAGAGCTCGAGGTAGTCGAGAAGCCACGGCGCACTGAGAGTGCGCCGCTCCACGAGGATGCTGCTCATGCGGCCACCTCGAGGAGGGTCGTTGCCTGCTCAGGAGCTTTGCGCCAGGCCAAGGTGCGCGTGGCGAGAGTCAGGATGACCGACAGCGCCAGCGTCGACGCGCCGAGCATCACGTGCAGGCTGGTGAGGTGGGGCTGTCTGCCGCTCCAGACGACGTAGCCGCCGAGGAGGATCTGGGCGGTGACGACGACCAGGAGCAGGTGGGAGAGGAAGCGCAGGGGGTGGTTGCGCTCGTAGCGCAGGAGGCGGACGGCCAGGGTGATCACGGCTGCCGCCACGGCGAGACCGCCGGCGCGGTGGACGAACGCGGCCACGATCTCCTTCGACGCGAACTCGGGGATCCAGCGCCCGAAGGAGCGCGGAAAGTCGGGGATGGCCAGGCCAGCTCCGAAGTGGCGCATCACGGCGCCGGCGAGGATCTGGGCGTAGACGATTCCCGTGACGGTCCAGGCCAAGCCCACCGGGGCGTCGCCCTTGTCCATCGTCTTCAGCTCGCCGTACCAGCGCGAGGTGAAGAAGGCGATGGAGACGTTGAGGCAGAAGAAGATCTCCGCCAGGCCGGCGTGGGAGATGGAGACGGCCTTGGGCAGGAGGAGAATCACGGTGAGGCCGCCGAGCATACCCTGGACGATCACCGCGCCGAGGGAGAGCCAGCCAAGGATGCGCACGAAGCGCTTCGGCTCGCGGCGCTGCAGCCAGATCGCCTGGAGGATGCAGAGGAAGCCGACCGTGCTGGCGATGAGGCGGTGGCCGTGCTCGTAGAAGATGCCTCCCACCCACTTGCTGTAGTGGAAGGTGAACATGTTCTCGCCGTAGGTGGTCGGCCAGTCAGGGACGGCCAGACCGGAGCCGGTGGAGGTGACCATGGCCCCGGCGAAGATCAGCAGCAGGGTCGAGACGGCGACTAGCTTCGTGAAGCGGCGCAGCCACGTCGGCGTCTGTTGCACGTACTGATGGATTCGGATTTCTTTCAAACGTTAACCTGAGATCTGGGCCACGACCGGGGTCTGCGACGCCAGCCACTTCTCGAACTCGGCCTTGGTCTGTACGTGGTACTGGCCCTTCATCCGGTAGTGGCCGAGGCCGCAGAGCTGAGCGCAGGCGATCTCCCACGTCTCGTTCCCGCTGGCCTTGACGGGCGTGAAGTGTACCGGAACTTCCATGCCCGGCGTGGCGTCCTGCTTCACGCGCATGTAAGGTAGGGAGAAGCTGTGGATGACGTCCTTGGAGCTGATGCGGATGATGACCGGGCGGTTGAGCTCGAGATGGAGCTGGTTGAGCGTGGCGACGTCGTCCTTGGCGTGGGGATCGCTCGGGTCGAGCCCGAGCGGGTTCGAGGAGGTCACGAACTTCACGTCGGCCTTGCCGAAGATCTGGTCCGGACCCGGGTAGTGAATGTTCCAGGCGAACTGCTCGGCCACGACCCGGATTTCCAGCGGGTTCTTGGAGCGATCCGGGGTCTTGGTCCACTGGTACCAGAGGGGGATGGAGAAGCCGACCAGGAGGATGACCTCGACCACCGCCACGCCCGCCTCGGCGTACGTGGAGAGGTGCGAGTGCGTGCCGTGATAGAGCGCCTTCGGGTGCTTGGAGGCCCGGAAGCGGATGAGCATGTAGGCGAATAGAAAGCCCCAGACCACGAAGAGGATCAGCATCACCCAGTGAACGTTGGCGTTGAGCGAATCGAGAGCCTCGCCGTGGGCGGAGTAGTCCGGCGGCATGTACCGGGCCAGGAAGTCCTTCATGGATGCGGTCCTCCCTCAATGACGTGAAACGAGTCGCGGAAGTGCTTCTGGGCGCGCCCCCGGCGCCAGAAGGCGATGAACAGCGCGGCGAAGCCGATCTGGACGAAGGCGACGAAGCCGAGCAGGACCCAGATGCCCCGGTTGGTGGCCTGGACCATGGG
>JBIOTX010000009.1:0-49434 GCA_044866315.1 Thermoanaerobaculia bacterium | reverse complement strand
CCGCGGCCGTTCAATGAAACGCGGCCGCCGGAGATGTCCATGCTGTCGAGCCAGACCAGATCGGGCAGATCGCGGCTGATCTGATCCATGATCCGCACCGGCCCCTTCTGATTCTGTTTGAGCTGATTGATGAGATCGATGCGCTGCTGCAGGCTGTCCTTGCGGCGCTGATACTCCTCGACCTCTTTGATGATGGCCTCGAGCTTCTGCGCTTCCTGGGTCTTGATCTCGACCGTCTCCTGGCGCTGCTTCAGCTCGCGGTTGTACCAGAACCAGTAGCCCGCCGCGCCGAGAGCGCCGAGGATGAGAAACAGGACGATGATGATGTTGTTGACGTTCGTTGCCGTGCCCGGCCCCGCGGCGGCAACCGCGGCTGTAGCAACCGGTGCTACGCCGGTGCCGCGGACCGCCCGCCCTTCCCGCACCAGATTGATCTTGATCAAGCGTCCCCCAACTTCCTGATGGCGAGTCCCACAGCGATCGCCATACTCGGCGCCATCTCAGCCAGCTCTTCGGGGTTGAATTGAGCCTCGTCGACGTTGATTTTCCGGAACGGATCCATGATCGACACCGGAATCCCGAACTTGTCGCGCAGGATGGCATCGAGGTTCAGCACGCTCGATCCGCCGCCCGCGAGGACGATCTCGTCCACGCGCTCGGCACCCGATGTGGCGGTGAAGAAGTCGAGGGTCTTGCGCAGCTCGCCCGCGAAATCCTCGGAGACGGAGTTGAGGATGGGGATGACCTGCTGAATCGTGTAGTCGGCGACGGCTTTCCCGCGCTTGAGCTCTTCGGCCTGCTCGAACGAGAGGCTGAGCTCGCGCTGAATCGCGTCGGTGTACTGGTTGCCGCCGAAGGTGATGTCGCGCCAGAACATCGACGTGCCGCCGGACAGAACGTTGACGTTCGTGACCGACGCGCCCACGTTCACCAGCGCCAGGACCTTGCCGTCCTCGACGTCGTAGTTGATCTCGTAGCAGTTCTGCAGGGCGAAGGCGTCGACGTCGACCAGGACCGGGTTCTTGCCGGTCTGGGAGATCACCGAGGTGTAGTCGTTGATCTTCTCCTTCTTGACGGCCACCAGGATGACGTCGATGTTGTCGCCCGTCCCGGCCGAGCTCAGGGGGACGTAGTCGAGGTTCACGTCATTGATGTCGAAGGGGATGTACTGCTCGGCTTCCCACTGGATGGACTCGGAGAGCTCCTCCGGGGACATGGCCGGAAGGGTGATCTTCTTGATGATGACGGAGTGGCCGGACAGGGAGGTTCCGTAATTGGAATTCTTGATTCCCCGGTCGGTGTTCAGCCGCTGGATCGTTTCCACCACCATGGAGGAATCCATGATGGAGCCGTCGACAATGGCTTCCGGGGAAAGCCGCTCACTGCCGAGCTTCACGAGCGAGTAGTTCCCGCCCTTTTTGTCTTTCAGCTCGACGAGTTTGACCGCCGAGGAGCCGATATCCAGGCCGACGACATTTTTGCTCTTTGAGAAGAACACCGCTCACCCCACTCCATCTCACTCACTTCTCGTAGGCTCCGGGATGTAGAAAGGTGAAGCGAAATTACAACGTTTAATTTATCGTGTCAACTCTACGTGACGTGGATAAGTGGAACGATTACGCGCGTTTGCGCGGCGTCGCGAGCCGCCGGCGGTTGCGCGGAATCGTTACCATGACTAGAATCCACGCCTTTCGCGTTATTTGAGGAGTCAACATGGCGAAGATGTGTGAAGTCTGCGGCAAGGCCCCCGTGTTCGGAAACCGGGTCAGCCATGCCCACAATGTCTCCAGCCGCCGCTGGATGCCGAACCTGCAGCGCGTCCGGGTCATGGTCGGCTCGGCCGTCAAGCGGATGAACGTCTGCACCCGCTGCATCCGCACCGGCGCGATCAAGAAGGCTGCGCGGTAAGTGGAGGACAGGCGATCCCGCCTGTCCCCACCGCCCGACAGGCAGGATTGCCTGTCCTCCACAGAATGAACGACTTGCGCCTGGCGCGGGCCCTCTCCGCCGCCGGCCATCCGCTCGTTCTCATCCCCCTCACCGTCGCCCTGACCACCGGCAGCCTCCGCGCCGCCGCCATCATCGCCGCGACGATGACCCTCCCCCTGGCCGCGTTCATCGCGGCCCAGGTCCGCCGCGGCTCCTGGAGCGACTTCGACGTCTCCCGCCGCGACCAGCGCAGCGGCCTCTACGCCGTCGTGGCCGTCTTCCTGGCCCTCGGCGCCGTCACGCTCTACCTCACCGGCGCTAGCCCGCGGATGATGCGCGGCCTCGCCGCCACCGCGGTCATGCTCGCCGTGGCCCTCCTCGGCAACCGCATCCTCAAGACCTCCATGCACCTCATGTTCGCCGCCTACTGCGCGGTGCTGGTGATCCGGTTCTATCCGTGGAGCGCCCTCCTGGTGGTCCCGTTCGTCATCGCCATCGCCTGGTCGCGCCTGCGGCTCGGGCGGCACACGCTCGCGGAGGTCATCGTGGGCGCGATCCTCGGCACGCTGACCGGGCTGTACGTCGTCGTCTTCTAACGCACGGACCGGCGACGGCCGCCGGGAAGCACCCGGACGCGCACGGTCGTGGTGGCGGGAGCGATGTACTCGTTGACGTATTCCAGTGTCAGGGAGTGAGTCCCCGCGGGCAGGGCCGGCAGGACGATGGTCGCGTTGTCGTTCTGCAGATGACCCGAGTACAGCAGCGTCTCCCCGAGGCGGATCTCGAGATCTCCCTCGATGAGGTCCGCGCTCGAGTGGACGAGGAGGGTGACGCGCTCCGCGGCCTCCACCACCGCGGGAATTGCCGCGGCCCGGATCAGCGACGGCTCGCAGACGTTCCGGACCACGGAGACACCGCCGATCGCGAACAGGGCCACGTCGTCGTGACCGTCGCCATCGTAGTCGCCGGTTCTGATGGGGGCGGCGTCGTCGTTCACCCAGGTGCCGTACGGCTCGAACGCGCCGCTGCCGTCGTTTCGCTGGATCTGCAGGACGGCGGGATCCTGACTGTTGCCCTCGGACGCGATGACGAGATCGAGGAAGCCGTCCCCGTCCATGTCCGCGACATCCACGGACTTGACGAAGATCCACCGCTTCCCGTGCGGCGCGGCCGCATAGGTCCCGTCCTGTCTGGCCAAGAGCACGTTGATGTCGTCGCTCTGGGAAACGAAATCCGGCAGCCCATCCCGGTTCAGGTCCGCGGCGATGAACTCGATGAGGCTGCTGCCGGCGTAGATGCCGACCGCTTTCTCCCGCCAGCCGCCCGACTCCTGCAGCAGAAAGCGCCCGCCGAGGGCCGTGGCGATGAGCACATCGGAGTCGCCGTCCCCGTCGGCGTCGACGACGCTCACGGAGTCGTTCGCGGACGAGAGGGTCGTGAGCGGCTCGATAGTGACGTTGCGGCCGCTGGAGATCGACACGAGCTGCAACGCCGTTCCGACTCGGGCCACGAGCGCATTCTTCGTGGGCATGAGGACCGGTCCGAGAATGTGCTCTGCCGCGAGCTCGGCGCCCGGAGTGAACGACCAGTCGCTCTTTCCGAACAGCACGCGTCCACCCTGGGCGTTGATCACCGCCGCCACGTCGACGTGACCGTCCCCATCGAAGTCGGCGGCCGCCCTGGCTCCGCCCGCGAGTTCGGCTCTCATGGGCAGGTGTCCCTCTCCGTCGCCGCCGAGGGCCCATGACTTTCCCCAGCCGGAAGGGTTGGCCACGATGTCGATGATGCCGTCGGCATTCAAATCCGCCTTCAGCAGCCTTCCCGGACCTTCCTTCGGCAACGGCGTGAGTGGCGGTGCATCGAATTCGCGTGTTCCGCGCCGTCCATGGGCAACGACGACGGCATCACCGGTGAGCCCGACGAGGTCGAGAGCCCGGTCGCCGTCCATGTCCGCGATCCGGCCGGCGCCGAACGCGAACGCCGAAGGGTGCACCGTGCGAGCGCCTGGGATCGGTCCCCAGAGAATCGCCGTCCCGTCGCGGCCGCTCAGCACGAGATCGCGGTGGCCATCGGCGTCGATGTCGGCAACGTCGGCCGGCGAGAACGCCTCGAGCGCCCCGGTGTAGGGGATGGTCTCCCTCGACGGCTTGCGCTCGCGGCCGCGAAAGATCGAGATCGAGCCGTGGAGGCGCACCACGACCTCGGAGACTCCATCGCCATCCAGATCCGCAGTCATCAGCGGCGAGGCCGGGGTCTCGACGGGGAAGAACTCGCTGGCCTTGAACTGCAGATTGCCCTCGTTCCAGTAAAACTGTACATGCCACGTCGACGACAGGTAGGGGTCGCCGAGGGTGGCAACGTCGGCGCGGCCGTCGCCGTCGAAGTCTCCGACCGCAAAGCGCACCGTGTTCCAGGGCCAGATGTGCGTGTGCACCGCGACCGTCGCCCTCTCCACGTACGTCCCGTCTGCCTGGCCCAGGTTCAGAGCGAGCAAACCCTGGTTCACGCCCACGTGGTCGAGCCTTCCATCGCCGTCGAGGTCGCCGACGAAGTGCTCGTCCGACGGTCGCAGGGTGCTTTTCTGCGAGGTCGGGAAGGTGCCCTCTCCCGCTCCCCGGGCCACGAAAACCCAGTCGTCTGCAGGCATGACCACGTCCAGATGGCCGTCTCCGGTCACGTCCGTCGCGTAAAGCCGAAGCATCGCCCCGGGCGCGCTGACGTCGGGCTCGTACGCGAACACACGCCCGCGGTTCAGGAAACGATGAAACTGGCGGTTGTCCGCGGCGACGATGTCGTTTCGCCCGTCTTCGTCGAAGTCTCCGACCGTGAACGACCGGAGGGAGGGACCGGTCGCGGTACGGTCGGCGACGAGCAAACCGCGCGAACACGAATCGCCCTCGCCGATCGCGGCGGCAAGAACGATAAAGGCGAGCGGGAACATCGATGCATTCTACTGGCCGGCTGCCAGTCGCAGGACATCGAGGGCACAGCCCCAGGCGACGGTGAATCCCGCCCCGCCGTGCCCGTAGTTATGGATCACCCGCCCCTCCCGCTCCACCCGCACCGATGCCCGCACCGGCCGGATCCCCCGCCGCACCGCCTGGATGTTCGCGCTCACTTCCGGCACCGCTGCGCGGCAGCGCGCCACGATCGCGTCCGCCTCGGCATCCTCCGGCGCGACCGGACGGTCGTACCCGCCCAGGACGCAGTCGCTGGTCCGCGGGATCACATACATCAGCAGCTCCGGGTCGTCCGCCACCACGATCGCGCGCTCGATCGCCGGCCGGTCGGTGACCACGGAGATCCCGTACCCCGGCAGCAGCGCCTCGTCCCCGAACAACTCCCGCGCCCCGAAGCCCGTGCAGTTCACGATCAGGTCGCCTCCCAGGCGCGCGATGTGGCCGCGCTCCAGCGTCCGTGCGGCGATCGGCTTCCCGAGCCGCCGCCGCAGGTACGGCAGATACACGCTCGTGTCGATCAGCGGCACATTCACCCGAAACCCGCCGCCCCGCAGCGGCCGGCATTCATCCGCGATGCACGCCGGCGGCTCCTCCCCGAACACGTCGAAGTCGATCATGGAGACACCCGTGCCTCGCTCGCCCGCGAGCTGCACGTACACATCGCGCGTCGCCAGCGCCCACGCGTCCAGCCGGTCCGAGGCGATGTGATACGGCAGCCAGATCGCCGCGGCCGCGGCGGAGGTGGTGTTCTCAGCCTCGGCCGCGAGGACCGTGACGTCATGACCCGCCTCGGCGAGCACGACGGCCGTGGTCAGGCCGGAGACGCCGGCGCCGAGGAGGGTGATGTGCATGGGGTGCTAGGATACTGATCGAGATGACCACGCCTCGGAAGAGTCCCACGCCCGGCAAGCGCAAGCTCGTGACCCGCGGGTTCAAGATTGGGCGAACGGTCGACTCCAAGACCGGGCGGGTCGTCCTATTTCCGACCGAGCCGAGCCGGCTCGGCAAGAAGCGGATCGAAGAAGCCGTCGATCGGGTGACGTCGAAGAAGTAACGGTGCCGAAGCTCGATCCGGAGTTCGACCGCAACGTCTTCATCAACTGTCCCTTCGATTCCGAGTACGCACCGATCTTCGAGGCGATCGTCTTCGCCGTGCACGACGCCGGGTTTCGGCCCAAATGCGCGCGAGAGCGGCTCGACTCGGGCGAGATTCGGCTGCAGAAGATCGTCGACCTGATCCGCGCTTCACGCTACTCGATCCATGACCTGTCGCGGACGGAGCTCGATCGGGCCACCGAGCTTCCGCGCTTCAACATGCCGCTCGAACTCGGGATCGATCTCGGCTGCAGAGCGTTCAGTCCGTCGCATCGGCGAAAGTCGATGCTGATCTTCGACACCGAGCAGTACCGGTTTCAGAAGTACGTCTCCGACCTCGGCGGTCAGGACATTCATCGCCACGGGAACGATCCTAAGGTCGCGGTGACTCGGGTGCGCGATTGGCTGCGGACGGAGTCGAGCCAAACGAGCATCCCTGGCGGCGGCGCGATCCACGACAGATACGTGACCTTCAGGCGGGAGTTACCCGCGATCTGTGCCGAGCTCCGGCTCGACGTGAACGACTTGGCATTCGTGGATTTCTCGTACGCCATCGCGTTCTGGCTGGAGCGGCATCCGTAACCCCTCTACGCCGTCGCATGCCGGATGTTGTACTTCCGGTCCACCTTCACCACTCCCTCGAGCGTGTTCAGCGACCGCGTGACGCGCTCGAGGTGTTTGAGATCCGCGATCTCGAGGACGAGGTCCGTGGTGGCCTTGCCGTCGCCGGTGCGGGTCTCCATCTGGCGGATGTTGGTCTTGAGGTTGGAGATGGTGGAGATGACTCGGGCCAGGATGCCCTGGCGGTCTTCCATGAGGATCTCCAGCTCGACGTGGAACTGGGCCTGGCGTTGGTCGGCCCACTCGACGGCGATCTCGCGGTCCTGGTTGAACATGAGGTTCCGCACGTTGGGACAGTTGCCGCTGTGCACGGCCACGCCCTTGCCGCGGGTGACGTAGCCGACGATCGGCTCGCCCGGGAGGGGGTTGCAACACTTGGCCAGATACGTCAGCAGGTCGTCGTAGCCGCGGACTTTGATGGTCGCCGAAGACGCGAACGGAAAGATCTTCCGAACGGCCTGCTGGATGACGCCGGCCGGCGCCTCCGGGGACGAGCCCTTTTCCTTCTGCTCGTCGGTGGCGAAGCGCTCGACGATGGAGCGCGCGGAGACTTTGCCGTAGCCGACGTCGGCGTACAGATCCTCGATCCGCGGGAGGCCGATGTCGGACAGGACGCCGTCGAGGGCGTTCTCGGTGACGAGCTTGCGCCACTGCACCTTGTAGCGCTTGGCCTCGCGCTCGATGAGCTTCCGCCCCAGCTCGATCGAGCGGTGCTTCTGCTCCGCGTTCAGCCAGTGCCGGATCTTGTGCTTGGCCCGCGAGGTCACGACCATGTTGATCCACTCGCGGCTCGGGGTCTGGGTGGGGCTGGTCACGATCTCGACGATGTCGCCGTTCTTGAGCGGCGTGCGCAGCGGCACGAGCTTGCCGTTCACCCGCCCGCCGACGCAGTGGTTCCCGACGTCGGTGTGGATGCGGAAGGCGAAGTCCAGGGGCGTGGCCCCGCGGGGGAAGGCGAAGACGTCCCCCTTCGGGGTGAAGGTGTAGACCTCGTCGGGGTAGAGGTCGATCTTCAGGGAGTTGAGGAAGACCCGCGGGTCCTTGATCTCGTTCTGCCACTCCACGAGCTGGCGCAGCCAGAGGAAGTTCTTGTCGTCCGGATGGGCCCCGACGCGCCCCTCCTTGTACTTCCAGTGCGCGGCGATGCCCTGCTCGGCGATGAGGTCCATCTCCCGGGTGCGGATCTGGACCTCGAACGGCTGCCCCTTCTCCGCCACCACCGTCGTGTGCAGCGACTGGTAGAAGTTCGGCTTGGGCATGGCGATGTAGTCCTTGATCCGGCCGGGGACCGGGCGCCACATCTGATGGATGATGCCCAGGGCGGCGTAGCAGTCCTTGACGCTGGGGGTGATGATGCGGAAGGCCAGGTAGTCGTAGAGCTGGCCGATGTCGATGTCCTGGCGGCGGAGCTTGGTCCAGATCGAGTACATCGACTTGACCCGCCCGTAGACGTCGCCCTCGATCTGGTTCTCCCGGAGCTTCTGATCGAGGGTCTTCTTGATGCGGTCGACGATGTCGCCCGACACGGCCATCTTCTCCTCGACGGACCGGCGCAGCTCTTCCGACTCCCGGCCATGGAGATGGCGGAAGGACAGGTCCTCCAGCTCGGCCTTGATGTTGCCCATGCCCAGGCGGTTGGCGATGGGGGCGTAGATCTCCATGGTCTCCTTGGCCACGGCGATGCGCTTCTCCTCGGGGAGGAACTGGAGGGTGCGCATGTTGTGGAGGCGGTCGGCGAGCTTGACCAGAACCACCCGGAGGTCGGAGACCATGGCCAGGAGCATCTTCCGGAAGGTCTCGGCCTGCTGTTCCTCCTTGGAGACGTAGGCGTAGCGGGAGATCTTGGTCACCCCGTCGACCAGCTCGGCCACGTCGTCGCCGAACAGCTCCTGGAGGGTCTCCTTGGTGGTCAGGGTGTCCTCCAGGACGTCGTGGAGGAGGCCCACGGCGATGGAGGTCTCGTCCAGGCGCATGTCCGCCAGGATGTGGGCGACGTTGATCGGGTGCACCAGGTAGGGCTCCCCGGAGCTGCGGACCTGGCCGCGGTGCTCCCGGGCGGAGAAGATGTAGGCCTTCTGGAGCAGCTCCTCGTCGAAGTCCGGTTTGTAGGACTCCACCTTGTCGAGGATGTCTTCGAAGCGGATCATCTGGCGCTTTCCCGAGCTGCCGAGTATAACTTCCGGTATCGACACTCTCGTTCCAGGACGTACTCCAACGACGAGTCAGGCACGCGTCATGCTGCCGTACGGCCCGAAGCCACCTGCCGGCGCGTCGCCGGCCGGGGCGCCGGGAAACATAAAGGAGGTTGTTGTGTCCATGCGTCTGTCGAAATCCGTTTTCTTCGTTGTTGTCCTTCTTCTGACCTTCGCGGCGATACCCGCGCTCGCCGGGCCGGTCCCGTCGAAGACCGCGGCGAACCAGAGCCTCGACTCCCGCGAAGCCGATCTGTCGGTGGTCCGCAACGTTGCGGCCAACGATCAGGTGGCGGCCGTGCTGACCGCGCACGGCTTCACGCAGGAGCAGATCGACCAGAGACTGGAGCAGATGTCGCCGCAGGATCTGCATCAGCTCGCGCAGAACCTCGAGCAGCTCCAGCCGGCGGGCCTGACCCGCCAGGAGTGGATCTGGATCGGGATCGGCGCCCTGGCCGCGCTGATCCTCGTCATCGCGCTGGCCGATTGATGCACATTCCCGGCGCGAACGGCTTCGGGACGGGCGGGCACTCTCCGGTGCCCGCCCGATTTTTGCGTCTTCTCCGCTTTCTGCCCTCTGCCCTCTGCCTTCTGCTTTCTGCCTTCCTCCTGACTTCCTGCGTCTACTGGACCCCCATCTCCAAGGCTCCCTCCCCCGCCGCCACGGTCATCCCCAACGTCCCGATGCAGAAGTGGGACATCATGACCTGCGGCGCGGGGGCGCTGTCCGCGGTGCTCCAGCACCACGGCGATCCGACGACCATGGACCAGTGGCAGGAGGCGCTGCCGAAGACGCGCGGCGGGGTGATGTCGATCGACCTCGTGCTCGCGGCCCGGCAGAAGGGCTTCGAGTCGCGGCTCGAGACTGGCGACCGCAGCCTGGTCGAGGCCGAGCTCCGCGAGGGGCGGCCGGTGATCCTGATGCTGAAGGTCATCCAGGCGCCGGGAAAGGGCTACGACTTTTTCCACTACGTGGTCATCGACGGCTACGACACCACGCGCAATCTTTTCCGCGTGCAGTTCGGCGACGGGAAGGCCCGCTGGGCCACCATCGACCGGCTCGAGCCGGCCTGGAAGCAGACCAAGCACGCCACGATCCTGGTCCGCCCCGGCGATCCGAATGCCCCCGCCCTGCGCACCGCGGTGCAGCTCGAGGAGGAGGGCAAGTACGCGCTCGCCGCGCACTCCTACCGCGAGATCCTGGCCAAAAACCCCCGCTCCACCATCGCCTGGACGAACCTCGGCAATGCCGAGCTGCACCTGGGCCGGCGCGTGGCGGCCGAGGAGGCGTACCGCAAGGCCATCGAAGTCGATCCGGACGCCGCGGACGCGCTGAACAACCTGGCCTGGATGCTCTACGAGGACAAGCGGGTCGACGAGGCCGAGCCGATCGCGCGCAAGGCCGCGATCATCCGCGCGCCCGACGCCTGGACGCGCCTGGACACGCTGGCGCGCATCCTCGCCGCGCGCGGCAACTGCGACGAGGCGGCGATGACGTTCCGCCAGGCCCTGGATGCGGTGCCGCCGACGCGCGCCGCGGAAAAGGCGGAGATCGAGGCGGCCGCGAGTAACATCGCCGCGTGTTCTCCAAGCGCGCCCAGTGGCACGCCCCGCTGAACCGACTGACGATCGAGCGCCGCAAACGCGGCGAGCTCCTCGACCTCACCGAGACCAATCCCACCCGAGCCTCCCTCCCCTACCCCATGGACGCGCTCTCCGAAGCGATGGCACGGGGGGCGCGCGCGACGTATGACCCCGACCCGCGCGGACTGCGCTCCGCGCGCGAGGCGCTCGCCGCCGAGCTGGGCTGCGCCGCCGACGACCTGATCCTCACCGCCTCCACCAGCGAGGCCTACTCGTTCCTCTTCAAGCTCCTCACCGATCCCGGTGACGCCATCCTCACTCCGACGCCGTCGTATCCGCTGCTCGAGCACCTGGCCGCGCTGGAGCAGGTCGAGCTGGGCACGTTCGCGCTGGAGTTTCACCGGCGCTGGGAGATCCACGACGTACCGGTCATCGAGCGCACGCGCGCGATCGTGGTGGTGAACCCGAACAATCCCACCGGGTCGTTCGTGACCGCCAAGGAGCAAGAGCGCCTGGCGCGGCACGGCATCCCGATCGTTTCGGACGAGGTCTTCCTCGATTACCCGCTCGACGCCACGGGCCGGTCCTTCGTCCGCGACGACGTCCTCACCTTCACCCTCGGCGGCCTGTCCAAGTCCGCCGGCCTCCCCCACTTCAAGCTGGGGTGGATCCGCGCGAGCGGGCCGGGGAAGCGCGAAGCGCTCGAGGCGCTGGAGCTGATCGCCGACAACTTTCTCTCCGTGGCCACACCGGTGCAGGTCGCGCTGCCGGATCTGCTGCGCCTCGCCCCGCAGATCCGCGCGGCGATCTGCGCGCGAACGCGCCGCAACTTGGAGACCCTTCGCTCGCACGTCCCCGGAAGCGCGCAGGTGCTGCCGGTCGAGGGCGGGTGGGCGGCGGTGATCCGCGTGCCGCGGATCATGTCCGATGAGGAGCTGGCGATCGCGCTGCTGGACCATGGCGTGGTCGTGCAGCCGGGCTACTTTTTCGACTTTCCGGAGGGATACCTGGTGGTGTCCCTGCTCACGCGCGAAGAGATGTTCAGCGAAGGAGTGAAGAGGATTGCGTCAGCACTGGACACTTGATCCCAACGTCACCTTTCTCAACCACGGCTCGTTCGGCGCGACGCCGCGCGCGGTGCTGGAAAAACAGAACGAGTACCGCGCGCAGATGGAGCGCGAGCCGGTGCGGTTCTTCGTCCGCGAGCTGGAGCCGATGTTGGACGAGGCCCGGCGCGCACTGGCAGCGTTTTTCGGCGCCGATCCGGCCGGCCTGGCCTTCGTGCCGAACGCCACGGCCGGCGTCAACGCCGTCCTGCGCTCGCTCGATCTCGACAAGTTCGACGAGCTGCTGGTCTCGACGCACGAGTACAACGCCTGCCGGAACGCTCTGGAGTACGTCGCTGGAATCGCCGGTGCGAAGGTGGTGGTGTTCGAGATCCCGTTCCCGATCGCCTCGCCCGAGGTCGTGGTCGAGCGTGTGCTGGAAAAGGTCACCGACCGCACGCGCCTCGTGCTCATCGATCACGTCACCAGCCAGACCGCGCTGATCTTTCCCATCGAGCGCATCGTCCGGGAGATGAACGCGCGCGGCATCGACACGCTCGTCGACGGCGCCCACGCGCCGGGCATGTTCCCGCTCGACATCCAGGCCATCGGCGCGGCGTACTACGCCGGCAACCTGCACAAGTGGGTGTGCGCTCCCAAGGGCGCGGGCTTCCTGTACGTGCGCGAGAACCGCCGCGCCGGCATCCGCCCCGTCGCCATCAGCCACGGCGCCACTTCGCCGCGCACGGACCGCAGCCGGTTCCTGATCGAGTTCGACTGGACGGGGACGTTCGATCCGACGCCGTGGCTGTGCGTGCCCGACGCCCTGCGCGTCATGGGCTCGCTCGTGGACGGCGGGTGGCCGGAGGTCATGCGCCGCAACCGCGAGCTCGCGCTTCGCGCGCGGGACGTTCTGTGCGTGGCGCTGGAGATCGAGAAACCCGCGCCGGACGAGATGCTCGGCGCGATGGCCGCCGTCCCTCTTCCCGACGGCACGCAGAGCGCTGCGCCGGCGCTGTACGGCGATCCGCTGCAGGACCTGCTGCTGTTCGAGCACGGCATCGAGGTGCCGTTCGTCCCGTGGCCGCAGCCGCCGAAGCGCGTGCTTCGCGTCTCGGCGCAGCTCTACAACGCGATCGAGGAGTACCAGCGGCTGGCCGAGGCACTCCTTCTGCACTTACGCGGCGCGGAAAGGAGATCTGTATGAAGTTCCGAATCACGGTTCTGCTCGCCGCGCTCGCGCTCGTCCTCGGCGCGTGCAGAGAGAGGGCCGGACAACCCGAGACCGACACCACCGGCACCGCACAGGCGGAGTCGCAAACCTCGGACACCGCGTCCGCCACGACCACCGGTGTGACCGGCGGCACCGTCAGTGACATGACCCCGGACGACAAGGAGTTTGTCTCCAAGGCGGGCATGGCCGGACTGGCCGAGGTGCAGATGGGCAACCTCGCGCTGCAGAAGGCGTCCAGCGCGGACGTGAAGGCATTCGCCCAGCGCATGGTCACCGATCACTCGAAGGCGAATGCCGAGCTGGCGCAATTCGCCACGACCAAGGGCCTGGCCCTGCCCACGGAGCTCGAGGGTGACCCCGAGAAGGCGATGGAGCATCTGACCTCGCTCAGCGGCGCCGACTTCGACAAGGCCTACATGGACCACATGGTCGCCGACCACGAGAAAGCGGTCGCCGACTTCGAGAAAGCCTCGACGTCGGCGACTGATGCGGATCTGAAGGCCTGGGCCGGCAAGACGCTGCCGACGCTCAAGGAGCATTTCCAGCTGGCGAAGGATGTGAGGGGGAAGGTGTAAGGGTGGGCGGGTGGTACGACGCATGTGCCTCGCGCCCCACCCGCCCAGGTGGTCACTCCCCGATCGCGGTGAACACCGACGGCGACCGCAGTCCCATCCACGGATCGGTCGTCGGGGTGAGAAACAGCTCGCTGTAGACCCGCTCGCTCAATCGGGCGAGCGTGGTCACCTCGCCGTCGAGGAACCACTGCTGGATCTGCCGGTGCAGCTCGCACTCGTTGAAGACGGTGTCGACGGCGATGGCGCCGCGGAGGTTGTCGAGCAGCGCCTGCATCTCGTGTGCGGCGGGCTGGCGGTCGCCGAAGTGCTTGGCCCGGATCAGCTCGATCGCGGCGGGGCTGAGCTGGACTCTCGGTCCTTCAAACAGCGCGACCGAAGCCCACTCGTCCGGGCGAACCACGCGGAGCGACTCGCCGACGTCGAGCTGCTTGAGGATGGGGATCTCCGGCGCGGACTTCGTCACCGCGCGGATGGCCGCGTTCTTCGCCTCGGCCGTGCCCGCGTAGCGCGGCGGGATGTACTGGACGGTGTCCGCCCACCGCGATGTTGCGTTGATGCGCCGCATCACGTGGTAGTTGCCGAGGTCCTCGCGACGCAGCGTCGACCACTGGGCCAGGTACTCGCGGAACTCGTTCGGGGCGTACAGGCCGGGCAGGGCGTCGAGCGGGTTGCCGTCGGCATCGAGCAGGAAATGCGCGCTGTTGCCGGTGATGGTCTGCTTCATCGTCCGGCCGTCGCCGAAGTCGATGGTGATGCGCGGCACCGGGCGCACGCTGTGCCAGTAGAGGACGAACTTCTCGCGCATCAGCGCGGAGATCGCCGGATCGGAGTAGAGGATGGTGCGAAAGAAGCGGCTGTTCGCGCAGCTCAGCTCCTCGTCCAGCCGGCCGAGCATGTACAGGGCGAGGATCGGCTTCCGCTCGCGCAGCGCCGCGGCCTTGGCCTCGTCCAGGCTGGTGTACCAGAACAGGCGCGAGGCGCGGCAGTCCTTCTGGGCGCAGACGCGGTCGAGCAGCGCGTCGTCGCCCCCTTGCGCGTGCAGCTCGTCGACTGCCGCCTGTCCGCGCTCGCGCAGCGCCGCCACGTCGTCGTGTGAGAGTCCCACGCCGACCAGCGTGCAGATCAGAATCGCGGGAATGGCAATGACTTTCATCGAGTACCTCCTCGATGAATAACGTGGAGCGGCGGGCTTCAGCCCGCCGTCTAAGCCGTGTAAAAAGCGGGCAGCCAGACCCGCACGCTCGTCCCGCCGCCCGGACGCGCGTCGCTGCGCATCGCCCCGCCGTGGCCGCGGACGATCCGGTCGACGAGGAACAGCCCCAGACCGAGGCCCTCGGAGCCATCGGCGGCGCCGCGGCGGAAGGGGCGGGGGGCGCGGACGAGCGCGTCGGGCAGTCCGGGCCCGCGGTCGCTGATGGTGATGGCCACGCCGCCGTCCTCGGGCGCGACGGCGACATCGATCGCGCGCGACGGCGACTGGCGCGAGTACTTCTCGGCGTTGTCGACGAGGTTGTCGACGATGTGATGGAGGGCGTCGGCGTCGAAGGCGACGGGCGGGAGGCCGGGGGCGACGGAGAGGTCGATCGGGCAGCCCGCGGCCTCGAGCCCAGGGCGGAGCTTGCTGATGCAGTCCTCGACCGCGGGGCCGATCTCGCCCTGCTGCGGGCGGAGGGCGAACGTGCCGCGCTCGATGCGCGTGACCTCGAGGACGTTGGCCACGACGCGCCCGAGGCGCTCGGTCTGGCCGGCGATCTCGCGGGCGTAGCGCTCGCGCTTCTCCGGGTCGCGCTCCTCGGCGATCATCTCGCTGTAGAGCCGCAGCGACGCCAGCGGGGTGCGCAGCTCGTGCGCGGCGGTGGCGGCGAAGCGCGACTTCTGGATGGCCAGCGACTCGCTGCGGGCGAGCATCCAGACCACGCCGGCCACGCCCAGGGTGAGCAGGCCGGCGACGACAGGGAACGTGCGCAGGAAACGCTGGCGCGCGCTTGCGTCGTCGCGGCGGCTCGCGGCGAGCAGCTCGGCCGGGTCGACCATGACCCGCCAGCCGGTGCCTTCGATGGAGCTGCCCTTGCCCGATGCAAAGCGCACCGTGGCCCCGTCGAGCAGCGAGCCGTCGGCGAGCGGCGTGAGGATGCCCTGCACGAGCAGACCGGCGGGGGTGTGGACGCCGCGGACGGCGACGAGGCGCGGCTTGCCTTCGACGGTGACGGTCTTCCACTCCAGGTCGGTGGTGCGGATCTCGACCGGCTCCGGCGGCACGGGCCGCGTCACCGGCGTCCGGTTCTGCTCCAGCTGGACATAGAGCTCGTTCGAGGCGACGTTCTGCTGGAAAGCCATCGGACTGAGCACCTCGACCTTCGCCTCTTTGATGGCCGGCCGGGCGGGTGGAGCGGTGGGCACCGGTGGGACGCTGGCCTCCAGCGCGGCGAGGCGCAGGAGCGGCTTCGCGGCGCCTTGCACTTCCGCGGCCGCGTCGCGGATCGCATCGCGCACGGCCGCCTGCTCGGGTGCGTTCGGCGCGCTCAGCTTGCGCACTTCCTCGTTGAGCGTCGGCAGAGTGACGTGCCGTGCGGCGTCGATCTGAAAGTGCGCGGCGACGAGCGGATGGGTCGGACCGCTCGCCAGCGGCGAGGGGACAACCGACAGGCCCTGCGACACGCCCTTCGGGTCGTGGTAGAGGTTCTGGTAGTGAAAGTACGGCCGCTGGGACTCGTCGCGGCGCAGCTCTTCGAGCCGTTTGGTGAGGCTCGCCGCGATCTCCGCCTCCCGCTCCGCGGTCGCGCGGATGGCCCGCTGCTCGCGCTCGCGCTGCTCGGCCGCGAGCGCGCGCTGCGAGGACACGTACCACGCCGCGCACAGACTCCCCGCGACGAGCAACAGTACGGCCGCGGCGATCGGGACCCGCAGCGAGCGCCTCACGCATCCCCCCAGGCGTAGCCGACGCCCTTCACCGTGACAATGATCCGCGGCTCGGACGGCTCGCGCTCGATCTTCTGGCGCAGGTTGGCGATGGTCATGTCCACCGTGCGCGTCTGCAGCTCGTCGGCGGCATCCGTCGGCGTGCCCCACACCGTCTGCAGCAGCTCCACGCGCGAGACCGCGCGGGCGCGATGGCGGTGCAGCCAGCGCAGGATGCCCACCTCGCGCGGCGTGAGTGCTACGCCCACGCCGTTGCGGGAGGCCTCGCAGCGGCCGAGGTCGAGGAGGCAGCCGTCGACGTCGAGCCGCTCGGCGTCCGCGGGCGCGATCGCCGCGCGCCGCTGCAGCGCCTCGATCCGCGCCAGGAGCTCGCGCGTGCCGAAGGGCTTGGTCAGGTAGTCGTCCGCGCCGGCCTTCAGGCCGCGCACGCGCTCGTCTTCGGATCCGCGCGCGGTGAGGATGAGGATCGGCAGCGCCGGCCGGGCCATGCGCAGGCGGCGGCAGACTTCCACGCCGTCGAGGCGCGGCAGGGCCAGGTCGAGCAGGACCAGGTCGAGATCCGCGGCCACACCGCGTTCGGCCGCGGTGAGGCCGTCGGCGACGGCTTCCACGGTGAAGCCGCGCGACGTCAAGAGATCGACGAGGGCCTCGCGGAGCGACCGCTCGTCTTCGACGATGAGGACGCGCACGTCGAAGATGGTACGCGCATCGCGAAACGCTTTTACTCGGCTTTTACAGCCTCGCGCGACTTGAAGCTGGCGGCGATGTAGTCCCGGTTCATCCGCTGGATGAAGTCGATGGAGATCTCCTTCGGGCAGACGGCCTCGCACTCGCGGAAGAGCGTGCAGCTGCCGAAGTACTGCTCCATCACGTCCACCATCCTCAGCACGCGTTGGTAGCGCTCGGGCTGTCCCTGCGGGAGGAGGCCGAGGTGCGAGACCTTGGCGGCGGTGAAGAGCTGGGCGGCGCCGTTCGGGCACTGGGCGACGCAGGCGCCGCACTGGATGCATTCCGCGGCGTCCATGGACAGCTCCTGCACCGGCTTCGGGATCGGCAGAGTGTTGGCCTCGACCGCGCTGCCGGTGTTGGCGGAGATGAAGCCGCCGGCCTGGATGATCTTGTCGAGCGGGCTGCGGTCGACGATGAGGTCCTTGATCACCGGGAATGCCCGGGCGCGCCACGGCTCGACCCAGACCTCGTCGCCGTCCTTGAAGTGGCGCATGTGCAGCTGGCAAGTGGCCGTGCCGCCTAAGGGTCCATGGGCGGTGCCGTTGATCATCATCCCGCACGAGCCGCAGATGCCTTCGCGGCAGTCGTGCTCGAAGTGGATCGGCTCCTCCCCCTTCTCGATGAGGCGCTCGTTGACGACGTCGAGCATCTCCAGGAAGGAGGCGTCGGGGCTGATGCCGGTGGCCTTGTATTCGACGAAGCGGCCGTCGGCCTCGCGCGAGGACTGCCGCCAGACGTGCAGTGTCAGGTCCATTATTTATAGCTCCTCGTGGCCAGCTTCACTTCCTCGTACACCAGCGGCTCCTTGTGCAGCACCGGCTCGTTGCCCTCGCCCTTGTATTCCCAGGCGGCGACGTAGAGGAAGTCCTTGTCGTTGCGCTCGGCCTCGCCCTCGGCGGTCTGATACTCGACCCGGAAGTGGCCGCCGCACGACTCCTCGCGATGCAGGGCGTCGATGCACATCAGCTCGGCGAGCTCGAAGAAGTCGGCCACCCGGCCGGCCTTCTCCAGCGACTGGTTCGGCTCCTCGCCGCCGCCGAGGACGCGGACGTCGCGCCAGTACTGCCCGCGCAGCTCGCGCACCATCCCCAGGGCTTTCTTCAGGCCCTCGGCACTGCGGGCCATGCCGCAGTAGTCCCACATGATCGAGCCGAGCTCCTTGTGATACGAGTCGACGCTGCGCGTGCCCTTGGCGTCGAGCAGGCTCCGCACGCGATCCTGGGTCGAGGCCATGGCCTCGGCGAACTCGGGTCGATCGCTGCTCACCTTCTTGCCGAACTGCGTGGCCAGGTAGTCGCCGATGGTGACCGGCAGGACGAAGTAGCCGTCAGCCAGTCCCTGCATCAGCGCGCTCGCGCCGAGGCGGTTGGCGCCGTGATCGGAGAAGTTCGCCTCGCCGATGACGTACAGCCCGGGGATGTTCGACATCAGGTTGTAGTCCACCCACAGCCCGCCCATGGAGTAGTGCGGCGCCGGGTAGATGCGCATCGGCGCCTCGTACGGATTCTCGGCGGTGATGTCCTGGTACATCTCGAAGAGGTTGCCGTAGCGCTCCTCGATGACCTTGTGCCCGAGGCGCTTGATGGCATCGGCGAAGTCGAGATAGACGCCGCGGCCGGACGGGCCGATGCCGCGGCCCTCGTCGCACACTTCCTTCGCCGCGCGGGAGGCGATGTCGCGCGGGGCGAGGTTGCCGAAGCTCGGGTACTTGCGCTCGAGATAGTAGTCGCGCTCGTTCTCCGGGATCTGCTGCGGCTGGCGCGTGTCGCCCTGCTGCTTCGGAACCCAGATCCGCCCGTCGTTGCGCAGCGACTCCGACATCAGGGTGAGCTTGGACTGGTAGTCGCCGCTCTGGGGGATGCAGGTCGGATGGATCTGCGTGTAGCAGGGATTGGCGAACGTCGCGCCGCGCTTGTGGGCGCGCCAGATGGCCGTCGCGTTCGAGGCCTTCGCATTCGTCGAGAGGTAGAAAACGTTGACATATCCGCCCGTTCCGAGGACCACCGCATCGCCGGCGAAGGCCTCGATCCGGCCATTGGTCAGGTTGCGGGCGATGATGCCCTTGGCGTGGCCGTCGACGACCACCAGGTCGAGCATCTCGTAGCGGTTGTACTGCTTGACCGTGCCGAGGGCGATCTGGCGCTCGAGGGCCTGGAACGCGCCGAGGAGGAGCTGCTGGCCGGTCTGCCCGCGGGCGTAGAACGTGCGCGAGACCTGCACGCCGCCGAAGGAGCGGTTCTCGAGCTGGCCGCCGTACTCGCGGGCGAAGGGCACGCCCTGGGCCACGGCCTGGTCGATGATGTTCACCGACAGCTCGGCCAGGCGGTAGACGTTCCCCTCGCGGGCGCGGTAGTCGCCGCCTTTCACCGTGTCGTAGAAGAGCCGGTAGATGCTGTCGCCGTCGTTGCGGTAGTTCTTGGCCGCGTTGATGCCGCCCTGCGCGGCGATCGAGTGCGCGCGCCGCGGCGAGTCGTGGTAGACGAAGCACTTGACGTTGTAGCCGAGCTCCCCGAGGGTCGCCGCCGCGGAGGCGCCGGCCAGACCCGCGCCGACGACGATGATGTCGTACTTGCGCTTGTTCGCCGGGTTCACCAGCTTGTAGTGCGACTTGGCGTAGGCCCACTTCTCTGCGACGTAGCCGGGAGGAATCTTGCTGTCCAGTTGCATCGGTTCCGTTACCTCACAACGCCCGTCAGCACGGCCAGCGGAAAGGAGATGTTGGCGGCGGTGATCGCCACGGCGAAGGCCGTGGCGAAGGTCCGCTTCCAGGCGTTGAAGCGCTTGTGCGTCGCGCCGAGCGAGCCGAACATGCTCCACACCCCGTGGTACAGGTGCAGGCCGAGGGCGAGGTTGGCGATGATGTAGAACGCGGCCACCCACCAGACCTGAAAGCCCGTCACCACGTTGTGGTAGACGTCATCCTTGACGAAGTCGTGGTGGACGTCGCCCGTGGTCAGGTGCAGGAGGTGGTAGATGACGAAGAGCAGGATGATCACGCCGCCCCAGCGCATCGTCCGCGCGGCGTAGCTCGCGGCGACGTACTCGCGGCGCTCGTAGCCGATCGGCCGGGCCTGGCGGTTCATCAGCGTGAGCGCGTAGGCAGCGTGGATGTGCAGCACCACCGCCACGAGCAGCAGGACGCGCGTGATCCAGAGGGCTGCCGTCTCGGGCATGGCCGGCGTGCCGAGGGCCCGCAGCCAGTGCGCGTATTCGTTGAGATGGACCGGGCCCAGGTACAGCTTCAGGTTCCCGACCATGTGCAGGAAGATCCAGCCGAAGAGGATCAACCCCGTGACTGCCATGACGGCCTTCTTGCCGATGGCAGAGCGGTAGAAGTTCCCGAACCACGTCATTCGGAGGTCACCTCGAAGAAGGGTGGAGTGCGGAGGTAGTTGCGCGAACGGCGCGCCATGTGCGGGCGAATCATAGCTCAGGTGACATTCGTCATTCGCCGCTCCTGACCATCTCCAATGTTCGCCACGAACACCGCGATGCATCCTGCACGGATGAACAGGAGCACGCTGGCAATGCATCCCACCGCCACCCTCCCCGCGCACTTCACGGGAGTGACCAAGAGCTACGGCGAGGTCCAGGCCCTGCGCGGGCTCGACTTCACCATCCACCCCGGCGAGCTGGTCGCGCTCCTCGGCGCGAACGGGGCCGGGAAAACGACCGCCGTGCGCATCCTCCTCGGCCTGGCTACGCCCACCGCGGGCAGCGCGCGCGTCTTCGGCGGCGACCCGCGCGACGCCGCCAGCCGCACCCGCGTCGGCGCCGTGCTCCAGACGGCACGCGTACCGGAGACGCTGCGCGTGCGCGAGCACATCCACCTCTTCTCCAGCTACTACCCGAGCCCGCTTCCGATGGCCGAGGTCATCGAGGCCGCGGGACTGGCCGGCCTGGAGAAGCGCAAGTACGGCGACCTCTCCGGCGGCCAGCAGAAGCGCGTCCTCTACGCGCTGGCGATCTGCGGCAATCCCGACCTCCTGATTCTCGACGAGCCGACGGTCGGCCTCGACGTCGAGGCCCGGCGGTCGCTGTGGAAGCAGATCCGCCTCTTCATCGCCCGCGGCAAGTCGGTGCTCCTGACCACGCACTACCTGGCCGAGGCGGAGGCGCTCGCCGACCGCGCGGTGGTGATCCATCGCGGGGTGGTGGTGGCGGAGGGGACGCCGGCGGAGATCAAAGGGGAGAGCGCGACGCTCGAGGATGCATTTATCGAAATGGTGGGGACGTGAGGGCACGAGGGCACGAGGGGGCCCACCCCGCCCCCGTGCCCCCGTGCCCCCCGTGCCCCGTAACCCCGCAACCACAGGAGAATCCCATGTCACGCAACCTGCGCATTCATCTGCTCGAGATCAAGTACGAGTTCCTCAAGGCCCTGCGCATCCCGCAGTACTCGCTGCCGACGCTGCTCTTCCCGGTGGTGTTCTACATCTTCTTCGGGGTGATGTTCGGCCAGAAGATGGCCGGCCACACGTCGATGGCGGTGTACCTGATCGCCACGTACGGCACGTTCGGGGTGATCGGCGCGGCGCTGTTCGGCTTCGGCGTCGGCGTGGCCATCGAGCGCGGCCAAGGGTGGCTGGAGGTGAAGCGGACCACGCCCGCGCCGCCGAGCGCGTACCTCGTGGCCAAGATGGCCATGGCCATGCTCTTCAGCGCGATCGTGGTGGCGCTGCTCTTCGCGACCGGCGTCTATCTCGCCGACGTGCAGATGCCGTGGGACAGGGCGCTGGCGCTGTTCGGGATCCTCGTCTCGGGCGCGATTCCATTCTGCGCGTTCGGCCTGGCCGTCGGATTCCTGGCCGGTCCGAACTCCGCCGTGCCGATCGTCAACCTGCTCTATCTGCCGATGGCGTTTCTGTCCGGCCTCTGGCTGCCGATCCAGTTCCTCCCGCGCGGCGTGCAGGACCTCGCTCTCTGGATGCCGCCCTACCACCTCTCCCAGCTCGCCCTGAAGGTCGTGAATGCCAGCCGCGGCGAGGCGGTCGCGTTCCACGTCGGCGCGCTGGTGGTCACGACGCTGCTCTTCTCGACGATCGCCTGGATCGGCTACCGCCGCGACGAAGGAAAGCTGTACGGCTAAACTGAGGCTCATGCGTCTCATCCCCCGCGACAACAACCTCGGCTGGACGCCGTTCGCCTGGACGATCTACATCCTGCCGTTCGCGCTCACGCCGCTGTACATGTCGAAGTACGCGAACGCCGCGGGCTGGCTGACGTTCGTGCCGACGTCGATCGCCTTCCTGGCGCTCTACTTCCGCAGCTACTGGGTGCGCGGGCGGGAGCTGATCCTCGTCGCCCTCGCCACCGCCGCCCTCGGCGTGGCGTTCTGGCCGCTGACCCAGGCCGCGGGCTGCTTCTTCATCTACTCGGCGGCGATGTTCGGCATGCTCGAGCCCTCCCGCCACGCGGTGCGCGGCGTGGCCGCCATCGCGGTGCTGGTGCTGGTCAACGGCTGGCTGATCGAGCGGCACTGGTTCCCGATCACCTGGGCCTTCGTGTTCACCATCATCGTCGGCGCGATCAACGTGCATTTCTGCGAGGTCAGCCGCTCGAACGCGCGGCTGCGGCTGGCGCAGGACGAGATCGAGCACCTGGCCAAGGTCGCCGAGCGCGAGCGGATCGCCCGCGATCTGCACGATCTCCTCGGCCATACGCTCTCGCTGGTGATCCTGAAGTCGGAGCTGGCCTCGAAGCTGGCCGAGCGCGACGCCGAGCGGGCGCGCGACGAGATCCGCGACGTCGAGCGGATCGCCCGCGACGCCCTGGCCCAGGTGCGCTCCGCCGTGGCCGGCTATCGCAGCGACGGATTGCAGTCCGAAGTGGAGCACGCGCGGAAGGCGCTCTCGACGGCGGGCGTGGCGCTCGACTGCGACGTCGCGCCGATGAAGCTCCCGGCGGCCCAGGAGGCCGTACTGGCCATGGCCCTGCGCGAGGCGGTGACGAACATCGTCCGCCACTCCGGCGCCCGCCGCTGCCGGATCGCCCTGGCCGTGACCGACGCCAGCGCCACGCTGACGATCGCGGACGACGGCCGCGGCGGGAACGCGCCGTTCGGCAACGGCCTCACCGGCATGCGCGAGCGCGTCGACATCCTCGGCGGCTCGCTCACCCGCGAAGGCCGCGGCGGGACGACGTTGACCGTGACGCTCCCGACTGCGTCGCCCACTGCCAAAGCGGAGATCGCGTGATCCGGGTCGTCGTCGCCGAAGATCAGGCCATGGTCCTCGGCGCGCTCGCGGCGCTGCTGGAGATCGAGGGCGACATCGAGGTCATCGGCCGGGCGAACGACGGCGAGCAGGCCCTGGCCATCTGCCGCGAGGCGAAGCCGGACGTGCTGCTGACGGACATCGAGATGCCGCGCATGACCGGCCTCGAGCTCGCCGCGGTGGTAAGGCGCGAGCTGCCGACGCGGGTGATCATCCTGACCACGTTCGCCCGCGGCGGCTATCTGCGCCGGGCGCTGGAAGCCGGCGCGTCGGGCTATCTGCTCAAGGACTCGCCGGCCGAGCAGCTGGCGAACGCCGTGCGCCGGGTGAAGGCCGGCGGGCGTGTCATCGATCCCGAGCTCGCGGCCGAGGCCTGGAGCGAGCCGGATCCGCTGACCGACCGCGAGCGCCAGGTGCTGCGCATGGCCGGCGAGGGGCAGACCAGCGCGGACATCGCCGGCGAGCTGCGCCTGTCGGAGGGGACGGTGCGCAATTACCTGTCCGAGGCCATCAGCAAGCTCGGGGCGGCGAACCGGATCGAGGCCGCGCGCATCGCTAGGGAGAAAGGCTGGCTCTGAGGCGCTCGCGCACGCGGATGCCGGTCCTGGTCTTGTCGCACAGAAAGACGTCGCGATAGGCGACGTCGGCGACATAGTCGGTGGTGGCGATGCGATACGTGCGCGTGTTTTCGATCTGCGCCGGCGCGTCTGTATAGGAGTCGTCGCTGTAATCCAGGACCCGCCGGAGCTGCTCGCCGGCCATCGTGCAGACGACGATCTCGTTGTCGTATGGCAATGCCGCGCGGAGCAGCTCCAGCGTGAGCGACCCGGCGGGCAATGGGCGGCGGAAACTGCTCATTGTCGACAGTGCGACATCGGCGCCGGTAGCGTCGCGCATGACGGTGAGCGTCTTTTTCGCCAGCGCGTCCACGGTCATTGGCGCATCGAGGCGGGCAATGGGGACGAACAGCTCGCGATACTGCGGATCGCGCTCCAGGTCGCGCTGCATCCGCGCGACGCGTCTGGCAATGGTCTTGTCGACAGGCATGCGTCTGTCGACCGGAACGAGCTCACCGCGCACGCGCTCGCCGTCTTCAGTGAACGTCAGCTCCACACGGCTGATCCAGGTCAGATATTGACCGGGAGAGATGAACCACGTTTCCGTATTCGGGATTTTCGTCAGCTCGCGTTTCAGATGGCTGTGCGACCCGAAAATGAGATCAATTCCCGGTACGGCACGCGCGAGATCGTAATCCTCCTCGGCGTGCTGGTGTCCGATCATCACAATGGCGTCCACCTTGCCGCGCAGTTCCGCGACGACGTCCCGTGCCGCCGCGACCGGATCGCCGAAGGAAAACCCCTCGGTTTTGATCAGTTTCGGAAAATCGCCTCCCGCGACGGCAAAGACTCCAATGCGCTTCCCTTTGCTTTCGAAAATCGCGTACCGCTGCAATCCACGCGTGTTTGCACTGAGGATGGGATAACGCGTGGCTTTCCGGCAGTTCTCGAACGCGGCAAAACCATAATCCGCGTCGTGATTGCCGAAGGCCATGGCGTCGACGACGCCGTTGAGCCACGGCCATTCCGCGCACTGGTATTTGTCCGACCAGGCCGGCGAGCCTTTGTTGATCGTGTCACCGCCGCTGAAGACCAGCGCGCCGCGCCGTTTCTCGCGGCGGAGATAGCCGATCGCACGCGCAATACCGCCGCGCTCCCCGTCCTCTGTGTAAAACGGCAGGGCGTGGGAGTGGTAGTCGGAAACATGGAGCAGCGTGACGGTCGTGTCGGCCGCAAGGGGGAGCGCCAGCAGGAGAATGAGGAGAAAACGAACCATGACCACACAATAAAGGGCGCACATGGCGTGCGCCCCTTCTCACGACAACGTATGGGAATACCGCTATTTCTTCAGGGAGTCCTGCATGTCCTTGATGGCGGCCTCGCGCCCCTTTTCCTTCGCCGTCTTGGCGAATTGCGCGCGGCGGCCCTCAGGGAACTGGCGCACCAGCGCGAGGTAGCGGCCCTGCAGCTGCCGCGATGCGAGCTGCTCCGGCGTAATGGAGGAGCGCTTGCGGCCTCTCCTCCCTCTTCCGGCGCCTGCGGAGGTGGATGCAGGCGGACGGCCCGGGCGACCGGGGGGACGGCCCGGCGGGCGGCCGGGAGGACGACCGGGACGGCCGGGAGGACGACCCGGCGGACGACCGGGACGGCCGCGGCGCACCGGCGCTTCGGCTGCATATCCGCCGCCGCCATGCGCCTCGCGCAGACGACGCAGGCGATCCTCGAGATCGCTGATCTCGCGGCCCATTTCGGAGACATAGCGGCTGATTTCACCCGGGGAGATACGGCGCTCACTGATCAAGCGGTCGAGAACGTATGAGGACTGGCCGGGGGTCAATTGCGGAGAACCTGGCTGCTTGCGTGGTCTGGGCATTACACTCCTCCTAAACACTCACGCACAAAATCTTGTGCAATATAACCGTGAATGTCAATGAAAAAGGAAAAGGCGGACGTACTGGTCCGCCTTTCCTGCATTAATGACGCCACCTCGCGATCAGTATCGGTAGTGATCGGATTTGTAAGGCCCTTCGACCGGCACGCCGAGGTATTTCGCCTGGTCGGAAGTCATGGTCGTGAGCTCGACGCCGAGGTGGGCCAGGTGCAGACGGGCCACTTCCTCGTCCAGCTTCTTCGGCAGCACATAGACCTCTTTGCCGTACTCGCCCTTGTTCCGCCACAGCGCCAGCTGCGCCAGCACCTGATTGGTGAACGAGGCCGACATCACGAACGACGGATGCCCGGTCGCGCAGCCGAGGTTCATGAGGCGTCCCTCGGCGAGGATCAGAACGGAGTGACCGTCCGGGAAGACCCACTCGTCGTACTGCGGCTTGATGTTGACGCGCTTGATGCCCGGCAACTTCTTCAGGCCCGCCATGTCGATCTCATTGTCGAAGTGGCCGATGTTGCTGACGATGGCGTTGTGCTTCATCCGGGACATGTGCTCGGCGGTGATGACGTTCCGGTTGCCGGTCGCGGTCACGAAAATGTCCGCGCGCTCGACGACGCTGTCCAGGGTGCGCACCTCGAAGCCTTCCATTGAGGCCTGCAGCGCGCAGATGGGGTCGATCTCCGTGACCACCACCCGTCCGCCCTGCCCGCGCAGGGCCTGGGCGCAGCCCTTGCCCACCTCGCCGTAGCCGGCGACGACCGCCAGCTTGCCGGCGATCATCACGTCGGTGGCGCGATTGAGGCCGTCGATCACCGAGTGCCGGCAGCCGTAGATGTTGTCGAACTTCGACTTGGTCACCGAGTCGTTGACGTTGATCGCCGGGAACAGCAGCGATCCGGTCTCCTGCATCTGATACAGGCGATGCACTCCGGTGGTGGTCTCCTCGGAGACTCCGCGGATGTCCCGGGCCACGCGCGTCCAGCGCTGCGGGTCGCGGGCGAGCTCCTTGCGCAGGAGGTCGAGGATCACGCCCCACTCCTCGGGCTCGTCGGCGGGATTGAACTCGGGGACGCTTCCGTGCCCTTCGAACTCCACGCCCTTGTGCACCAGCAGCGTGGCGTCGCCGCCGTCGTCGACGATGAGCGTCGGGCCGCTGCCGTCCGGCCACATGAGCGCCTCGGAGGTGCACCACCAGTACTCCTCGAGCGTCTCGCCCTTCCAGGCGAACACCGGGATGCCGCGCGGATTCTGCGGCGTGCCGCCGGTCTCCGGACGGCCGACCACGACCGCCGCGGCGGCGTGATCCTGGGTCGAGAAGATGTTGCAGCTCACCCAGCGCACGTCGGCGCCGAGGAGGTGAAGCGTTTCGATCAGCACGCCCGTCTGCACGGTCATGTGCAGCGAGCCCATGACCCGCGCACCCTGCAGCGGCTTCTCTTTGCCGTACTTCTCGCGCACGGCCATCAGGCCCGGCATCTCGTGCTCGGCCAGGCGGATCTCGGCGCGGCCGAGCGTGGCCAGCGACAGATCCCGGACTTTGTAAGGCTCCCGTCCCGCGGACACAGCCGCATCGAACTGGTGGGTCACTTCGAGAGTTGCAGTCATCGATACTCCTTGATGGGTTTGGAGAACGCAGCCGGCCGGGGCCGTGGGCGGCGTTTTGAGGAAGGGGGATTGTACCTTAGAGACGTGGAGCGGCGTCCTTCGGGCCGCTCCACGTGACGTGCATCGCAGGCGAGTTTACCAATTCGCGCGTAGAATCCCTCCTACCGTCCACAACTGACCGACAAGGACCGCACCCATGTTCGAATCCGCAACGGCTGCGCCTAAGTTCAAGGCGCGTTTCCCGATCAAAGTGCCTTCGTTTTCCTTTCGCGGCGGGCGCCTGTTCGGCTTCCTGTTCAAGCTCCTGCTGCTGATCTCGCCGCTGCTGTTCGTCCGGGGGTGCATGATCAGCTACGTCGCGCCGGACCAGATCGGGCTGCGCCAGATCGCCTTCGGCCCGACCAAGGGCCTGCAGAAGTCGCTGGTCGGGCCGGGCTACCGCCGGCAGATCCGCGGCTACGAGACCATCCGCACGTTCCCGCGCGACATCCAGGTGGTGGAGTTCTCGAACAATCCCGCCGAGCGCGGGCCGGATCACCGCGACGTCCCGGCCATCAACGTACCGACCGTGGACGGCTACCCGGTCAGCGTCGACGTCAGCGTCCTCTATCGCATCGCCGATCCGTTCCTGGTGGTCTCGAAGTTCGGCTTCGGCCGGGCCTACGAGGACAACGTGGTGATCCGCTTCAGCGACCCGCTGGTGAAGCAGTACCTCGGCGAGCTGCGCGCCGAGGATTTCTATCGCGACCAGCGCCTGGTCAAGGCCGCTCACCTCAAGCGCGAGCTGGCGAAGGTGTTCCATCAGAACGGGCTGCAGCTCGCCGACGTACTGATCCGCCAATACACGTACCCGGACACGTTCCAGCAGCTCACCGAGCAGAAGAAGATCCAGGACCAGTCGGTGCTCACCAACCGCGCCCTCGCCAAACAGGCCGAGGTCGACACGCGGCTCAAGCAGACCGCGGCCGAGGGCGAGAACCTCATCAAGGTGAAGACCGCGGAGTTCCAGGCCCAGATCACCGCCCTCAACGCCCAGAAGGATCTGTACGAGCGCACCAGGCGCGCCGAGGCGGACCTCCTGGTGAACAAGGCCAACTCCCAGGGCACGGAGATGACCAACCGGGCCATGGAAGGCGCGGGATCGGACAAGCTCCTGCGCCTGCGCAAGGGCCTCGCCCTCCTGAACGGCATCAAGGGCCCGATCTACATCAGCGAGGATCCGACGGACCTCAGCAAGCTCGGAGGTGGACAGTGAGAAAGATGCTCTTCGCCGCCGCCGTCGCCGCGCTGCTGGCCCTCGCCGCGTGCACGCCGCATACGACCGACGCCACGGAAGTGGGCGTGAAGTTCAACAAGATCACCCGCAGCACCGAGGTGGCCCATCCCGGGGCGACCTATTTCTTCATGCCCATCATCAATGACTGGGCGAAGTTCGACGTCTCGACCCAGAACACGACCATGTCCGCGAAGGTCAGCAAGAGCGACCGGAAGGACGAGCTGGTGTTCAAGACCCGCGACGGGAACGACATCGAGACCGACGTCACCATCCGCTGGCGCATCGATCCGAGCAAGGCCGTGACGATCTGGCAGAGCGTCGCCCCGTCGTCCACGATGATCAATAACCGCCTGGTCCGGCCGCAGGCCCGGGCCTATGTGCGCGACGTCCTCAATCGCCTCGACTCCGAGGAGTTCTACAACCCCGACCTGCGCTTCCAGGCGGCGAACGACGCCACGAAGCTGCTCGCCGCGCACCTGACTCCGTACGGCATCATCGTCGAGCAGGTCATCCTCGGCGACTTCGCCTTCAAGCCCGACTACCAGAACCTCATCAATCGCCGCAAAGAGGCGGAGAAGTCGGCGGAGAAGCTGGAGGCCCAGATCCTGGCGACGCAGGAGGCCAACCAGGCCAACCTACAGCAGAAGGTCGCGGAGCTGAGCGAGCAGCTCACCCGCGCTCAAGGCGACCTGGAGCAGGCCAAGAAGACTGCCGACGCGTACCTGGTCAGCCGCGAGCAGGAGGCTCGGGCCATCGTCGCCGAGTACGAGTCGTACGCCGAGGGCATCCGCAAGGAGCGCGCGGCGCTGGTCGGCAGCGCGGGCGACGCCTACGTGAGTCTCCAGCTCATCGACGCGCTGCAGCGCAAGGAGATCCGCCAGATCCCGAAGCTGCCCCAGGGGAACGTGATCATCGACGGGAACAAGCTCCTCCAGCAGCTCGGCGTGATCCAGTACTCGCAGCAGGCCAAGCAGGAAGAGCAGCAGCCGCCCCAGCAGCAATGAGCGTCCTCAACATCGCCGGACCGGAGTACGACTTCGCGAGCGTCGTCTTCGTGGTGCTGGAGGAGTGCGAGCACCGCCGGCGCGGCTTCGAGGACGAAGAGCTGGCCCGGCAGCTGATGAAGACCGCGCGGGCGAAGCTGGCCAAGATCAAGGAGGCCTACGACGAGTTCGGCGGCTCGGCGGCGTACTGGGAGTCGCTGGAGAAAGAGGTGCTGGAGACGGCGCTGCCGCAGTACATCCCCTCGGCGCGGGAGATGAACCTGCTCGAGCGAAGCTCGTTCGGCGTCTGGCGCAATGGCGATCCCGCCGCGCGCGCCGCGTTCGGTCTGGGCGGCCTCATCGTCGGCGGGATCCTCAGGGCCCTTCCCTTCTTCCCCACGATCGAGAACATCTTCGTTTTCATCCTCGCCGGCGTGGGGTTCCTCTATCCCGATCTCAAGCGCTACACCCACGAGCGCCGCCACGCCCGGATGCTCAACCGGATCGTCGCCGACGCCGCGCGCTACCAGCAGAACGCGAAGCTGCACTACATGACCACGACCGACATCCGGGAGTCGTTCCACATCGCGTCGTCGCCGGACGAGGAGTCGACGACGACGGAGGAGACGAAGCGCGTGGCGGAGTAGGGCTCCTCCTTCTGCCCTTCTCCCCGCTCGCGGGGAGAAGGTGGCCCGAAGGGCCGGATGAGGGGCAGTCATTGCGCGTGGCTCGTCCCCTCACCCGGCGCTTCGCGCCACCCTCTCCCCGCAAGCGGGGCGAGGGGGAAATTGCGTGTACCATCCCCCGCCATGGCTGAGCCCGGACGCGCGATCCCTCTTCACACGAAGATCCTCATCGGCCTCGTTCTCGGCGCCATCGTCGGGGGGACCCTCAACACCATCCTCGGTCCGGGCACGCCGGTACTGACGTTCATCGCCGACCAGATCACGAATCCGATCGGGCAGCTCTTCCTGCGCCTCCTGCTCCTCCTGGTGATCCCGCTGGTCTTCTCGAGCCTCGTGGTCGGCGTGGCGGGCCTGGGCGACCTGCGGCGCATCGGGCGCATCGGCGTGAAGTCGCTGGTCTACACGGTCATCATCTCGGCCATCAGCGTGGTCATCGGCCTGACCCTGGCCAACACCATCCAGCCCGGCAAGCGCATCGATCCCGCCGTCAGCGCGCAGCTCGCGGCGCGGTACGGCACGGACGCCGCGAAGACCGTCGAGACCGCGATCGGCGGCGCGAAGTCGACCGACGCGCCGCTCCTCAAAGTGGTCAAGACCATCGTCCCGACGAACGTCTTCTACTCCGTCGGCCGGGAGACGCCGGACATGCTCGGGCTGATGTTCTTCGCCCTCTTTCTGGGCATCTGCCTGACCCTGATCCCGGCGGAGAAGGCCGCGCCGCTGGTCAGCGTCCTGGACGCGGTGTTCGAGGCCACCCAGGCGGCGATCCAGATCATCATGCGCCTCGCGCCGTACGCCGTCTTCTGCCTCCTCTTCACCATGACGGCGCGCTTCGGCTTCCACATCCTGGTCAGCCTGGGCTGGTTCGTGACCACGGTCATCCTCGGGCTGGCCATCCACATGTTCGGGGTCTACTCGGCCTCGGTGGCGCTGCTCTCGCGCATCAATCCGATCACCTTCTTCCGGCGGATCAAGACGGTGATGATCACCGCCTTCTCGACGTCGTCGTCGAACGCGACCCTGCCGACGGCGCTGCGGGTCTCCGAGGAGAACCTCGGCGTGCCGCGGGACATCAACAACTTCGTGCTCACCGTCGGCGCGACGGCGAACCAGAACGGGACCGCACTGTACGAGGGCGTGACCGTGCTGTTCCTGGCCCAGCTGGCCGGCGTGGACCTGAGCCTCGGCCAGCAGCTGATGGTGGTCTACCTGGCCATCCTCGGCGGCGTCGGCACGGCCGGCGTCCCCTCGGGCTCGATCCCGTTCATCGTGGTGGTGCTCTCGCAGATCGGCGTGAATCCCGAGCTGATCGCGGTCATCCTCGGCGTCGACCGGATCCTGGACATGTGCCGCACCACCCTCAACGTCACCGGCGACCTCACCATCGCCACGTACGTGGCCCGGTCCGAGGGCGCGGAGCTGCTGAAGGAGACGCCGGAGCCGCCGGCGGTCGATTTGTAGTGGCCGGTAGCCAGTAGCCAGTAGCCAGTAGCCAGCAACTCCTGGCAACCGGCAACTGGCAACTAATCCAACCGGAAGCCGACCTTCATCTTCACCTGATACTGCGCGACCTTGCCGTCGGCCACGCGGCCGCGCAGCTCGATCACCTCGAACCAGTCGACGTTGCGCAGGGTCTCGGAGGCCCGCTCGACCCCCGAGGACACGGCCTTGGCGAACGACTCCGGCGAGGTTCCGACGATCTCCACGAGCTTGTAAGTCTTGTTCTCGGACATCCCATCCTCCTCGATAGCGGGGCGAATTCTATTGCCTCGGGTAGAATCAGGCGTTCCGGATGGGCGCGAAGGGCATGAGAGCGGTGAGCAGCGATCGACTCAAACGCCGGGTGCTTCAGCAGGCAGTGGCGGAGAACATCGAGGTGATCCGCGGGGTGCCGCCGCGTGGCGTCCGCCCCGCGCATCGCCTGATGCGGATCTGGCTGCGGCGCGGAGCCTTTCTGCTCGTGCCGCTGACCGTCGCCGGATCGGCCTGGCTGGGCACGCAGCAGACGGGAGGACCATCCTTCCTGCCCGTCCAGCGCGCGACGCTGGTACCGAAGGTCATCGCGGCCGAGACCCCGGCGGTCCTCCACACCGAGCGCGTCACCGCCGCCGCGTTCCCCCTCGCCGTCCGCCGGATCGTCCTGGACGCCGGTCACGGCGGCTCCGATCCCGGCGCCACCGCCGCGAGCGTGATCGAGAAGAACATCACCCTCGACATCGGCCGGCGCCTGCGCACGCGCCTCGAGGCCGAAGGGTTCGAGGTGATCGTCACGCGCGCGGACGACCGCGCCATCGCCCTCAAGGACCGGGCCCGGCTGGCCAACGAGTCGAAGAGCGACATCTTCGTCTCCATCCACGTCAACACCATCACCAAGTACACGGCCAGCCGGGGGGTGGAGACGTATTACCTCGGCCCGACGAACGATCCGAAGCTGACCGCGCTGGCGGCCACGGAGAACCGGGTCTCCGGCTACTCCCTCGGCGACATGCGCAAGCTCCTCGACGGCGTCTACGCCGACGCCCGTCGCGACGAGTCCCACCAGCTGGCCACGAACGTCCAGAAGCAGCTCTACACCGCGCTCAAGACGACCGACCCGGGCCTGGAGAACTGGGGCGTCAAGCGCGCGCCGTTCCTCGTCCTGGTGGCCACGGACATGCCGGCCATCCTCGCCGAGGTCGGCTGCATCTCCAACGAGAAGGAAGCCGCGCTGCTCGCGCGCCCGGAGCACCGGCAACGGATCGCCGACGCGCTCTTCCACGGGATCCGGGCCTACGCGCGCGAGAACGACGGCACGCAGCAGAAGAAAGGAATGGAACGCAATGGCTGAGATCCTCCACGTCGGAATCGACCTCGGCACTTCGCGGAGCGCGATCTCCGCATCGAACGGCGAGCGGTTCGTCGTCGACAGCTTCGTCGGCTGGCCGCTGGACATGGTGGCCAAGAAGGTCCTCAAGCGGGACGTGCTCATCGGACACGAGGCCGTCGCCAACCGGACCATGCTCGACCTCCACCGCCCGCTCGAGCGCGGCCTGCTGAAGGAAGGGTCGGAGAAGGACGTGGAGGCGGTGCGCGAGCTGCTCCGCCATCTGCTGCGCCTGGTCGGCGTGAACGGCAAGATCAAGGCCTCGGACGTCCGGGCCGTGGTCGGCGTGCCTGCCGCGGCGCTGCGGACGAACAAGCAGTACCTCCGCAACTCGATGAAGGGGATCGTGGACAGCCTGCTGATCGTCTCCGAGCCGTTCGCCGTCGCCTACGGCCTGGACGCGCTGCTGCACACGATGATCATCGACATCGGCGCCGGGACGACCGACTTTTGCGTGATGAAGGGCCGCTACCCGACCGAGGAGGACCAGCGCACGCTCACCATTGCCGGCGACTCCGTCGACACGCAGCTGCTCAAGCTCATCGAGGAGCGCTACCCGCAGGCGAACGTCACGGTGTTCATGGTCCGCGACTGGAAGGAGAAGCAGAGCTTCGTCGGCGAGCCGCCGGAGACGGTCTCCGTCACCGCGCCGGTCAAGGGCGTGCCAACGCAGCTCGACATCACCGCGGAGATGAGGACCGCCTGCGAGACCATCCTCCCGCCGATCGTCGAGACCATGCTCGACCTCCTGGCCCGCGTCGAGCCCGAGTTCCAGGACCGCGTCCGCAACAACATCATCCTCTCCGGCGGCGGAGGGCTGATCCGCGGCTTGCCCGAGGCGCTGGAAGGCGCGCTCAAGGGCGTGGGTGGCGGGAAGGTGCGCTACATGGAGGACCCGGTGTTCATCGGGTCGGACGGCGGCCTGGCCCTGGCCATCGACGCGCCCGAGGGAGACTGGGAGAAGTTGACTGCGTAGGCTAGAAACCCAGCTTGGAAGGCTAGGAAGCTAGCCTACATAGGCTCCATTTTTAGCCTACATAGGCTCCATTTTTAGGCTACATAGGCTCCATTTTCAGGCTACATAGGCTCCATTTTCAGGCTATATAGGCTCCATTTTTAGCCTATGTAGGCTCCATTTTTAGCCTGGGTAGGTTCAGTTTCTAGCCTGGGTAGGCTAGGTTTCTAGCCTAGGTAGGCTAGCGGGCTAAAGCCCGCCGCTCCACGTCACGGACAGGTCGCGAACGCGCTCGTATCCTGGATCGGCGCGAACGCCGTCCCCAGCGGATTCGTGTAGGTCTTGACCGACCCGGTCTTCGTGTCCGTCACCGTGATCTGCACGCGCGTGTCGGTCAGGCCGGCGGCGAACACCCAGTAGCGGCTGTTCAGACCGCAGCCGTTGATGATCTTCACCATCGCCTCCACGTTCGTGGAGCTGAAGAACCAGAGGTATCCCGTCTCGGGGGTGAGCTCGACCACGTTGGCCGTGCCGCTGGAGCTGGTGGACTGCCAGGTCGCCTGCACCTTGAAGCGGTCGTCGCTCAGGCAGAGAGTGGTCGCGTTGGGGGCACAGGCGTCGATGATGGGGTTGAGATATGCGGCCATGAAGGGATAGCTGACCGCGAACCGCCCGTCGACGGTGGAGTTGTTGATGCTGTCGCAGCCGTCTTCGCTGGTCGGGCCGCACCCGCCGTAGAGCTGGCCGACCACGACCCCGCTGGTGAGCATCACCGGCGATCCCGAGCTGCCGGGGTACGTGCCGCCGTCGCCGAGGTTCGAATAGAGAAACGTCGACGACGGGAGACCGTCGCAGGACGGGAGAGCCGTGCTCACGATGGTGCTCGAGTAGGCTTGCGGATAGGGCTTCGGGACCTCATAGGGGAACGGATGGGAGAGGCGATGCAGCTTCATGCCGCTGACCGGAGACGCGGTGGTCCAGGGGAGAAAACCGCGGCCTTCGGGGACGCTGTTCAGACGCAGGAGGGTGAAGTCGGTGTTCGCGCTCGTGGCGAGCAGGGTCGCGCCGTTGTGGGACGTGGGGAACGGCGGATACGTGCTGGTGCCGCAGGCGGCCCGGTAGTCGAAGTAGGCCTCGACCGTGGACGCCGTGGCCTGGTCGTCGACGCAGTGGTTGGCGGTCAAAAAGTACGGGACGAACGTCGATGGCACGGTGTCGTTCATGAGGCCGCCGCTGCAGACCGCGCCGTCCCCGCCCGAGACGAAGTAGATCAGGGCCCCGGCGGCGCGGGCCACGGCGATGGCCTCGAAGGTACCGGCGCTGACGCAGGCCGCGTTGACGAGGCAGTCGGGAGCGTTCCGGACTGGATCGAGGCTTCTCAGCGATGCGGCCGGGAAGAGCTCGACGAAGTCGCGGATCTCGAACGAGGCCACGTCCATGGGCCTCTTCGGGAACGGGATCTCGATCTCGAGATGCACCAGCGGGCCGCTCACGCTCGGCGCGTAGAGACTGCCGTCGTGGAGCAGGTCGCGGTCGAATCCGACCGGCTGCTGGTCCTTGCCGTAGACCCAGAGCACCGCCCCTTCCGGCAGATGGACGTTCGACAGGTGGAGGCGGACGCGGTGGGCCCCGTCCACGCGGACCGATCCGCTCCAGACCAGCGTGCCGCGCTCGGTGGTGGACACGAGGCCACGGGCGTGCGAGGCGACCGCGCCGGTCTTCGCCGCCAGCGCGCCCTCGAGCCGGACCGAGACCGGGTCGCCGAGGGCGCGGGTGAAGCCGTTCCGGAACGGCAGTTTCCCGGCGTCGTTCCACTGCTGCATCTCCAGGATCCGGTCCGCCGCAGCCTCGGTGGCAGCGGGGACGACCACGGCCGGCGCGATACCGGTGCGCTCGGCGAGGCGAGGAGCGCCCGGGTACGACTTCACGCCGATGGCATCGCGCGAGAACTCCGCTTCGACGCTGACCTGCGCGGATGCGCCGGAGGCGAGAGACAACACGACGACCAGAGGCACAAAGGCCCTACGGAACATGGACACTCCTTGTTGCTGAGGATTCAGCGGACCGAAATAATCATCGATTTTAGCTGATGACCCGCGCGCTGACGTTCCTCCTGATCCTCCTGGTCTCGATCTATCTGTTCTCGCTCTACCTCCGCAAAACGGGGATGTTCTTCCCCGACCGCCATCCGACCGGCCGCTGGGACACCTCGCTGTGGATGGTCACGCCGGCCGAGCACTGGTTCACCACCACCGACGGGGTGAAGCTGCACGCCTGGCTCTTTCCGGCGAAGGATGCGAACGCCCCGGTCCTGGTGTGGTGTCACGGGAACGCGGGGAATCTCACCGACCGCGCGGAGATGGCCGCCGAGCTGGCCAGGCGCGGGGTCTCCGTGTTCGTGTTCGACTGGCGCGGATACGGGCGGAGCGAGGGCAAGGCCTCCGAAGGGAAGCTGTTCCGGGACGCGCTCGCGGCGGTGGACTACGTGAAGAAGCGCGGCGCGAAGCGGATCGTGCTGTACGGCGAGTCGGTCGGCGGCCCGTACGCGGCGTGGGCGGCCAAGGAGCGGAAGGGCGACATCCGGGCGGTGATCATCGAGAACTCCTTCCCCTCGCTCAAGGACATGGGCAACGCTCTCTACCGCCCCCTCCCCCTCGGCTGGACGGCCCCGCGGGCGCTCCGGACCACGGACTGGCTGAACGAGGCCGGCGTTCCGGTCCTGGTCATGCATGGGACGCGGGATGCGGTGATACCGTACGCGCTCGGACGGAAGTTGTACGACGGCCTGCGCGTGCCGAAGGAGCTGATGACCGCGGACGCCGGGCACTGCGAGATCCCGCTCTTCGACGCGCAGCGTTACTACGACCACGTCACGCGTTTCGCCCACAAGTGAATGGAGGATCGTCGATGAAGACCGTCGCAGTGCTGGTCGTCCTTCTGCTCGCCGCATGCACGACCACCACTCCCCCGCCTGAGCCGGCGCCAACGACTCCGCCGCCGACCACGACGGCGGCGACTCCGCCCGCCCCACCCGCCGAAGTCACGACTCCGCCGGCGCGCATGGCCTACTCGGTTCCCGTCGAGTACCACAAGCTCGAGAACGGCCTGAAGGTGGTGCTCTCGCCGGACCACACCGCACCCACGGTCTCGGTGGCGGTCTACTACAACATCGGCTTCCGGGTGGAGCCGCGCGACCGCACCGGGTTCGCCCATCTCTTCGAGCACCTGATGTTCCAGGGCTCGGACAACCTCGGGAAGATGGAGTTCATCAAGCTGGTGCAGTCGAACGGCGGAGTGCTCAACGGCTCGACGCGCTTCGACTTCACCAACTACTTCGAGATCGTCCCGGCGCACACGCTGGAGACGGTGCTCTGGGCCGAGGCCGACCGGATGAAGAGCCTGGCCATCAACCCGGAGAATCTCAAGAACCAGCAGGAAGTGGTCAAGAACGAGGTGCGCGTCAACGTCCTCAACCAGCCGTACGGCGGCTTCCCCTGGCTGGACCTGCCCCAGTACGCGAACACGAACTGGTACAACGCCCACAACTTCTACGGCGACCTGTCCGACCTCGACGCGGCCACGCTCGACGATTCGCGCAACTTCTTCAAGACCTATTACGCGCCGAACAACGCCGCCCTGGCCATCACCGGTTACTTCGACTCGGTGGAGGCCATGGGGTGGGTGAAGAAGTACTTCGGCTCCATTCCCGCGCAGCCGCAGCCGGCCATGCCGGACATCTCCGAGCCGCGGCAGACCGAGGAGAAGCGGGCCTCGAAGACGGACGACAAGGCCACCCGTCCCGCGCTGGCGCTGGCGTGGCACGCCCCGCCGCAGAACACGCCCGAGTATTACGCGATGGGGATCATCGACCAGATCCTGGCCGCCGGAAAGGACAGCTGGCTCTACCAGGACCTGGTGCAGAAGCGCGGGCTCACCGGCGACCTCGGCTCGTCGATGAACCTCCTCGGCAACATGTTCAACATCGACGGGCCGACGCTGTACATGGCCTGGCTGTTCCACGACAAGGACAAGTCGGCCGACGAGATCATCAAGGCCGTCGACGAGCAGGTGGCCCGGCTGCAGACCCAGCCGGTCGACGCGGCCACGCTCGAGCGCGCGCGGGTGAAGATGCGCTCCTCGCTCTTCAACGAGATCGAGGGCTTCTTCGGCTTCGGCCGGGCCGACCTCCTGGCCTCGTTCGCCCTCTTCGACGACGATCCGCAGAAGATCAACCGGATCGAGACGGAGTTCGCCAAGGTGACCCCGGAGCTGATCCAGAAGACCGCGCAGGAGTACCTGCGCCCGACCAACCGCACCATCCTGACCATCGTTCCGAAGGGGTGACGCCATGCGCAAACACGTGATGCTCACGCTCGCCGTCGCGCTCTTCGCCGCGGCCGCTCTCGCTCAGAAACAGACGCCGCCCGCGCCGGCGAAACCGAAGGACTTCGCCATCGCCCCGGTGCACAAGCTCGATCTTCCCAACGGGCTGCGCCTCCGCCTCGTGTACTACGGCAACGTGCCGAAGGCGACGGTCCGCCTGGTCACCCAGACCGGCAACGTCGACGAGGCGGCCAACGAGGTCTGGCTCGCCGACCTGACCGGCGAGATGATCCAGCAGGGAACGCGCACCCGCTCGAACGAGGACATCGCCCGCCAGATCGCCCTCATGGGCGGGTCACTCGATGTCGGCGTCGGCGTGAACCAGGTCACCGTCGGCACGGACGTCTTCTCCGAGGCCGCGCCGGCCGCGGTGGCGCTGATCGCCGACGTCGTGCGCAACCCGCGCTTCCCGGAGTCGGAGCTCGGCCGCCTCGAGGGGGACCTGGCCCGCACCCTGTCCATCCAGCGCTCCACGCCCCAGTCCCTGGCGCAGGAGAAGTTCATCGAGGTGCTCTTCCCCAACCATCCCTACGGGCGCCTGTTCCCGAAGCCGGAGATGCTGCAGGCCTACACGCTCGATCAGGTGCGCGGCTTCCACGAGCGGAACTTCGGCGCGGCGCGGTCGTTCCTCTACGTGGTCGGGCGCTTCGACCCGGCCGCGGTCGAGAGCGCGATCCGCCAGCACTTCGGCGACTGGAAGGCCGGCAACCCGCCGACCAAGCCGACGGTCTCGCCGGTCAGCCGCCGCGGCATCCACTTCATCGACCGTCCCGGCGCGGTGCAGTCGACGCTCTACATCGGCCTGCCGGTGATCGACGCCACCAATCCCGAGTTTCTCTCCTTCACGGTGATGAACGCGCTCCTCGGCGGCTCGTTCGGCTCGCGCATCACCAGCAACATCCGCGAGCAGAAGGGCTACACGTATTCGCCGACGAGCACCGTCACCACGCGTCTCGGCGCGGCGGCCTGGGCGGAGGTCGCCGACGTGACCACGAACGTCACCGGCGCGTCGATCAAGGAGATCCTCGGCGAGATCGAGCGCCTGCGCTCCGAGCCGCCCACGGTGGAGGAGCTGCGCGGGATCCAGAACTACCTGGCCGGCACGTTCGTGCTCCGCAACTCCTCGCGCGCAGGCATCGCCGCGCAGCTGGCCTTCCTCGACCTGTACGGCCTCCCCGACGACTGGCTGCGCAACTACGTGCAGCGCGTCTACGCCCTCACCCCCGCGGACATCCAGCGGATGGCCCGGACCCACATCGATCCGGAGAAGCTGGCCATCGTCGTGGTCGGCGACCCGGCGACGGTGAAGGAGCAGATCCGGCCGTACGGAGAGCTGATGCCGTAGTCAGTTCGTGATGATGACCTCATCCGGCGTCGCGAAGTAGAGCGTCCCCGCCGGCGACCACGTGAGCGCCGACGGGGCCGCCTGCGCCACCAGCGACGCCGTTCCCTTCGATGCGTCGAACAGCGCCACGCCGCCGGACGCGCGGAAGGCGACGACGTTCGCATCGCGCGGGCTCGGAGCGAGATCCGCGCGGCTGAACTGCAGGTCCCGGCCGGACACCAGCACCGGCGCGAAGGTCATCCCGCCGTCAATCGAGCGGTACAGCCGGTCCACGCCGTCGGCCACGGAGATCCCCACCGCCCACACCACCCGCGGATCGGCGGCCGAGAACTCCGTGTAGAACGTGTTGATGCCCTTCAGCTGGCCGGTGCGCGTCCAGGTGCGTCCGCCGTCGAAGGACACCGACACGCCGTCGCGCCAGGCCGCGGCGACGAGGTGATCGAAGCTCGCAGGATCCACGGCCACGGAGTAGAGACGGGTGCCCGAGGTGCCGAGGGCGCTCCAGGTGTCCCCGCCGTCGGCCGACTCAAATGTGGCGCCGTCGAAGCCGAGGGCGCGGAGGTGGAGGGGCTGCCGCGGGTTCGCGAAGACCTCGAGCATCCGCGCCGGCAGCGGGAGGCGCTCCACCCCGTATGGCGTGACCCGCAGCAGGGTCTCCATGTCGTGCACGTAGATCCGCTCGGTACGGGCAAGGGCGATCGTCCACGGCGCCTGCGGCGCCGGCCCGAGGTGCGCGCGCTCCCGCCACGTGCAGCCGGAGTCGCGCGACTCGAAGAGATGCTCCTGATAGGTCGCATAGAGCACGTTCGGCCGGTTGCTCGCCGCGATCGACGACGCCGACAGATTGACCACGTGCTCGCGGTTCGCGGCCACGCTCGTGTCGTCCCTCACGAAGCGCACGGACGGCAGCCCGTCGACGATCCCGCAGCTGGGCGCCTTCCATTGCGCCAGCGGGTTGATGATCGGCCGGGTCCGGCGCGGCACGCGCTGGGCGGCGGCGGGGAGGACGAGGAGCGAAGCGACAAGGAGGACTGCCGCGCGGCGGTATGTCATAACCGCATATTAGTTATTGAGCGTCAAAACGCACGCGGCGGGCCTTTCGGCCCGCCGCTCGGGGAAACCGATGTCGATGGACTTACGGGCAGGTCGCGAACGCGCTCGTGTCCTGGATCGGGGCGAACGCGGTCCCGAGCGGATTGGTGTACGTCTTCACCGATCCGTTCTTGGTGTCCGTCACCGTGATCTGCACGCGCGTGTCGGTCAGGCCGGCGGCGAAGACCCAGTAGCGGCTGTTCAGACCGCAGCCGTTGACGATCTTCACCACCGCCTCCACGTTCGTGGAGCTGAAGAACCAGAGATAGCCCGTGTCGGCGGTGAGCTCGACGACGTTGGCGGTGCCGCTGGCGCTGTTGGACTGCCAGGTCGCCTCGACCTTGAACCGGTCGCTGTTGAGGCAGAGGGCAGTCCCGCTGGGCGTGCAGCCGGCGGTGGTGCCGGGGTTGAGATAGCTGGAGATCAGCGGATAGGTGCTGATGAACTTCCCGTCGACGGTGGCGTTACTGATGTTGTCGCAGCCGGCGCTGGGATTCGTCCCGCACGCGCCGAGGAGCTGGCCGACGACGTAGCCGCCGGCGGCGATCGCCGGCGAGCCCGAGCTGCCGCCGTAGGTGCCGCCCTGGCCGAGGTTCGAGTAGAGGAAGTTCGTCTGCGGAACGCCGGTGCAGGTGCCGAAGGTCGTATTCACGTTCGTGTTCGAGTAGGCCTGCGGCGCGGGCACGGAGAAGGCGTCAGGGAACGGGTGGGAGACGCGGTGGACCTTCGAGCCGTTCGCCGACTTCGCCGGGTCGGTGGTCCAGCCGAGGAAGAAGCGGCCGCCCGGAACGCTGTTCAGGCGGAGCAGGGTGAAGTCGCTGGCCGCGCTGCTGGCCAGGTAGGTCGAGCCGTTGTTCGAGGTCGGGAACGGCGGGAACGTCCCTCCGCAGCTGGAGGTCTTGTAGTCGAAGTAGGCCTCGATGGAGGTCGCCGACGCCTGATCGTTGAGGCAGTGGTTGGCGGTCAGGAAGTAGGGGATGAAGGACGAGGTGACGGTGTCGTTGAGCAGGCCGCCGCTGCAGACGAAGCTGCCGGCGCCCTTGACGTACTGGATGTGGGCCACGCCGCCGCGGGCGGCGGCGATGGAGTCGAACGTGGACGTGGCCACGCACGTGGCGTCGACCAGACAGCTCGGGGAGTCCTGCGCGACCGGGTCGAAGCTCTTGAGCGAGCCGGTCGGGAAGATCTCGATGAAGTCCTTGATCTCGAACGAGGCCACGTCGGCGGGCGTCTTCGGCCGGGGGATCTCGATCTCGAGATGCACCACCGGGCCGTTCACGCTCGGGGTGTAGAGGTTGCCGTCATAGAGCAGGTCGCGGTCGAAGCCGACCGGCTGCTGCTGGTCGCTGCCGTAGACCCACAGCACCGCGCCGTCCGGCAGCTGGACGTTCGACAGATGCAGGCGGACGCGGTGAGCCTGTTCGACGCGCACCGAGCCGCTCCAGATCAGCGTGCCGCGCTCGGTGGCGGAGACCACCCCGCGCGCGTGTGAGGCCACCGTGCCGGCCTTCGCCGCCAGCGCGCCCTCGAGGCGGACGGCGATCGGATCGCCGATGGAGCGGGTGAAGCCGTTCTTGAGCGGAAGCCGGTCCGCGTCGTTCCACTGCTGCAGCTCGAGCACCTTGTCGACGTCGGCCACGGACGCGGGAGCGACCGTGACGGCCGGCTCGATCGCGGCACGCTCGGCGACGCGAGGAGCGCTCGGGTACGACTTCACGCCGATCGGATCGCGCGAGAACTCACCGTCGACCGTCACCTGCGCGAAGGCGGCAGTGGCAATGAACACAGCAACTAGAACTACCAGAGTAGTACGTGGCACGGGGCGCTCCTTCAATTTTGCGGTTCTGAGAAGTTATTGGAGGTGACCAATATGGAACCTGACCGGGCATTCGTCAAGTATTTTCAACGGCTACGGACGGGAAACATAGGTCCGTAGGAGACGTTAAGATGTGAGCTACATCTCATGGCCTTCCACTGCATCCGTTGCAAAAACGAGCTCGACAAATCCTTCAAGGCCTGCCCCAAGTGCGGCGAGCCGGTCACCGAGTTCCTGCGCGACCATCTCGAACAGCCCCTCGACGGCAAGTACGAGATCCTGGAGCGCCTCGGCGCGGGCGGCATGGGCGAGGTCTACAAGGTCCGCCACACCTACCTCGGCTCGACCCGGGTCATCAAGGTCGTCCATCCGCTGATCTCCGACAACACCGACGCGCGGGACCGGTTCCTGCGCGAGGCCCGGGCCTCGACCAAGATCCAGCACCCGAACGTGGCCACGCTGCACGACTTCTCCGGCCTCCCCAACGGCGCCCACTACATGGTCTGGGAGTTCATCGACGGGGAGAACCTCGCCCAGCGCCTCCGCGCGCGGCACACCCTTCCGCCCCGCCAGGCGGTGAAGATCGTCATCCAGGCCCTGCGCGGCCTGGAGGCCATCCACCGCGCCGGCATCATCCACCGCGACATCAGCCCCGAGAACCTGATGATCACGCACGAGGACGAGACGGTGAAGATCATCGACCTCGGCGTGGCCAAGGTCGAGGACTCGTTCGAGGTCGCGGCCACGGCGACCGGCATCTTCGTCGGCAAGCTCCGCTACGCCTCGCCCGAGCAGCTCGGCTTTCTCCCCGAGGGGGAGAAGATCGACGCCCGGGCCGACCTGTACTCGCTGGCGATGGTGCTGTACGAGATGCTCACCGGCCGGCCGCCGTACGAGGCCAAGTCGCCGCACGAGTACTTCCTGCTCCACGCGCGCGAGCAGACCGAGCGCCGCACGATCGTGCTGCCGGCGGACCTCCCCGGCGGCGCGGCGCTGCAGGCAGTGATGGCCAAGGCCCTGGCCAGCGACCGGCGGGAGCGCTACTCGTCGGCGCGCGAGTTCGCCACCGCGCTCGAGGAAGTGGAGCGCAACCTTCCGGACGCGCGGGACATGCCGACCATGGCCGTGCCCCTCGACGGCAACGCCACGATGCGCTTCGCCACGCCGCTGCCGGCCTCGTCGCAGGTGGACACGCTGCACCGCGAGACGGTGCGCGAGACCGTGCGCACCTCGTCGCCCGCGCGACCGGCGGCGCCGACGCCTCCGCCCGTGCCGCAGACCGCCGCGCCGACGGTGCTCACGCCGCTCCCATCGGCCGCGCCGGTGCCGGCGGCTGCGCCGCCCCCTCCGCCGTACGTCTCCACGCAGACGCGGATGCGCCAGGGCATCAATCCGATCTGGATCATCGCCGGCATCCTCCTCCTCATCGGCGCCGCAGTTGCCGCCGCGGTCGCGTTCTGGCCGATGAAAGATCGCGGGCCGATCGTGAAGACCGCCGACGCGACGACGACGACGGCGAACGCCGCTCCGCCCCCCTCCCAGGTCGCGCAGTCCTCGGTGAACGTCATTCCCGAGCCCGCGCCGGCGACCACGACGACCACCGCGCCGCCACCGCTCACGGCAACGACGGCGACGGTGGCGCCCGTGACCACGAATACCGCGCCCGTGCTCAGCCAGCCGGTGACCACGACCACGGCGATCGTGGCGCCACCGCCCCAGCCGGTGACGCCGCCGGTCAAACGTCCCCAGCCGGTGAGGCCCGCGCCGGTCCAGGAGCCGCCGGCCGCCGAGCCCGAGCCCGAACCGGAGCCCGTGAGGCCGCGCCCGGCCACCTCGGCCGCCTCGGTCACGCCCGCCGCGGGCGTGTACATCGACGGCGGCGGCGACGACACCGCCAACGAGCGAGCCATGGAGGTGCTGCGCAAGGAGATGCGCGGCGTGACCGAGGTCGAGCTGCGCGGAGACATGTACAACTGGCTCCAGCGCACCGTCCGCAACACCGGCCTGTCCATCGCCGAGACCGCGGACGTGGTCATCAACTTCGAGGGCAAGTTCGAGCAGCTCGGCCGGGGCCGGAAACGGCGCGCCGCCCGGGTGACCGTGACCAAGCACGGCAAGCCGATCTTCCGCTATGTCCTCCCGGAAGAGGTCTACCGCGTGGGCGACGCGCCGCCGGAGGCCTTCGCGCGCGTGCTGAGCGACGCCGTCGAGTAGCCGCCCCACCATCCGCAGAGGATTTGTCCTGTATTGGACCGCGAAAGCGCCCTTCCGGCGCCGAATCGTCCACGTGAGGTAGAAGGACGCGAATAAGAGTCACATGCGCCCTATCGTTCGCATGTGGGTGGCGACGAGCGGAGAGAGAAAGCGGCGAAGCTGCGCCGGTCGCTGGCGCGGTATCGCGGCGGCCGGTTCGAGATCGGAGCGAGCGGAGGCGCGAGCGGGATGATCTTCTTCCGCGACGTGAGCGGGGCGCTCCACTACATCGGCGGGTTCACCCGCGGCGACGCGCCGTCGCTGGTAGCGGCGCTGAATCTCACGCTGGAGCTGCTGGACCGATAGGGCAGGCGGGACGCCTGCCCTACGACTCCACCAGCGTGCGCAGCTGCCGTGACGCCACCGTGAGCATGGCCAAGTCCACCGTCGACGCGGCCCGGAAGTCGTGCATGGTCTGGTCGACGCGCTCGACCACGCGGGGGCGGGCGGCGAGCCAGCGGTCGACCGGGTCGGCGCCGCCGGTGCCGTCGGTCTCGGCGATGACGCGCGAGGCGAGCTGGCTCTGGTAGCTGTACAGGTCCTCGACCAGCGTGACCAGGGCGGTCTTCTGCCACGGGGTCTCCGCGGCGATGGTCTGGCTGGCGCTGCGGAGGCGGTCCAGGCTGAAGCGCGCGCCGACGCCGAAGTAGACCCGGGCCACGTCCTCCACGCCGTGCTCGGCGTCGGTGCGGGAGATGCGGATGATGTCCATGGCCGAGCTCATGACGTCGAGGCTGGCCACGCGCCGGGCCAGCTCCTCGGGGATCCCATCCTCCATCAGCTCGGCCTGGCGCACGCGCACGTTGGCCAGCAGCGACGCGGGCAGGATGCGCACGAGGTTGCTCTCGATCGCAGCGATGCGCGGGCGGAACTCCTCGGTGTACGCGGCGATGTCGAGCTTCTCGTAGCTGCTGCGCAGGAGCCAGAGGATGGCCCGCTCGAGGAGACGCGCCACGGAGATCATCATGTCCAGCTGCACCGCGGCGGGCAGCTTGTTGTCGAGGGCCTCGATGGCCGCCCAGAGGGAGCGGAGGTCGAAGGCGTCGCGCATGATGATGAAGGCCCGGGCGATGTCCGCGGGCGCCTTGGCCGTCTCCTCGCACATCTGCCAGGCGAACGTCGGACGCACGCGGTTGATCATCATGTTGGTCACGACCGTGGCGATGATCTCGCGGCGGAGGCGGTGGTGCTCGATGGCGCTGCGGAAGCGCGCGCGGAGGTCGTCCGGGAAGTAGAGGATCAGGTCATCGACCAGCTGCGGGTCGTCGGGCAGGTCGGACTTGAGCAGGTCTTCGTAGAGGACCATCTTCGCGTACGCCAGGAGCACGGCGATCTCCGGACGGGTGAGACCGATGCCTTGGCCGTGCCGCTCGCCGATGGTCTCGTCGTCGGGCAGCCCTTCCAGCGCGCGGTCGAGCTTCCCCTGCTTCTCCAGCCCGCGCATGAAGCGGGCCTGGGTGTCGAGGAGCGGCTCGCCGATGGTGTGGGTGACGGAGATGGCCTGGGTCTGCTCGTAGTTGTCGCGCAGCACGAGCCGGGCGACGTCGCCGGTCATCTCGGCGAGGATGCGGTTGCGCTCCTCGATACCGGAGAGATCGCCGCGGGCGATGGCGTCATACAGGGCGATCTTGATGTTGACCTCGTGGTCGGAGGTGTCGACGCCGGCGGAGTTGTCGATGGCGTCGGTGTTGATCTTCCCGCCGCCGAGGGCGAATTCGATGCGCGCGCGCTGGGTGAAGCCGAGGTTCGCGCCCTCGCCCACCACCCGCACCCGCAGCTCGTTGCCGTTGATGCGCAGGGCGTCGTTGGCGCGGTCGCGCGCCGCGGCGTGGTCCTCCCACGAGGCCTTGACGTACGTGCCGATGCCGCCGAGCCAGAGCAGGTCGGCCTTGGCCGTCAGGATGGCCCGGATCAGCTCGACCGGGGTGACGGTCTTCCGCGGCAGCTCGAAGAGTTTCTGGATCTCCTCGGTGACGGTGATGCTCTTCGCGCTGCGCTCGAATACCGCGCCGCCCCTCGAGAGCAACTCGATGTTGTAGCCGTTCCAGTTCAGGCGGTTGTCGAAGAGGCGCTGGCGCTCGGCGAAGCTGCTCTTCGGGTCGGGATCGGGGTCGACGAAGATGTGGGAGTAGTTGAACGCGGCGACGAGGCGGATGTGCGGCGAGAGCAGCATGGCGTTGCCGAACACGTCGCCCGCCATGTCGCCCACGCCGATGACGGTGAAGTCCTCGGACTGCGTGTCCACGCCCAGCTCGCGGAAGTGGCGCTTGACCGCCTCCCACCCGCCCCGCGCGGTGATGCCCATACCCTTGTGGTCGTAGCCGGCGGAGCCGCCTGAGGCGTAGGCGTCGCCGAGCCAGTGGCCGTACTCGGCGGAGATGGCGTTGGCGATGTCGGAGAACGTGGCCGTCCCCTTGTCGGCGGCGACGACCAGGTACGGATCGTCGGGATCGCGGCGAACGACGTCGCGCGGCGGGATCACCTCGTCGCCGCGGCGGTTGTCGGTGATGTCGAGCATGCCCCGCAACAGGGTCTTGTAGGACTCGACGCCTTCCTGCTGAAACGCCGCGCGGTCGCTGGACGGGTTCTTCACCACGAAGCCGCCCTTCGAGCCGACCGGCACGATGACCACGTTCTTGACCATCTGGGCCTTCATCAGGCCGAGGATCTCGGTGCGGAAGTCCTCGCGGCGGTCGGACCAGCGGATGCCGCCGCGGGCGACCTTGCCGCCGCGCAGGTGGATGCCTTCCATCCAGGGCGCGTAGACGAAGATCTCGAACATGGGCCGCGGAGCGGGGAGCTCCGGTGCGGACTGCGAGTCGATCTTGAAGGACAGGTACAGCTTGCGCTCGCCGCTCGGGTCGAGCTGGAAGTAGTTCGTGCGCAGGGTGGCCTCGATGAGGCTCACGTAGAGGCGGAGGATGCGGTCCTCGTCCGGGGCGGTGACCTGCTCCAGCGCGTCCTCGATCTGTGAGCGGATGCCGAGGGCCGCGGCCTTGCGGCCGAGACCGACGTCGCCGAGGGCGGGATCGAAGTAGTTCTTGAAGAGGGCGATGATGTTCCGGGTGATGGCCGGGTGCCTGGCCAGGGTCTGCTGGATGTAGGCCTCGCTGAGGGTGACGCCGACCTGGCGCAGGTACTTGGCGTACGCGCGCAGCACGACCACCTCGTGCCACTCCAGCTCCGCGCCGAGGACCAGGCGGTTGAAGCCGTCGTTCTCGGCCTGGCGGGTCCAGACGCGGATGAAGGCGTCCTGGAACTTCTCCTTCACCGGCTCGAGGTCGTCCTGCATTCCCTCGGCGTCGAGGCTGAAGTCGCGGATGCGCACGGCGTGCGGGGCGCCGAGGGGATGCACTTCGTACGGCACCTCGGCCAGCACCTTGAGGCCCATGTTCTCCAGCCGGGGCATGATCTCGGAGAGCGGCACGGGCGGGCCGGCGTGGATGATCTTGCAGTGGAACTGGCGCTGGTCGCCGCGGTGGCGGTAGAGGTCGACCACCAGCTCCCCCGTGGCCAGCACGTGCTCGACGTGCCCGATGTCGTACAGCGCGGCCTCGGCGGAGAAGCGCTCCGCGTAGGCCATGGGGAACGCTTTCTTGTAGCGGTGATGGAGATCGATGCCGATCTCCTCGCCGAGGGACTGCACCAGCGCGTCGAGGAGGCGATCGCTCCAGGTGCGGGCGACCTCGCCGAGGATGGCCTCGACGCGGCGGAGGTCGACGTCGGGGACCTGCCCCGGCTTCGTGCGCACGATGAAGAGACCGCGGGCGAGTGCCGAGGTGGTGACGTGGTCGAAGATCTGGGTGTCGCGGCCGTTGAAGGCCTCCTCGAGCACGGCCCGCGCGCGCTCCTTGAACTCCGGCGTGTAGCGGTCGCGGGGGACGAAGATGTAGCAGGCGATGAAGCGCTCGAAGACGTCCTTGCGGGTGAAGAGGGCGACGCGCTGGCGCTCCTGGAGGAGGAGGATGCCCCGGGCGATGTCGAAGAGATCGTCGTCGGTGATCTGGAAGAACTCGTCGCGGGGAAAGGTCTCCAGGATGTCGACCAGGGCCTTGCCGTTGTGGGAGTGCGGATCGAGGCCCATGCGGTCGAAGACGCGCTTGGCCTTGAGGCGGAGCATGGGGATCTCGCGCACGCTGCGGATGTAGGCGGCGGAGGTGAAGAGGCCGAGGAAGCGGTCCTCGGTGATGAGGTTCCCCTTGTCGTCGTAGCGCTTGATGCCGATGCGGTCCATCGGCACGGGGCGATGGATCAGGCTGCGGCTGTTGGCCTTGGTGATGATGATCAGGTCTTTGCGGCGCGCGTACTCGCTGTCGGCGGCGCTGAGGGGTCGGTTGCCGCGCTCGACGGATTCGTCGCGGATGTCGCGGAGGATGCCCAGGCCGCTCTCCGGGAGGGGGCGGAGGTAGTCGCTGCCGTCCTTGGTCTCGAAGACGTAGCGGCGGTGGCCGAGGAAGATGAAGTTGCCGTCGTCGAGCCAGCGCAGGAAGGCCTTTGCCTCGGCCACTTCCTCGGCGGGCATGGGCGGCTGGGCGGTCTCCAGCTCGGCGATGTCGTCGGCGAGGCGCTGGCGCATGGCCTTGAAGTCGGCGACGGCGAGGCGCACCTCGCGCAGGATGTGCTCGATCGAGGC
>JBIOTX010000008.1:0-3063 GCA_044866315.1 Thermoanaerobaculia bacterium | reverse complement strand
GGCCGCACGGAGCCGGCGTTTCGGGAGGATCACGTCACCTCGCTGCTCGAAGACCGGGCCGGCAATCTCTGGATCGGCACGCACGGCGGCGGCCTGGTGCGCTATCGCGACGGCGCGTTCACCGCGTTCGACACGTCCGCGGGTCTGCCGACGGACTTCGTCTACGCCCTGCACGAAGACCGCGCCGGCACGGTCTGGGTCGGCGCGCGCCGCGGCATCGTCCAGGTGCGCGGCGGCAGGCTGGTCACGAACAGCGATCCGGTCATCGGCGGACGCACCATCTGGTCGATCCGTGAGGATCGCTCGGGCGTGATGTGGCTCGGGACCGATCTCTACGGCCTCGTGCGCATCGAGCGCGGCAGAGCGACGCGGTACACGAGGGCGACCGGGCTTCCGCATGACGCCATTCCGGTCATCACCGAGCTGCGCGACGGCCGGCTGATCCTCGGGACGAACGGCGCCGGCCTGTATCAATGGAGCGGCGGGCGGTTCGTGCCCTTTCCCACGAACGGCAACTTGCCCAGCGGCGCGATCACGGCGCTCCGCGAAGACGCGGCCGGGAATCTGTGGGTCGGGACCACCGCGGGGCTGGTACGCATCCGCGACGGAGTCGTCACCAGCGACGCACCCGGCGAACTGAAAACGAGTCCGATCCACGCGCTCGCGGAGGACGCGGAAGGCAGCCTCTGGATCGGAACGGGCGGCGCCGGCCTGCATCGCCTGCGCGACGGCAAGGCGTACACGATCACCTCCGCTGACGGTCTTCCCAGCGACCGCGCGCAGGTGGTGCTGCACGATCGCCGCGGCGGCATGTGGGTGGGCACGCGCAATGGCGCCGCGCATCTCGCGGACGGCAAGGTCACCACCTACACCACCGCGAATGGTCTGCCCAACGCCTCGGTGCGCTCGCTGTTCCAGTCGGCCGACGGTGCGATCTGGCTGGGCACGGAGCTCGGCGGCGTGGCGCGCATCGCGGGTGACCGCATCGAGAGCGCGGTGCTCAATCCGGACGTGCCGGACAACACCATCCGCGCCTTCGCCGAGGAGCCGGGGGTGGGCGTGTGGGTTGGCTCCAACGGCGGACGGCTGACGCTCTTCGCCGAGGGAGACATCGCCCGGCGGATCGAATCAAGCGCCCGGCGTTTCTTCGTCCGGGCCATGGCCGCCGACAAGAGCAGCGGCCTTTGGATCGCGACGGATGGCAACGGTCTCGTGCGCCTCATCGGCGACAAAGTCCGGAGGATCTACACGCGAAAGGACGGCCTGTCGCGAGACAGCCTGCGCTCGCTGTACCTCGATGGCGACGGCGCGGTGTGGATCGGCACCGACGGCGCGGGGCTGAACCGGCTGAAGGACGGGAAGATCACCGTTTACCGGACCAGCAACGGCCTCTTCGACGATCGCATCCTGCAGATTCTCGAAGGCGACGACGGCCGCCTGTGGATGAGCTCCAACAACGGGATCTTCGCGGTCGACAAACGCGCCCTGGAGGCATTCGCGGAGCGGCGCAGCGGCAAGGTGCAGTCGCTCTTCATCGACCAGAGCGACGGCATGCTCACCCACGACTGCAGCGGCGGCTCCCAACCGGCGGGCGCGAAGCACCCGGACGGCACGCTCTGGTTTCCCACCGACGCCGGCGTGACCGTGGTCGACCCGCGGCGCCTGGCCGCGAGCACGCATCCGCATCCGCCGCCGGTACACATCGAGCGCGTGATCGCCGAGCACACGCCCGTCGCCGGCAGGGACTCGTTCGAGATCCCCAAGGGAACCCGGAACCTGGAGATCGCCTACACCGCGCTCAGCCTGGCCGTGCCGGAGCGGGTGCGGTTCCGCTATCGGCTCGAGGGCTACGACGAGAACTGGATCGACGCCGGCGACCGCCGCACGGCGTACTACACCGCGCTGCCTCCCGGGCAGTACCGCTTCCGCGTCATCGCCGCGAACGACGACGGCGTCTGGAACATGCAGGGCGCGACGGCGTCGCTCTCGCTCGCGCCGTACTTTTATCAGCGGCGCTCGTTCGCCGTTCTCGTGCTCGCCCTCATCGCCGCCGCCATCTGGGCCGCGGTGACGGCGAGGATCCGGCACATCCGCCGCGAGGCCGCGCGGACCGCCGAGATGGAGCGCCGCCTCGTGCTCGCCCAGCGCATGGATGCCTTGGGGCAGCTCGCGTCCGGAATCGCCCACGACTTCAACAACACCCTCATGGCCGCCTATCCCTGGGCGGAGCTGATCCGCCGGCAGTATCCGAGCGATGCCATGCTCCAGCGCGCCGCGAACAACATCGCCCAGGCCGTCGAGCGGGCCAAGAAGGTGACCAGCCAGCTGCTCGACTTCGCCCAGCCGAAGCCGCCGGAGGTCACGCCGTTCGACCTCGGCGACCTCGCCCACGATCAGATCTCCCTGGCCCGCTCCATCCTCCCTCCGGAGATCGACATCCACCTCGCCACCGCCGGCAACCTCGGCATCACCGGCGACGAAGGCAAGATCGGTCAGGTGCTGTTGAACCTCCTCCTCAACGCCGCCGATGCGATGCCGAAGGGCGGGCGGATCACCGTCGAAGTCCGCGAGAGGCAGGCGGATCAGACCGTGCTGCTCTCGGTGAGCGACACGGGCACCGGCATCGCCCCGGACGTCATCCCGCGCATCTTCGATCCCTTCTACACGACCAAGGGCGTCGGCAAGGGCACCGGCCTCGGGCTCGCCGTCGTCCACCGCATCATCCAGGACCACCACGGCAGCGTGCACGTCGAGTCCGAGCCGGGCAAAGGAACCACGTTCTCCATCGTCCTTCCCCGAACCGAGATCGCCGTCCGCAAGCCCGAGCCCGCGGCTCCTGAGACCGCCAAAGGCTCGCTGCGCGGCCGCAGCATCCTCCTCGTCGACGACGAGGCCGTGACCCTCGAAGTGGTGAAGCACATGCTCGGCATGGAGGGAGCGAACGTGCGCATCGCCACCAGCGGACGCGAGGCCCTCGACGCCGTCGACACCGGCCCGCGCCCCGATCTGGTCGTCCTCGACCTCGGCCTTCCCGACATCCCCGGCGACGAAGTCCACGCCCGC
>JBIOTX010000007.1:0-5853 GCA_044866315.1 Thermoanaerobaculia bacterium | reverse complement strand
GCCGCGCTCGGGGAGACGGCGAAGGCGTTCCAGTCGCGCTTCACGGACTCGCCGTGGGCGAAGAAAGCGAGCGTCTGGGCGGCGTAGGCTCAGAGGCTCAAAGGCGCATAGGCTCAGAGGCTCAAAGGCGCATAGGCTCAGAGGCTCAAAGCACGCCTCCTATGCGCCTATGCGCCTCCTACCGCACCGCCCGCCGCTTCTTCGTTTGCTCCACCGCGAAGGCTCGCTCCACTACCCACTCCGCCGTGGCGGCGAGCGAGTCGGCGATGGCCAGGCGCAGGTCGACCTCGCCTCGCGCGCCGGTGGCGGCGCGGAGGTCGGCTTCGAAGACCGTGGGCTCGAGGATGGAGACGGTGAGGGGCCGCCAGTCGGTCGTGCCGCTGGGGCGCCACCAGGCGCGGGTCTCGGAGGCGACGACGCCTGCCTTCGTGGAGAAGTGCACGCGCGCGTTGTCGTTGAGACGCAGGGTGGAGACGGCGGTGCGCGTCGAGTCCTCGATGCGCAGCGATGCAAACGACGGCGCGGAGTTGCTCTTCCGCGTGTCGAAGTTCGCGGTGAGGGTGCCGCCGGCGACGGCGAGGCGCAGGCTGTAGCGGTCGGGCGAGAGGAGGGCCGTGGTGATGAAGACGCCGGGGTTCTGGACCTGCCGCCACTGCACGGCCTTGCCGGTGGAGTCGACGAGGCGCACTTCCTTGAAGTCCTCCGCCTCGTCGGCGAGGTCTTCGCCGAGGGCGCCGGTCGGGACGGCGGTGACCCGCCATCCGCCCGCCACCAGGTCCATCGTCGTCCGCACGTGGCGCGGTCCGGAGTCGAGGGGCACGGTCTCGCCCACGCGCGGCGGCGCGTAGTCGACGGAGGAAGACGCGTCGCCGAGGGTGAACGTGAGCCGTCCGTCCTCCGCCCGCATCCCGCCGGACTGCAGCGAGTACGGCTTGCGGCGCGGGCCGTCCGTCCGTCCCTGGCGCTTCGACCGCAGGTACGCGCGGAAGGTGACGTTCTCCGCGCGCGACGGCGTGACGTGGAACGTCCGCGCGATCTCCGTGCCCGCGCCGAGGTCGATGGCGTAGCCGACGCCGCGACCGAAATTGATGGAGCTGGTGAAGTCGCACGGCTTCTCGCAGCGCAGCGCGAGCGGCTGGCTGGCCCAGTCGCCGGCGTCGAAGGTCAGGGTCTCGTTCTTCTCCAGGCCGGTCAGCACGCGATGCATCGCAAAGTAGGCGTCGCCCGCGGGCCGCACGGCGATCTCGTACGTGCGCAGCTTGGTCTGCTTCAGCGTCGAGAACAGCGGCGGGATCTCCGACGCCCACTCCGTCCAGCGTCCGGACGGCAGCACCAGCTCCTGCACGATCTGCCGCTCGCCGCCGAGGGAGGACAGCGGCACGCCGCGCTCGTCGACGCCGGCGACGTCGAGCTCCAGCGACGCCTCGTCCGGGGTGACGGTGAGGTACGTGAAGCCGCTCACCGGCTGCTGCTCGCGCACGATCACGCGCCGGCGCACGCCCGGCTCGGGCTGGGTGATCACGACCACGTCGACCGGTCCGGAAGGCACGAACCAGGTCACGGTGCGCGGCTTGTCGCCCTTCGAGTTGATGACCCCTGCCGCCGCCGACAGGTAAATGTCGGACATGCCGTTGGCGAGATAGGTCACGGCGATCTGGTTGCCGCTCATGGCCATCCACGGCACGTGCACCAGCGTCGGCCCGCCCGCGATCTCGAGGTTCCCGCTGATGGCCAGGTTGTCGTCGGTCGGCGGAAGACCGCTGGTCGTGGTCAGGGTGAGCTTCACCTCTGCGGAGGCGTTGCTCTCCAGGGAAAGGCTCGCCGGCTCGATGGTCAGCGTCGCCCCCTCGGGGACATTCGTCGTCGCCAGCGTCAGCGTCTGCGCGCCGGCGCTGCGGTTCGTGAGGCGCAGCGTGCGCGTGGCCGTCCCGCCGGCGATGCCGAACGAGAGCGTCGCCGGCGAGGGCAGGATGACCGCCTCCACCGCCGCGAGGGCGTCGAGGCGTCCGCCGCCCGCGGCGACGGCGCGCATCTTCGGCTTCAGCGTCGACGTCCCGACCAGGATCGGCCTGCCCGTCGACACGATCGCCGCCTTGACGTCGGCCGGCGTCCAGTCCGGATGCAGCTCCAGGATCAACGCCGCCACGCCGGCCACGTGCGGCGCGGCACCCGAGGTGCCGTTCCTCGGCGTAACCAGACCGTTGAGATCCGCGGAGTTGATCTGCACGCCCGGCGCGGCGATCTCCGGCTTCATCTGCCAGGTCCCCGGCAGCGGCCCGGCGGACGAGAACGACGCCACGGTATCGAGGAGATCCGTCGCCCCGACCGTGATCGCCGACGTGGCCACGGCCGGCGTGTGAATGGTGAACGCCTCGCCGTCGTTGCCGGCGGCGATCACGAAGACGATGCCCGCGGCGGCGCCGCGCTCGACGGCCTGCACGAGCAGATCCTGTCCGATCTGGCGCCGGCCGAGGCTGATGTTCACCACGTCGGCGTGATCGGAGGTGTTGCCGTCGCCGTTCGGATCCATGCAGCGCTCGACGGCGGCGAGGACGTACGAGTCGTAGCCGACGGCGTCGACCCCCAGGACTTTGTACGCCAGCAGCGTGGCGTCCGGAGCGACGCCGATGACGGGATCGACATCGCCGGCGATGATGCCGGCGACGTGCGTGCCGTGGCCGAGCTCGTCCATCGGATCGGCGTCGTTGTGCACGAAGTCCCATCCGCCCGCGACCTTGTAGCCGGGACCGAATCCGCCGCCGAGGGCGGGGTGCCGGTAGTCGACGCCGCTGTCGATCACCGCGACCACCACGCCCTTGCCGCGGGCGTGGTGCTGCTGCCACACCTTCGGTGCGCCGATGTGCGGCACGCTCTGGTCGAGCAGCGCGTGGACCTGGTAGTCGGTGTGAATCGCCTTCACGTTCGGCAGCGCGGCGATGTCCGGGAGCGACTTGCGGGACACGCGCACGCTGGCGCCGGAGAAGGTGTGCTGGTAGGTCTGGCGGATCGCCGCGCGCTTGGAGAGCCGCGCCAGATCCTCGCGCGCCGGCGGGCGCTCGAACTCGATGATGACGTTCGTCTCGTCGTCTGCGTACAGCGTTGCTGCGAATGCGAGCGCGAGCAGCGCCAGAACCTTCCTCATCGCACCGATCTCCTTCTCCCACCATGAACCACGAGCGCTGGCTCGATCACCCACTCCGTCGTCCCGCCGTGCTCGTTCGCCACCAGAACCCTCAGATCCACCCGTCCCGCGGTTGCCGCAGTCATCGGCCCGAGGTCGGCCGCGAAGATCATCCCATCGAAGTCGTTGCCGAGGACCTCCACGGGGAGGACCTGCCACTCGGTCGTGCCGTGCGGACGCCAGGAGACCCGCGTGGCGGCGGCATCGACCGGCAGGTGAGCGACACCCAACCCGTCGTAGGACGACTGTCGCGCCGAGAAGCGCAACCTTGCGTGCTGGCGCGAGTCGAGTACCGACAGCGATCTGCCGTTCCCATCTTCCACGCGCAGCGACGTCAGCGTCGGCGCCGCGGGATGGCGGCGCGTGTCGAACTTCGAGGTCAGCGTCCCCTTCGCGCGCTCGCCGTTGATCCGCGCCTGCGAATCGGTGATGACGAGCTTGTACGCGCCCGGCGCGAGGTCGGTCGAGCCGAGCGGATTTCCCTCGGCGTCATAGAGCACCGTCTTCATGCGCGCCTGCGCGTCGCCGAGGTCCTCCCCGAGCGCGCCGGTAGGCGTCGCGGCAACGCCCCAGAAGCCGTCGTCGCGGATGCCCATGACCGTGCGCAGGAAGAACAGGCCGTCGCCGAGCGTGACCACCTCGTCCACCCCCGGCTCGTAGTCGAGCTGTCCGGGTATGTCGGACATCTGGAAGCGCGGCCGCCCTTCGTATTGGATGAGGCCCGGCGAGAGCACGGACCACGGCTTGCGGAAGGGCGCGCTCGGGCGCTGCGCTTCCCGCGACGAGATGTGGGCGCGGAAGTCGAAGCCCGCCTCCGACGGCGCGGTGACGTGCATGGTCCAGGTCTGCTCGGTACCGCCCAGGGGGAACACGTAGCCGAGGCGCGAGCCGAAGCGGATGGCGCTGGCGTACTCGCACGTCGACGAGCAGGGGATGCGCAGCTGCTGCTTCGCCCAGTCCGCCGGCGTGACGGTGAGCGTCTCGTTCGCATGAATGCCGCTGAGCGTGCGGTGCATGGCGAAGTGCCCGCCGTAGAGTCCCCGCAGCGCCATCTCGAACGTGCGGATGGTGGTCCAGTTCATCGGCGAGACCATCGGCGAGAGATCGGGCGACCACTCCACGGAGTGTCCGGAGGGCAGCGTCAGCTCCTGAGCGACCCAGCGGAACCCGCCGTTGGACGGCTTGGCGATCTCCGACAGGAGCAGCCCGCGTTCGTCGACGCCGGCGATGTTCAGCTCCAGCGACGCCTCGTCGGGCCGGAGAACGATCTCGTTCACCCCGTCCACGATCAGCTGCAGCTCGCGCACGATTGCTCTCGGCCGGTTGCTCCACTCGGGATAGGTGAGCACGACCACGTCCACCGGGTCCGCCGACGGCGCGAATGCGGCGACGGTGGTGCTGCCGTTGTTCCCGTACCAGTTCACGCGGCCGGGCGCGAGGATGTACAGCTCGTGGGCCTCGTCGCCGGTGTAGGTCGCGGCGATGATCCTGCCGCTCAGGGTGAGCCACGGCACGTGCAGCGCGGTGGCCGGGCCGGTGATCTCGAGGAAGCCGCTGAAGGCGAGCTGGTCGTCGGTGGGCAAGGGGAGCGCGTCCGGGGACGTGGAGAGGGTGAGCGTGACGTCCACCGTCTCGTTCGGGGCGATCGTGGGATTGGACGGGCTGACGCTCAGCGTTGCGCCCTCGGGAACGTTGGTGGCGCGGATCGAGAGCGTCTCCGCCGCGGCGCCACGGTTCGCGAGACGCAGGGTGCGCGTGATCGGGCCGTGAGGCACGCCGAACGAGATCGTCGCCGGCTCAGGGTGGACGGTCGTCTCTACGGCGCGCAGCGCGTCGATCACGCCGCTCCCCGCGCCGACGACGGTGAGGGTGGGGGTCGGGATCGTCGGCCGGAAGACTTCCTTCGCCGTCGACACCATCGCAGCCTTCACCACGGCAGGCGTCCACTGCGGATGCAGCTCGCGGATCAGCGCCGCCACGCCCGCCGCGTGCGGCGCGGCCATCGACGTCCCGCTGCCGGCCAGCGTCCCGCCGCCCACGCGCGCAGAGACGATGAACACGCCCGGGGCGACAACGTCCGGCTTGATCGCCCAACTGCCCGGAATGACGCCGCGCGAGGAGAACGGCGCCAGGGCATCGTTCCGGTCCGTCGCGCCGACCGTGATCGCCGACGGCGCCACGCCCGGGCTGCCGACGGCGAAGTTCTCCCCCTCGTTGCCGGCGGAGATGCAGAAGACCACGCCCGCCGCGCTGGCGCGCTCGATGGCCTGCACCAGCGGGTCATTCTCGCCCATGGCCGGGCGGCCGAGGCTGATGTTCACCACGTCGGCGTGATCGGACGTGTCGCCATTGCCGTCCGGATCGAGGACCTTCTCGATTGCCGCGAGGATGGACGAGTCGACGCCGTAGCCGTCGCGGTCGAGGACCTTGTAGCCGAGGAGCGTCGCCTCCGGCGCCACGCCGATGACCGGCGCGGCATTGCCGGCTACGATCCCGGCGACGTGCGTGCCGTGGCCGTTGTCGTCCATCGGATCGGCGTCGTCGTTGACGAAGTCGTACCCGCCCTTGTAGTTGTCCTTCAGCGCCGCGTGCTGGTAGTCGATCCCCGAGTCCAGCACGGCCACCACGATCCCCCGCCCCTTCGCCTGATGCTGCTGCCAGACTTGCGGCGC
>JBIOTX010000006.1:0-16938 GCA_044866315.1 Thermoanaerobaculia bacterium | reverse complement strand
GGGATTGTCGGGAAAAACATCGAACAGATCCTTCCCGAGAATCTCCTCACGCCGGGTCATCGTGGCGGCGAGATAGGCGTTGCTGACCGCCGCGATGCGCAGATCGGGCTCGAGGATGAGGTACAAGCCCGGAGCGGACTCGAACAGCAATCGATAATCGAGCGAGTCCGGCATGCCGAAGAGTGGCAACGTCGCCTGCCGACCGCGAATTGCCCCTTTGCACGGATTGCGCGGACGCGTTCGGTTGACGGGCGATGGCGCTCACCGGATCGGCAACGCCACGTAGCTGCCCGTGAACCAGCGGATCTGCAGCGGCTCCTTGGCGTCGGCGATCGTCTCGTCGCTCACATCTTTCCCGGTGCCGTAGTTGATCTGCCGGCCCGGCTCCTTGATCACGCTGAGCACGACGACCAGGCGGCTGCCGGGCTGGATGCGGCGGCTCATGAGACGCACGCTCTCGAAGTCCAGCGAATGACGTTTGCCCGGAGTCAGGAGGCGGCGCTCGCCGGGGTGGCCGGTGTAGCTGGCGCGCGACCAGTAGGGCGCGAGCTGGACGTAGTCACCGGCGCTGGTGAGCTCATAAAGCGCGACCTGGAAATCAAAGTCTTTCTTGTTCGCGATGAAGTCGAGGTGGCCGGAGAAGAGGCCGCTGATCTCCGCCGGGCCGGCGATCGGGTCGCTGATGAATTTGAGGCCGTTCGCCGTATCGAGAGCCTTGTCGATCACGCCGCCTCCCTCGCGCTCGGCATCCCCCCGAGCGACCAGATCGACGGTGAGTAAGACGGATCCGTCCTCGGCGAGCTTGGTTCTACTCAAGGCTCCGGTGGTGGTCAGATGGAAGTTCGTTTTGGAGCCGGTCATCGCCGAGAGCGATGGCGCATGTTTCCAGGCATTCGCTCCCATGACCATGTAATTGATCCGGTCCGCGAGAATGGCCGGCTTGGGGCCTCGGCCGAAGACGTAGTCGAACCATTGATACCGCAGCTCGCCCATGTCGATGTGCGCCGCCGGCTCCAGCTCGTAACCTGCCAGGGAGGTCATGGTCTTGGTGCCGAGGAGGTTGATCGTGCCGCTGTGGCCGCGGACGTGGTCGTACGGGCCGATGACCAGATAATGCTCGGCGTTCGGCCGGTATTTGTAATGCTCGCGGACGTAATGGACCGCCGCGCCCGGGCCGCCGTAGTAGTAGCCGGCCGTGGTGAGCACCGGGATATTGATCCGCGCGAACTCCTTCTCCTGCGGGATCATGCTGCGCCACCAGGAGTCGTAGGCCGGGTGGGCGATCCACTTGGCGAAGACCGGGTTCGGCGTTCCGTCGATCTTCTCCAGGTCGCGGTAGGCGCGGCCGCTCGAATACCACTCGCGGTCCAGCCGCTGCCAGCGCTCGCTGTCGTCGTACGTGGCGTTGTCCAGGGTCTTGTTGTTGGTCGTGTAGAACGGCCACGGGTAGACGAAGCTCCAGAAGACGTTGCCTTCCATCGGCACGTCGATCCCCGGAGCGACCGGCGCGCCGGTCATGATGCCTTTGAGCGCCTTCGGCATCCGCTTGGCGGCCGCCCATGTCGTGCCGCCTTCGTAGCTGCCGCCGTACATCCCGACCCGCCCGTCGCTCCAGGGCCGTACGGCGATCCACTCGATGAGCGCGGCGGCATCGGCGCTGTCGTGCTCGTACGGCGCGGGCTGGTCCGGACTGCATCCCTTCCCGCGGGTCAGTCCGACGATGCCGGCATAGCCGTTCGATGCCGTCCGCAGCGCCTCGCTCAGGTTGTTGTCCGGGTCCGCGTAGATCGTGTAGTTGAGAAGCGACGGCAGCCTGCGGTCGCCGACCCGCGGCCGCACGATGAGCGCGCAGACCGTCCCGCCGCCCGGCACCTTCACCAAAACGTCCTTCTCGATGACGTAGCGGCGCCGCTGATCCTCGTCCAGGAGCGCCGGGAGGAGCGGAGCGAAGCTTCGATAGGCCTGGACGCCCAGGAATCTGCGAACGAGGTCCGTGGCGTCGGCAACGGAGAGCGCGGCAACGTCCGGATGACGCGCCGACGCGTCGCGGAAATTGCGCTCGAGCATGCTCAGCGACGTCCCGAACGTCCAGCCGACGCGATAGGCCGTCTGGTCATCGAGCGCGCCGACGACGGCGCGGAAGGATTCCCGGAACGCCTCGTCGAACGGCTTCCCCTCGGCCTCGAGGCTCTTCGCCTTCGCGTAGATTTCCCAGCGTACGTTCGCCGCCCCCTTCAACTCGCCCAGCGTCCGCAGCGCCTCGGCGTACCTGCCGGCGACGAGCTGCAGGCGAAACCGAGTCTCGGGATCCGCGGCGGCCTCCGTCTCCAGCATGCGCGCCGCCAGGGCGGGCATCGCTTCCTCCTGAGCAACGACCGCTGGAACGAATAGGAGACAGACCAGAACCGTGGCTGCAATGCGTCCGGACATACGATCCCCCGCCACTGATACGCACCGCGCCGGCGGACGTTAGACCCCGGCACCGTTTCTGCGCTCGACCTGTGCATGGCCGGACGCAAGCAGCCGTTCGACATCGACACCGTGCTGCACCGCATCCGCGCGGCGGTGACCGAGCACGCGGACGCAGCCATGTTCGAGCTGGCCGAGCGGGGTTTCCGGAGCGTGTTCCAGCAGCTCGTGGCGTGCATCATCTCCATCCGCACGCGCGACGAGGTGAGCCTGCCCACCGCCATCAAGCTGCTCGAGCGCGCGCCGACGCCGGCCGCGGTGGCGAAGTTATCGGTCTCGCAGATCGACGCCCTGATCCGCGAGAGCAGCTTTCACGAGCCGAAGGCGGCCCAGATCCGGGAGATCGCCCGGCGCACGGTGGACGAGTTCGGCGGCGAGCTTCCCTGTGACTTCGAGATCCTGACGTCCTTCCGCGGCGTCGGTCCCAAGTGCGCGAACCTGACCATGGGCGTGGCCTGCGGGGCGGAGCGGATCAGCGTGGACATCCACGTGCACCGGGTGACGAACCGCTGGGGCTACGTCGCGGCCGGCTCGCCCGAGGGGACGATGCGGGCGCTGGAGCAGAAGCTGCCGCGCAAGTACTGGATCGAGATCAACCGGCTGCTGGTGCCGTTCGGCAAGCACATCTGCACGGGACGCCTGCCCCGATGCTCGACGTGCCCGGTCCTCGAATATTGCCGCCAGGTGGGGGTGACGGCGCACCGTTAGGGCGCCGCTGGGGCTAGTCGGGAACGACGATGCTCGACCACGGCATCGCCCGGACGGCCAGCACTTTCGCGTCCAGCGCGTCCTGGGTGGCCGACGCGCCGAGCACACGCTGCACGTAGGCGACTTCGGTCGAGACGAGTTTCGACGCCAGGAGGCGGACGCCGGCCTTCCGGACGTTCGCTTCCGTGACGGTGATCTTTTTCGCTGCAGGCTTGGTCGGTTTTTCAGTGCGCACGTAGTCTCCGGATCGAGTTTTCTAAGATGGAGGGCCAGTGCGGCGGACTTAGCTCTGCCGGGCTGGGACGGAGGAGAATTCCTGCGCGATCCTCAATTGTAACGGGATATCCACGTAGAAAAGTCCGTCGTTCGTCATCCGGCAACCGGCACCAGCCAGCTGTCGTCCGGCATCTCGCCGTGCCGCACGGCATCTTCGTAATCCTGGGTGAGCAGACGCACGGCCTGACGGAGCGCGTCCCCCTCGGTCAGCGCCGTTTGCCCGGTTTCGCGGGCACCCCGATCGAGGGCCGTTTTCACGACCGCGGAGAGCTCGAAGCGATAGGGCTCGGCGCTTCTGCCGTCGTAGTAAATGCGCACCGTCACGAAATTCGACAGCACGCCGACGCGAATGCGCACCTCGCGCGCGAGCACCGAGACCTCGGTAACCGTCGGGGAATAGACCCCGCCGAGGAGCTCCTCCACGTCTTTCATGCTCATTCCCCTTTGCGTTCCGGCTCCGTACTGCCCATCGTGACCCAGTTGAGAGCCAGGTTCACGGAGGCCGAGTCGCTCGGCCACGCCGCGGACGCAATGTAGTAGTAGCCGTCGCCGAGCCGTCGCGACTTTGCCGCGAGCTCGCCGACGCTGCGGCACACCGCCCGTCGCCCGCGCACGCCCTGCCGGTCGAGGCGAACGCCGGTGCGCTCACCGATTCCCTCGAAAACATGCACTTCGTCAAAGAGTCCGCTCACGTTGATCTCCTTCCTCCCCCTTTTCACGATTCGAGCCGGATGGCTGTTTTGGCAGATGCGGAATTCGACCACCCTCCGTCAGGTTGGCGTCTGTACAACAAGTGATTTGCCGGGTCGCGAGGATGAACTCAGTTTGATCTCCGAAGGCAGCACGGAAAGGAGATTCGCAAAATGAGGAAATCCGGAAACGTCAAGTGGTTCAATGACGCGAAAGGCTTTGGCTTCATCACCGCCGAGGATGGCAACGACCTGTTCGTTCACTTCTCGGCGATCCAGGGTGGCGGCTTCCGCTCTCTGGCGGAAGGCGCGGCCGTCGAGTTCGACGAGACCCAGGGCCCCAAAGGCCTGCAGGCATCGAACGTCGTCGCGCTGTAATCGAGCACAACGCCGAACGGGCAATGAGGGACAGGCGCAAGCCTGTCCCTCTTTTTTTGAGCCAGTTCTCGTGACTACGACGCGGCCGTCGCCATGGCCTGCCGAAGCTCCGCGAGCGCGGCGCGGACATCCACCATCGTCTCGTCGTATTCGCGCTGCGCCTCGGCGACGTCGGCGCCGCAGAACGGGCATTCGGGCGTGTCCGGCTTCACGTATTGATTGCACGCGCGGCAGAGCGGGAGAATGGGAGGGACGCGGTCCTTCGCCGTGCGCGGCGGCGGCGTCGCGCGCGCGGGCGGAGGAACGATGCGCTCCCCGGGCCCGCTGCCGTCGAGCGGCTCGAGGATCAGATCGAAGCGGCCGTTGTCGAACGGCAGGCCGGGCGCGTCCGCGACCTTCTCGATGCGCTCACGCAGGCCGCGCTTCGCCAGCTCCAGCACGCGATGGTGGCAGTACGGATTGTTGCCGGCGCGGTCGAAGAGCGAGTGCGCCGTCCAGGTGCAGCCGCCGCGGCAGACATCGGCGTAATAGCACGTCGCGCAGAAGCCCCACAGGTCCTCGGTGGTGCGGTCGCGCGCGAATCGAAGCTCCGCGGTGGTCTGCCAGATCTCCTCGATGGTCATCTGCCGCACGTTGCCGCCGCCGTAGGCGCCCGTGGCCAGCGACGGGCAGCCTTTGATCGTGCCGTCGGCCTCGATGCCGAGACCGGTGTGCCCCGCCGCGCAGCCCTGCCAGTGCCGCGAGTCCTCGGCCACCCGCCACATGTGCTCGTAGGGGCCGAAGTAGCCGATGTTGTTGCCGGGGTGGATCAGGACGTCGAGGTCGAGCGCCTCCTCGTACAGCTCCGCAAAAAAAGGCATGAATTCGAGGTACTGGTAGGGCTGCAGGATCAGCTCCGGATGATCGGCCGCATTTCCCATGGCCACGGTGAGCTGCACCTGCCAGTTCCGCACACCCAGATCGGCGAGGACGTGCAACAGCGGGCGGAGGTGGGGCATGACCTCGGCGGTGATCTGCGTGTTCACGCTGTACGGGATGCCGTGCCGGCGGAGGCTGTGCAGCGCCTCGATGCAGCGGTCGTACGAGCCTTTGACGCCGCGCAGGCGGTCGTGGAGATCCCGCATGCCGTCGATCGAGACACCGGCCGACCGGAGGCCCGCCTCCTTGGCGAGACGGACCTTCTCGTCGGTCAGGGCGAAGCCGCCCGTCTGCATGGCGCAGTGAATACCGTGGTCGGAGATGGCCCGAACGATCTCCAGCCAGTCGGGACGCATGTAGGCCTCGCCGCCGATGAGCGTGATCGCACGGGTGCCCATGCGTGCGCATTGGCGAACGACCTCGATGCACTCCTCGGTGGTCAGCTCATCCGGCCGTCTCTTTCCCGCCCGCGACCCGCAGTGGCCGCACTTGAGATTGCAGGCCAGAGTGATCTCCCAGACCACGATCACAGGCCTGCTGTGCGCGTAGTCGTCGTCGGTTTCGTAGCGAATGGGGAGACGCTCTTCCACGGATCGATCGGCTTTCCGTCACTTCTTGCCCTTGGCGCCCTTACTGCCCGTGGTGGCCTTGCTCCCTCCGAGCTTCTTGAGCGCGGCCTCGCCGCGACGGATGGCCCCGGCCAGATCTCCCTGCTGTTTGTGAAGCGTCTTGGCCTGTTTGACGAGCGCCTGCAACTTGCGCGCGTCGCCGCGCTGGATGGCATCGGAGATTGCGGAATCGTAGGGTGGGACCATGACTCTTCTCCTTTCGTTCCTTCGATGACAGGCTCTGTCTAGGGGTGACGCAGAGTGCGCATTCCCTACCCCTCACGGCGCCCCCACGATCATGAACGGCGCCCAGTAGAACGGGTGCGCGTACTTTCGGTCCCCGCGCACCTTCGCCTGCGCGCGGCGCAGCGCCTCGGGCTTGCTCGCGCCGGCGACGAGCTGGCGGTGGAACTCGATCATCAGCCTGGCCGTGGACGCGGACTGGGCGTGCCACTGGCTGACCACCGTGGTCGGGCAGCCGGCGGCGAAGAGGGCCCAGGCGAAGCCGAGGACGCCGCCGGAGGTGGACTTGCCGGTGTCGCAGGCGGAGAAGACCGCCAGGTCGATGTCGAGATCGAGCAAGGCGATCTCGCGGGCCTCGAGGAGGCCGTCGTCGCCGGCTTCGCCGGGGGAGGCCGAGAGCACCAGCGCGGAGAACATCGGCGCGTCGCCGGAGACCAGACCGTGCGTGGCGACGTGCAGGACGTCATAGCGCGAGGCGTCGCGCTTGAGCAGGGCCTCGCGGGCCTCGGCGCCGATGCGGATGGTGCTGTGCGCGGGCCCGTAGATCCGGCCGATGGCGCGCACCTCGGTCTCGGCCTCCGGCAGCGCGCCGAGGGGCGCGGAGGGGTCGAAGGCGCGATAGAGCGAGACCGTCTCCGCTCCGAGCTGCGGGTTGGCGAAGGCCAGCACGGCCGGACGCTCGCGCAAGGGCCGCTGCTCACGCTTCGACTCGGCGAGGGCGAGCACGGAGATGGACGGCGCGTAGAAGACGGGCCAGCGATCGATCACCCGCTCTCCGTCTTTCGGCTTCAGCACGTGGAAGGGCACGTACCAGAGATCGTGGTCCGGCACGATGCACAGCGGTCCCGTTCCGAGCTCGCCCTCGATCGGACGCAGCAGCAGCTCGTACAGCTCCGCGCCGAACGCGTCGACGCGCAGATTGCGCTCGCTCAGCAGACTGGCAAAGCGCTTCGCCAGACGGCTGAGCGGCAGCGTGCCGATCGGGGCGATGCGCACGGTCAGCCTGCGCCGGCCGTTCGTCTTCGGGCCGATGACGAAGATGGTCGTGCCCTCGTCCGTGGGGGCGTAGCTGACGATGGTCACGTTGTCGAGACGCGGCGGCAGGCGATCGATGTCGATCTCCATTGCCGGCGGGACATCGGCCGGAAGCAAGGCGAGCTTCCGCTGCCGGAAGTCGACCAGCTCCCTCCGGGCCTCGGTCAGCCGCTCGCGCAGCGACGCGATCTCTGTCGCGTTCCTCGCCGCGAACAGCGAGCGATTGAGCGAGGCCACCCGCACGGTCAGGGTCTGTTCGGCTTCGTGCTCGGCCGGCCGGTCGAACCCGGCCCGGCCGCGCCCGGTCGCGACCGCTTTCCGCAACATGGCCGCCTTCATCCGCTCGTCGACGTTCAGGGCCATGCCCAGCCGGCCCTGCTCGACGAGAATGTTCACCCATAGCGCGCCGTGGGCGGCGGCGTCGCCGCCGGCGAAGAGCAGCCGCTGCGGATCGGCGACGGCGCTCGGCTGGGCTTCCACGTCCGCGTCCATCTCTTCGATCAGCCGCAGCGCTTCCTCGGGACGATTCCAGCAGCGCATGATCATCGCCCGAATCCCGCGCATCTGCAGGTTCGGGCTCGCCGCGCCGACGCGCTCGGCGAGCGCCAGCGCCTCGTCCAGCCTTCCCTGCCGAAAGCGCAGGTCGGCCAGGCGGGCCTCGAGCTGCGGGCGCTGCATGGGCGCGAGCGCGAACGCCTCCTGCAGATCGCGCTCCGCCGCGTCGAGCCGGCCGGCCGAGGTGTGAATCCAGGCCCGCATGGCCAGCAGCTGGCCGCGGGCCAGGGGCGCGGTGAGCGCCCCCAGCGCCGCGTCGACCGTGGCCGTCGCCTCGTCGACGAGGCCGACGCCGTTCTGCGCGGCGGCGATGCTGGCCAGGCTCGCTGCCGCCGCGCTCTCGAAGCCGGCGGCGAGCGAGCGCTCGGCCGCGCGGCGGAAGTGCCGGAGGGCGAGATCCCCCGCGCCGCCGTAGGTCGTGTAGGCGCCGCCGAGGAGGAGCTCCGCGCTGATCTGGGCGGCGGCGTCGCCGCTCTCGTCGGCGAACCGCGCCGCCATCTCCGCGTAGCGCACGGCCTCGCGGAGCGCACCGGCCTCGTTGAGCTCGCGGGTGACTCCGGTCGCGAGGAGCGCGAGCAGGGCCGCGCTCTCCACACGGTCGCCGAACTGATGCAGGAACGCGCGCAACGGCTCCGCGTCGATTCCGCCGTCGAGGTTCTCCTTGGCCCGGCTGAGACGCAGCAGCGCGCTGCCGTGGGCGTCGCGGTCGCCGGAGGCGGCGGCGAGGTCGACGGCCTCGCGCGCCAGCTCGATCGCCAGCGGAATGTCCGCCGCATTCCGATAGCGCACCACCACGCTGCGCGCCGCGAGCACCTCGGCCAGCGCCGCCGGATCGCCGAGATCCGCGGCGATGCCCGACGCGATCTCGACCAGCGACACGGCGTCCTCGAGCTGATTGGCGTTGATGTCGTCGATCGTGCGGCGCGCCAGCGCGCGGACCAGCGGAAGGGTGTGGAGCTCCGGTGATTCCGCGACGAGAGCGGCGCGATCGGCGGGAGCGGCGGCGGCGAGCTGCTCCGCGAACGCAGCCTCGCGCGAGTCCCACGCGACCACACGCCACTCGCCGCGCTCGCGGCGCAGAGCGAATCGCGAGTGGGCCATCACCAGGCGGGCGGCATCGAGCAGATAGGTCTCCTCGGTGTCGACAGCCGCCGTCTGGTCGTCCGCGGAGACGATCTCCGTGCGGAGGGAGACGAGCTGCGCGCAACGCGCCTGGATCCGCCGCCGATGCCCGTCGAGGAAGGGCTGGTCCGGAAGATCGCCGGCAACGGAGTGCGCCAGCAGTTCGCGCACCGCGGCCGCGGGATCGGCGCACAGCGGCGCGGCCGACGCGAAGGCAGCGACGAGGACGGCGAGACAGGCGAAGCGGATCATCGCCGGAAAGCGTCCAGCGCCTTCTCGCGCAGCCCCGCGCGCGCGTAGAGCACCGCGTGCAGCAGCGCGTCGTCGGGATGGAGCGCCCGGGCCTGCTCGATGTCGCGCCGATCGCGCTCGGAGACGATGCGGAACTTCGCCGGCGGCGCGGGCGGGCGGGGGATGGTCTCCAGCTCCTCGCCTTCGCCGGCCTCCACCTGCCACGACAGGATCCGCCCGCGCGGCAGGTCGCGATCGGGCCGCCACGAGTCCCCACGCAGCTCGCCGCTGCGCGCGACCTCGCGCTCGCCGTCGAACACGAAGACGACGTACGTCTTCGATCCGCGGGCGGTCCAGGTGAACGCCGGCCGCGGGTCTTCGACCACGATGCCGGCGGGACTCACCCGCAGCGACTCGCGGCCTTCGCCGCGCAAAACCTCGGGGCTGCCGCGCAGCTCGTCCAGGTCGTCCGGAAACGGCAGCCTGCCGCTGGCACGGGCCTCGTCCACGAGCCGCTGCCACTCGGCGTCGGCATAGGTCGCCGCCATCTGCGGCGCCGGCGGAGGCGGTGCCGGACGGCTGGCCACCGTCGCCGTGCGCGGCGGCGGCGTCACGACCGGCCCGGCCGGATCGTCGCGCGTGACGATGAATCCCACCGCCAGGGCGGCGGCAACGGCCGCCGCGGCAGCGATGCTGGCGATGTGCCCCCGTCGCCGCGGCGGCGCGGCGGTGAGCTCGCGGCGGAGCGCTCCCAGATCGCGCGAGGCGCGGGCGCGCGCCTTCGCGGCGCACGCCGGGCAGCTCTCGAGATGCTTCGCCGTGGCCAGGAACGCCTCCGGGCCGAGCTCCCGCCGGGCCATCCGCTCCAGGACCTGCTCGCTCGCGTGCTCGCCCGTCATCGGCGCAGCCTTCGCGACAGCCGCTCGCGCGCGGACTTGCGCAGGTTGATGACCTTCTGCCGCGGGACGCCGAGGAGCGAGGCGATGCCGAGGTCGTCCCAGGGAAGATCGTTCCAGATCGCGGCCAGCTCGCGCTCGCTCATCTCCAGCGCCGCGGCCAGCTCGCCGATGCCGGCGACGCCGGAGAGCAGCAGCACCGCCAGCGTATCCAGCTCGCCGCCGTAGCGCAGGTTCAGGAGAAGCGCCTTCCGCTGCATCGGCGGCAGCTGGCGGATCTCCAGCCAGAGCGCGCGAACGACCTCGCGGTCCTCGATCCGCTCGTCCGGCGGCGGCGCCTGGTCGGTGGCATCGGCGACGGGCAGTGCCTCGCTCGTGGTCTCCTCGAAGAGCGACACCAGCGCGTCGAAAAGCATCGGCCGGCCGGCCGTGCGGAAGAGATCCTCGAGCGCGCCCGCGCTCGCGCCGCTGCCGCTCCACGACGGCGCCATGACGAGGACGTCCCCGCGCCCGCGCCACGCGCGGAGGCCGCAAACGAGTCCGGCGCTCCCCGCCCACACGGCGAAGCGCTCGTCGCGGTCGAGCATGTAGCGCAGGCGCTTGCGCAGCCGCACGTGCTCCGGAAAGCGCTTGCGCAGAAAGTCGTTGACCGTGTTGTGGGCGACGGTGGCGACGTAGCTGCGGAGGTCGCGGATGGAGTCGCGCGGATCGCTGGCCGTGGAGCGCAGCTTCTCCACGAGCCGCACGTCCACGGTCGCCGCCACGTCCTCCGCATCCTCGGCGGTCAGGAGCCTGCCGCTCTTCGTGTAGCGCGAGACCACCAGCTCCACGAGCGGACGGGCGTCGTCGCTGAGGATGCGCGCGATCTCCGACTCCGCGTCCACGTCTCGCCGCACGAGGCGCGCCAGGCGGGGATCGTTGTCGGCGACCCACTCATCACGATCCGTGGCCATCGTGCTCACCGGCGCCCATTTTCAAGCACGGCAGGGGCCATTGGCGATCAATTATTCGGGTGATGGCGCGGTGGTAATACGGCGTCCCTTTCGACCGTCGATCTCCGGCAGGAGCTATCCACCCGGCTCCATTCCAAACGGCATTCCGTCGCCCGCGAATACGGCCTTTCTTTCGTCCGTCGAACCAGGCATCGGAGGTCGAGATGAAACATTGGATTGCCGCTTCCCTTTTCCTCTTCCCGGTCATTTTGCTTGCCGCATCGTCCGAACCATTCGAATGCACCCCGATCGATCCACAGGCGACACCCGTTCTCCCGACGCAAGTCGTGGAGCCGAACACCGCTGCGGAGGAAGTTCCCTCGGAGCCTGGTCGGGAGACGCGGGTCAAAGCATCCTGTGACGGATCGAGTTGTGGCTGCACCGCGGCGTACCTGGACTGCGTCGATGCGTGCGGTCCCATCGGAACGCCGGGACGAACCGAGTGTCTGGCAGCCTGTCGACAAGAGGAGCTCAATTGCTCGCTCTGCTGCTGCACGACTGGGCATCCACGATGTCAGTAATCCCTCGCGGGCGGCGGCCGGAGGGCCGCCGCCCGCAGCTGTTGCCGTAAGTTCTGGCAAGATCGGCAACGGCGGGCCGGCATTTGCATACGCTGCGCGCGTGACCCGGTTCGTCCTGCTCCTTTTCCTGGCCACCGCTGCGCTCGCCGATCCGCCGCGGGTCGCCCTGACTCCCATCGCCGCCAGCGGGGTTGCGCTGACCCAGCCCGTCGCGATCACGCACGCGGGGGACTCCCGGCTGTTCATCGTCCTTCAGGCGGGGCAGATCATGGTCTACGACGGCACGACCGTCCTGCCCACGCCCTTTCTCGATATCCGCACGCTCGTGCTGGCGGGCGGAGAGCGGGGGCTGCTCGGGCTCGCGTTTCATCCGCGGTACGCGGAGAACGGGTTCTTCTACGTGAACTACACGGACCGCCCAGGGGGCGACACGGTGATCGCCCGCTACCGGGTCTCGGCGGCGGATCCGAACCGCGCCGATCCCGCCTCGGCCTCCGTGCTCCTGCTCATCGACCAGCCCTTCGCGAACCACAACGGGGGGCAGCTGCAGTTCGGGCCGGACGGGTACCTCTACATCGGCATGGGTGACGGCGGGTCGGGCGGGGATCCCGACAACCGCGCACAGAATCTCGGCGATCCTCTGGGCAAGATGCTGCGGATCGACGTTGACGGCGGCACGCCTTACGCCGTCCCGCAGTCCAATCCCTTCCGCGGCCAGACCGGCGTCCGGCCGGAGATCTGGTCCTACGGGCTGCGCAACCCCTGGCGGTTCTCGTTCGACCGGGCTACGGGCGATCTCTGGATCGCCGACGTCGGGCAGGGATCGTGGGAGGAGGTTCATTTCCAGCCGGCGACGAGCATCGGCGGGGAGAACTACGGCTGGCGGCGGATGGAGGGGACGCACTGCTTCAACCCGACTACGAACTGCAACAACGGCACGCTGGTGCTGCCGGTGATCGAGTACGGCCACACCAGCGGCGCGTGCTCGGTGACGGGCGGCTACGTCTACCGCGGCGCGCAGTATCCGCGCCTCCACGGGATGTACATCTATGCCGACTACTGCAACGGGATGATCTGGGGCGCGACGCGCAGCTCCACCGGCGCCGTGACCTCGCAGCTCCTCTTCGACGCCTCGTTCTTCATCAGCACCTTCGGCGAGGACGTGAACGGTGAGCTGTACGTCGGCGATCACGGCGGCGGGCGCGTGCTGCGCCTCACCGACACGGCGCCGCTACCGGGAAAGAAGCGCTCCGTCCGTCACTGATCGGTCTTCGGCTTCGACACCGCCGGCGCCTGCACGAACTGGCCGTCGGCGAAGATGATGTCGTCCTCGAGGTTCTCGCTGTAGCGGATCGGGCGCTCGCCGAGAACGATCCGGCGGCTGTCCCACTCGAAGATGCCGTCCTCGCCCGCGCTGACGATGCGGTAGTAGGCGCCGTCGTCCGAGGTCACGTACGCGAGCTCGTGGCCCCAGACGTCCTTCATGGGCAGGGCATCGATGTAGTCCGGCTCCAGCAGCTCCTTCAGATCCGAAAGCGACAGCTTCGGATACGACTCCTCGTCCTCGGCATAGCTCTCGATCGCGTCCGCCAGCTCGCGGATGTCGATCATGGTCTTCCGCCACGGCTTGCGCTTGTTGCGCTCGTCCTCGACCTGCTTCCAGGCCTTCTCGAAGATCGGCTGGAAGAGGGTCTCGGCGGACTGCATCGACTCGGCCATGAGCTGGGGAAAGACCTGCATCGACTTCTGACCGGTCGGGGTCCGGTAGAACGCGACCATGTCCCGCAGCTCGTCCTCGGTGAAGTACTTCGCGTACAGCTGGATGAAGAGCTGGCGGATGACGCCCTCGAGATCGCTGGCCCGGATCAGCTCGCGCAGGCGGACGGAGTCCTGCTTCGCCTCCTCGGCGAACTCCTCGCCGAGGTTGGCGTACTTTTTCATCATGCTCTCGTGGACCTGGGCCAGGCTGGCGTCCGCGAAGTCGTGGACGACCTTGCCCATGTTCGTCACCTGCATCAGCTCCTCGATGATCTCGCGCTGCTTCTGGGAGGGATTGGGCTGCGTGGCGAAGAGCGGCAGCGCGAGGACACAGAGGGCGGCGGCGAGAATGCTGCGCATCGGGCTATTGTACGGCGCGCATGTCCGCCCGCCGCTTCGACCGGTTTCTGAGTGACCTCGCCGCCGCGCAAGTCTCCGACCGGGCCACGAACCAGTTCTCCCGCACCGTCGGCGACCTGCAGGGAAACGCCGTCCGCCGGCGCAATCTCCGGCTCTACCTCGACGAGCTGGCGGCCATCGGACCGCGCATGCTCCTCATCGGCGAGGCCGTGAGCTATCGCGGCGGGCGCCTCACCGGAATCGCGTTCGTGAGCGAGGCGGTGATGCTCGGCGGCGTCGACACCCGCTCCGGCCGCATCCTCGGCGCCGACCGCGGCTATCGCAAGGCCACGCCCGGCCCGAAGCTGTCGACCGAGGCCAGCGCGACGATGGTCTGGGGCACGATCAAGGACATCGAGCCGCTGCCGCTGCTCTGGAACGCCTTTCCCTTTCACCCGTTCCACGAGGGCGAGCCGCTCTCCAACCGCGTCCCGAGCGCCGCCGAGCTCCTCCTCGGCCAGCCCTTCATCGAGCGCCTGCTGGGCCTCTTTCCCATTCAGCAGGTCGTGGCCATCGGCAACCAGGCCTCGCTGTCGCTGACCAAGCTCGGCATCGCCCACGAGAAGGTCCGCCACCCCTCCCAGGGCGGAAAGAACCTCTTCGTGGAGGGAATGGCCCGACTGTCGCAACTTCCCCGGGCATGAAGAAGAGCCAGATTCAGGAGATCAAGGAAGGGCGGGCGATGCGGGAGAAGACCTGGTCCGGGCGCCTGCAGCCGTACGGACCGAGGGTGAAGCTCGACAACGAGAACGCGGTGAAGCTGACGACCGTGCCGAGCTCGTCGGAGGAGAAGTACAACGGCGGACGGGAGTAGAGATCCCTCGACTTCGCTCGGATGACACGCTCCGCGTGTCACCCGCCGATGTGGGACATCTCGACCTTCCTGAGACCGATGGTGTTCTCCGAGCGGATCTCCGAGTAGCGGTCGGTGCGCGCGCCCCAGGCGCCGGCGATCAGCGCGGAGATCTCGGCGTCGCTCGCGCCCGAGCGGAGCGGGCGGCGCAGGTCGTGGCCGGCGCTGGCGAAGAGGCAGAGATAGAGCTTCCCGTCCGCCGCCAGCCGGGCGCGCGTGCACGTGCCGCAGAAGGGCTGGGTGACCGAGGTGATGATGCCGATCTCGCCGGCGCCGTCGGCATACTGCCAGCGCTCGGCGACCTCGCCGTAGTAGTCGCGATCGGCGGGCACCAGCGGCCACTCCCGGGAGAGCGTCTCCAGGATCTCGCGGCCGGAGACCACGTCCGCCATCCTCCAGCCGTTGGTGTTGCCGACGTCCATGTACTCGATGAAGCGGACGATGTGTCCCGTGCCGCGGAAATGCCGGGCCAGATCGACCAGGCCGGTGTCGTTCATCCCGCGCTTGACCACCACGTCGATCTTGACCGGCGCGAGCCCCGCCTCGGCCGCGTCGTCGATCGCCCGCAGCACGCGGTCGACCGGAAAATCGACGTCGTTCATCCGCCGGAATACGGCGTCGTCGAGGGAGTCGAGGCTGATGGTGATCCGGCGCAGGCCCGCGTCGCGCAACGCGCGCGCTTTCTCGCGCGTGAGGAGCGCGCCGTTCGTGGTCAGGGCGATGTCTTCCAGCCCGTCGATGGCCGCGAGCTGCGCCACCAGGCGCTCGAGGTCGCGGCGCAGCAGCGGCTCGCCGCCGGTGAGGCGGATCTTCTTCACCCCGTGGGCGACGAAGAGGCGCGACACGCGGGCGATCTCCTCGAACGTCAGCAGCTCGTCGCGATGCAGGAAGGCGAAGTCGCGGCCGAAGACCTCCTTCGGCATGCAGTACGTGCAGCGGAAGTTGCATCGGTCCGTGACGCTGACACGGAGGTCGCGCATCGGCCGGCCGAGGGTGTCGAGGACGGTGAGGGTCCCGGTCATGTGAGTGTCGATCGTGGCAGGGGTGCGGTGGCGACGCAACGCGTCAGGCCAGGAGCGCCTGCAGTCCGATCAGCGCTCCGAGCACCACGCCGGTCATCCCGCCGCCCAGCAGAGCTAGCCGCGAGGCGGCGGCCTCGCACCGGGGAAGGACGAACCCACCAAGGCCCAGACCGAGAGCGATCGCGCCGCCCATCAGGAGCAGGAGGCCGATCGCCGCACCGGGGTTGAGGAGGCTGGTGACCTCCCCCGCGGAGATGCCGTCCTCGTCGAGCGCGAATCCGAACCGCTGTCGCGTGAGCTCGGCACCCGATGAGGACGTCGCCTCGACTGTGGCGTCCCACGAGCTCCCGGCCGGCAGGACGATGGCATCGGCAGTCCAGTCGATCGTGCCGTCGTCGTTGCGGGTTGCCATGGCGTTGTGGTCCATGCCCTCCATCCCTCCCATGCCCTCGAGGCCACGGGGAACGAGCGGGACCGTGGATGAGGTGCCCGCATCGAGCTGGTCGAGCGTGACACTCAGGTCGAGCGAGATGAGGGCATCGGTCGCCGTGACGACCAGGCGATTCACCCCCGGACGCCCGGGGACGACCTCCAACGCCATGACGGGTGCCACGTTTCCGAAGGCGTCGGGGATCGGCTGGATCTTGACGCCCTGGCCCTCGCTCGGTGGCGTTGCGGCGAGCGCGGCGGCAAACACCAGGACCGCCGCCGCGGCCATCGACTCGAGCCCGATCCGTGTCGGGAAGCCGTCGAGCCACGGGCGCATCCGTCCGCCGTCGAGGTAGTTGAGCGATCCAACGGCGAAGGCACCGATGGCGAGCGCCGTCTTCATGAGGAGGGTGCGCCCGTAATCGGTGCCGATCGGCAGCAGCTCGCCGGTCTCGACCCATACCTCGTAGGCCCCGGTGACGGCGACCAAGCCGATCGCGGCCAGGGCGAGCGCGGAGAAGCGCGGCACGATCTCGCGCATCCGTGGCGGCGGCCCTTCGACGATCAGCGCCGGCCGGAAGAGCACGAGCACGAGCCCGGCGAGCCCACCCACCCAGATCGCCACGGCCACGACGTGGACGATGCCGACGACGACAGGCACCGGGTCGGAAAGCGCCGCCGAATGACCCGCGAGGATGAGCAGCGTGATGCCCGTCAGCCCGGTCACGGCGGCAACCGCGCCGGTGAGACGTCGGGGCGCCACGAGGAGCGCCACCGCACCGATGTCAGCCACCGCCGCGCGCGCGACCTGCAGCAGACCGTTGCGACTTCCGAAC
>JBIOTX010000005.1:0-15897 GCA_044866315.1 Thermoanaerobaculia bacterium | reverse complement strand
CGATGGTGCGGTGCTCGGGGATGGGGACCGAGGCCGAAGAGCTGAGGAAGTCGCTCGAAGAGGCCTACACCCACATCCTCGCCCGCGGCACCAACCCCGCCACCCCGACTGACGAGCTGCCGGTGGTCGACATCGAGGCCGCCGCCTCGATCCCCATCCCCGAGCACCGCACCATCGACGCCGCCGTCCGCTACTTCACCACCGAGCTCAAAGACAGCATCCAGACCTCGCTGATCCGCTCGGGGCGCTTCCGGAACCTCATCGACAAGGCCCTGGCCGAGCACAAGCTGCCGAAGGGCCTCGCCTATCTGCCGGTCATCGAGAGCGCGTACATGCCCACACTCACCTCGCGCGTCGGCGCGCACGGCGTGTGGCAGTTCATGCCCGACACCGCGCGCGAGTACGGTCTGCGCGTGGACTGGTGGGTCGACGAGCGCGCCGACCCGGAGCGCTCCACGCGCGCGGCCGCGGCGTACCTCCGGGACCTCTATCGCATGTTCGACGACTGGTCGCTGGCCCTCGCCGCGTACAACTGCGGCCCCGGGCGCGTGCGCCGCACGCTCGACGAGTACGGCGCGACCACGTTCTGGGAGCTCCTGGAGCAGTCGGCGCTGCCGAAGGAGACCCGCGGCTACGTCCCCACCTTCTACGCGACCCTCCTCATCGCCAGCGATCCCGCGACTTACGGCTTCGAGCTCGGCAAGCCGGTCGACGTGGACGACAAGCGCGTCGAAGTCCGCGGACCGGTCTCCCTCGCCTACATCGCCGAGGTGATCGGGGTGGACGAGGATGGGCTGAAGGCGATGAATCCGGCGCTGCGCCGCGGTGTCGTCCCGCCGGGCCGCGCCTCCGTACGCGTGCCGTCGAAGGTCGCGGAGACGCTCCTCGCCCGCGCCGACACGCTCCGCGAGGAAGACGCCTACATCAAATACTGCTCATACACCATCCGCCCCGGCGACTCGGTCAAGCGCCTGGCCCGATCCATCGGCACCACGCCCGAGACCATCCTGGCCATGAACGACGTCGAGTCGGCGAAGGACATCCGCCGCGGCGACGCGATCTACCTCCCCGTCCGGGCCCGCGAGCTCGGCGCCCTTCTGGCCCACAGCGAGAACGAGCAGTTCTTCTACGCCGTGCGCAAGGGCGACACGCTCTACTCGATCGCCCGCAAGAACGGCCTGTCGGTGAGCGAGCTGCGCGAGCTCAACGAGCTGTCGAAGAACGCGAAGCTGCGCGTCGGGATGAAGCTGCGCGTCACGGCGCCGCGGGCCCTCACCGCCGGCGGCGGCATGTGAAACGGATCCTTCTTCTTCTCCTCGTCGCGACGCCGCTCTTCGCGCGCGTCGTCCGTTTGGACGTAACCTCCCGCCGCGACGCTCCCTACGGCTACGAGCAGATCGACGGCCGCGTGTACTTTGCCGTCGATCCGGCGAACCCGCACAACCGCGCCGTGGTCGATCTCGAGCTCGCGCCGAAGAACGCCGCGGGCGAGGTCGAATTCTCCGCCGACGTCTCCATTCTCCGGCCCAGGCACGGCGGGAACGGCACGCTGTTCCTGGAGATCCCGAACCGCGGCGGCAAGAGCGGCCTGGGCTTCCCCGACCGCGACGACTTCCTCCTCCTCCGCGGCTACACGGTCGCCCACCTCGGCTGGCAGTTCGACGTCCGCGACGAGGCGGGCCGGCTGCGCCTCTACGCCCCCGTCGCCCGCGGCGTGCGCGGGCGCGTGCGCTCCGACTTCATCGTCACCGCGAAGACCGACGAGCACAGCATCGGCCACGTCATCACCGGCACGCTCGGCGGCAAGGGCTATCCGGTCGCCGACCGCAACGACCGGGCGAACCTCCTCACCGAGCGCGACGAGCCGACCTCGCCGCGGCGGATCATCCCGCGCACGAAGTGGCGCTTCACCAGCGACAGCACCATCGCTCTCGACGGCGGGTTCGTGCCGGGCAAGATCTACGAGATCGCCTACACCGCCGCCGATCCGGCCGTGGTCGGCGCGGGCTTCGCCGCCGTGCGCGACTTCGTCGCGTACGCCAAGCACTCCCCCGACGCCGTCGCCCGCGCCAGCACCGCCTACGGCTTCGGCATCTCCCAGAGCGGGCGGTTCCTCCGCCACTTCGTCCACGACGGCTTCAACGCCGACGAGGACGGGCGGCAGGTCTTCGACGGCCTGCTCGTGCACGTCGCCGGCGCCGGCCGCGGGAACTTCAATCACCGCTTCGCCCAGCCCTCGCGCGACGCGCAGCCGATCGTCCCCGCGTTCTACCCGGTCGACGTGCCGCCGTTCACCGACGTCCCCGGCCTCCTCGACCGTGCCGTCGCCGAGAAGGTCGTACCGAAGATCTTCTACACGAACACGTCCTACGAGTACTGGTCGCGCGGCGGCTCGCTGATCCACACCACCCCCGATGGCCGCGCCGACGTCGAGCCTCCGCCGACGACGCGGGTCTACCTGCTTGCCGGCCTGGGGCACGTCGGCGGGGAGTTCCCGCCGGTGAAGCCGGACTTCGCCCAGCAGCTGCAGAACTTCATGAATTACTGGCCGGTCACGCACGCGCTCATCGACGCCATGGACGCGTGGGTGAAGAAGGGCACCGCCCCACCGCCCAGCCGCTACCCGCGCATCAGCGACGGCACGCTGGTGCGCGTCGAGGATCTGGCGGTCAAGGACGGCCCGCGCTTCGCCTACCAGCCGTACACGGTCAACCTCTCCCACCGCAGCGACGCGCCGAGCAGCAACGGCACCTACACCGCCCTCGTCCCGCAGGTCGACGCCGATGGCAACGAGCTCGCCGGCGTGCGCATGCCCTTCCTGGCCGCGCCGCTGGCGCGGTTCACCGGCTGGAACCTCCGCGCGCCGGCGATCGGCTTCCCCGAGTACCGGGCCAGCTTCATCGGAGCGGTCTTCCCCTTCCCGAAGACGAAGATCGCACGGCGCTACCGCGACCGCGACGAATACCTCGGCCGCTTCACCGCGGCGACGATGCAGCTCGTCGAAGATCGCTTCCTGGTCGCCGAGGAGGTCCACCGCTTGCTTCGGCAGGGGCTGGAGCTATGGAACTGGATCCCTTGATGCGCCGACTCGCGGCTGTGGCCCTGCTCACCCTCGCCCTTCCCCTCTCCGCCCGCGTCGTCCGTCTGGACATCGCCTCGCGCACGGACGTCGGCGATCGCTACGAGAAGATCAAAGGCCGAGTCGTGTTCGCCGTCGATCCCGCGAACGCGCACAACAGGATCATCGCCGACCTCGACCGCGCGCCCCGCGATGCCCGCGGCGAAGTGACCTTCACCTCCGACGTGGTCATCCTCCGCCCGAAATGCGGCGGCAACGACACGCTCTATGTCGAGGTCCCGAACCGCGGCGGCCTCGGCTCGTTCGCCGAGCCGAAGTACGACGACGCGCTCTTCCAGCGCGGCTACACCATGGCCTGGGTGGCCTGGCAGTTCGACGTCCGCGACGACGCGGAATTGCTCCACTTCGACGCCCCGGTGGCGCGCGGCGTCCGCGGGCAGGTCCGCTCCGACTTCATCGTCGACCAGCCGATGGCGGAGCACACCATCGGACACTTCATCAGCGCGTCCTACGGCAAAGAGCCCTTTTCCGCGCTCGGAGGAAAGGGGTACCCGGTCGCCGACCGCAACGATCCGGCGAACGTGCTGACCGTGCGCGAGGCCGTCACGGCGACGCCGCGCCCGATTCCGCGCAGCCAGTGGCGCTTCAAGGACGACCGCACCATCCAGCTCGACGGCGGGTTCGTGCCCGGCCGGATCTACGAGATCACCTACACCGCCGTCGATCCGGCCGTCGTCGGGACCGGCCTGGCCGCGATTCGCGATTTCGCCTCCTGGGCCAGGCACGATCCGAGCTCGATCGCCCACGCGAAGCATGCCTATGCGCTCGGCATTTCCCAGACCGGCCGCTTTCTGCGGCACTTCGTCTACGAAGGCTTCAACGCGGACGAGGATGGGCGGCAGGTGTTCGACGGCCTGATCGTTTTCGTGGCCGGCGCGGGACGCGGCAACTTCAATCATCGGTTCGCCCAGCCCTCGCGCGCTCCGCTCTCGCCCGTTCCGGCCTTTGATCGCGCCGACATCTTCCCCTTCACCGACCTGCCCGCGACCGATCGCGCGACCGGCCGCACGGAAGGCCTCCTCGATCGCGCGACCGCGGACAAAGTGGTCCCGAAGATCTTCTACGTGAACACGGCCTACGAGTACTGGTCGCGCGGCGGATCGCTGATCCACACCACGCCGGACGGCCGCACCGACGTCGCGCCGCCCCCCACCTCCCGCATCTACTTCATCACCGGGACCGGGCATGTGGACGGACCGTTTCCGCCCGAGCGCGCGGCGGGCGGCCAGTCTCTGCAGAACATGGTCAGCTACTGGGTCGTCGCCCACGGACTCATCGACGCCATGGACGCGTGGGTCAAGCAGGGCACCGAGCCGCCGCCGAGCCGCTATCCGAAGATCGCCGACGGAACGCTGGTTCCGCCCGCCGCCCTGGCGATGAAGAACGCTCCGACCTGGGCCTACGCGCCGTTCCGCGACGACCGGCGCAGCACCTACACGACGCTCGTCCCGCAAGTGAACGCCGACGGCAACGAGCTTACCGGCGTGCGGCTGCCCTTCCTCTCGGCACCGATGGGCACGCATACCGGCTGGAACCTGCGCGCGCCCGCGACCGGCTTCCCAACCGATCGCGCCCTGTTCGCGGGCGCATTCCTCCCGTTCACGAAAGAGGAGGTCGCCCGGCGCTATCCGAGCCGCGACGCCTACCTCGGCGCAATCACCGCGGCCACGCTGAAGCTCGTCGAGGAGCGCTATTTCGCGCGCCAGGATGTCGTGGAGGTCCTGCAGCAGGCATTGCAACTGTGGGACTGGGCGGCCGCGCGTCCTTGAAATGCGCGCCTGCCGCTGCTAGTTTGCCCGGTCACCATGGCCGACAGTAGCGACTACAAGAAGACCCTCAACCTGCCCCAGACCACGTTCGCGATGAAGGCGAACCTGCCCCAGAACGAGCCGAAGCGGCTCGAGAAGTGGCGGGGGATGAACCTCTATCAGCTCATTCGCGAAAAGTCCGCCGGCCGACCCAAGTTCGTGCTCCACGACGGGCCGCCGTACGCCAACGGCAGGATTCACATCGGCCACGCCCTCAACAAGACCCTCAAGGACATCGTCGTGAAGTCGCGGACGATGCTCGGCTACGACTCCCCGTACGTGCCGGGGTGGGATTGCCACGGCCTGCCCATCGAGTTCGCCGTGGACAAGGAGCTGGGGTCGAAGAAGCGGGAGATGTCGCCGGCGGAGTTCCGCCGGGCCTGCCGGCAGTTCGCCTCCAAGTATCTCGACATCCAGCGCGAGGACTTCATCCGCCTGGCCGTCTTCGGCGACTGGGACCACCCCTACACGACGATGTCCTTCGACTACGAAGCCGACATCGCCGACGCCCTCGGCCGCTTCTTCGAGACCGGCGCGGTCTACAAGGGCCTCAAGCCCGTGCATTGGTGCACCTACGACCAGAGCGCGCTCGCCGAGGCGGAGGTCGAGTACCGCGACCACACCTCGCCGTCGGTGTACGTGCGCTTCCGCATGCTCGACGAGTCCGTCACCGCGCTCGACCTGCCGATCGAGAAGCCGCTGTACGCCGTCATCTGGACCACCACGCCGTGGACGCTTCCCGCGAACCTGGCCATCGCCGTCAAGCCGGACTACGAGTACGCGGTCGTCGAGCACGACGGCACGAACTACCTGATCGCCAACGACCTCGTCGGCCAGGTGACGAAGAAGTTCGGCTGGACCGACTACAAGGCCGGCAAGGTCTACAAGGGCGCGGCGCTGGAGCACCTGCGCTACAAACATCCCTTCATCGACCGCGAAGGCGCCTTCGTCCTCGGCGACTACGTCACCCTCGACGCCGGCACGGGCCTGGTGCACACCGCGCCCGGTCACGGCGCCGACGACTTCGCCACCGGTCGCCGCTACGGCCTCGACATCTACACACCCGTCAATCACCGCGGCGAGTTCACGCCGGACGTGCCGTTCTGGGCCGGCCTGCACGTGTTCAAGGCCAACCCGAAGATCGTCGAGCATCTCCAGGAGACCGGCTCGCTCCTCCTCGGCGAGCAGATCGCGCACTCCTATCCGCACTGCTGGCGCTGCAAGAACCCGGTGATCTTCCGCGGGACGGAGCAGTGGTTCATCTCCATGGACGCCAACGGCCTGCGCCAGCGCGCCCTCGAGGAGATCGACAAGGTGAAGTGGGTGCCGGCCTGGGGGCGCGACCGCATCTACGGCATGATCGAGAACCGTCCCGACTGGGTCATCTCCCGCCAGCGGCTCTGGGGCGTGCCCATCACCGTTCTCTACTGCGAGCAGTGCGGCAAGGCCGTGACCGCGCCGGAGCTGTTCGAGAAGGTGGTGCAGCACTTCCGCGCCGAGGGGGCGGACGCGTGGTACGAGCGGCCGACGAGCGACTTCTACGACAAGCCGTGCTCCTGCGGCAGCACGTCGTTCCGCAAGGAGAACGACATCCTCGACGTCTGGTTCGACTCGGGCTGCTCGCACATCGCCGTGCTCAAACGGCGGGAGGAGCTGGAGTGGCCGACGAACGTCTACCTCGAGGGCCACGACCAGCATCGCGGCTGGTTCCACTCCTCGCTCCTGGTCGGCGTCGGCATCGAGGGCGGCGCGCCGTTCCGCGAGGTCGTCACCTGCGGCTTCGTCCTCAACGAGGGCGGCGAGAAGATGTCCAAGTCCGCCGGCAACGCCCTCTCCCCGCAGGACGTGATCAAGCAGAGCGGCGCGGACATCCTCCGCCTCTGGGTGGCGGTCAGCGACTACACCGACGACATGTTCTTCGGCCCGCAGATCATCACCCGCACCAGCGAGGCCTATCGCAAGATCCGTAACACCGCGCGGTACCTGCTGGCGAACCTGAGCGACTTCGATCCGGCCAAGGACGCGCTGCCGATCGAGCGGCTCCAGCCGATCGACCGCTGGATCCTCGACCGCGCCAGCCGCGCCGTGGACCGCATCCGCCAGGCCTACGAGAGCTACGAGTTCCACGTGGTCTATCACCGCATCCTCGAGCTCTGCACGGTCGAGCTGTCGGCGATCTACCTCGACGCCTCGAAGGACACCATGTACTGCGACGCGCCGGACTCGCGCGAGCGGCGCAGCGGGCAGACGGCCATGTACCACGTGCTGCGCGGCCTGACCACGGCCATGGCCCCGATCCTCTCCTTCACCGCCGACGAGATCTACGAGGTCATGCCCGGCGAAAAGGAAGCCTCGGTCCACCTGGCCGAGATCCCGCGCCTGGACGCGTCGCTGCCGGCCGAGCAGGTGAACGCCTGGACGCGCGTGTTGCGGCTCCGCGACGGGGTGCTGGCCGTGCTCGAGCGCGCCCGCGCGGCCAAGGAGATCGGGCAGTCGCTGGAAGCAGACGTCCAGCTCTACGGCGACATCGACCCGATCACAAAAGGCACGGGCGTCGACCTGGCCAAGCTGTTCATCGTCTCGCACGTCGAGGTCCGACCGGCCGACGAGTCGGTGCCGGACTTCGTGGAGATCGACGGAACGCGCCTCGGCATCACCATGTCCCCGGCCCGAGGGAGGAAGTGCGGACGCTGCTGGCAGTACCGGGACGAGGTGGTCCGGGAGGGCGAGCTCTGCGCCCGCTGCCAGAAAGTCGTCGACCAGCTCGCGCCGGCCGAGGTCCCGACGGCATGAGCACTGCTACACTACGCGCGCAACATCAGTAGGAGGATTCACCTGTGGCGCTGAAAACGAAAGTGGTCAAGAAAGTCGCGAAGAAGACGGTCAAGCAGGTCAAGAGCGCGGCGGCCGATGCCGCCGACGCCGCGGCCGATTACGCGAAGCCGATCGTCAAGAAGATCAAGAAGGCCGCCAAGCCGAAGGTCAAGGCGCTGCAGAAAGCCGCCAAGCCGGTGGTCAAGGCCGTGAAGAAGGCCGCGACCAACGCCGCCAAGGACGTGCTCAAGGCCAGCGCCAAGGGCCTGAAGAAGGCGGCGAAGAAGATCTAGCTTCGCTTGCGCTACGCCGACCTGCATACCCATACCTACCACTCGGACGGCACGCGCTCCCCGAAAGAGGTTGTCGATGTCGCGCTCGCGGCGGGCATCGACATCCTCTGCATCAGCGATCACGACAACATGGCCGCGTTCTACGAGATCCGGCCCTACGCGGCCGCGCGCGGGGTGACCCTCATCCCGGGCATGGAGCTCTCCTGCGGCTTCGAGGGCGTCGACGTGCACGTCCTGGCCTACGCCTTCGATCCGAATGACGAGAAGATCGCGGAGCGGCTGCGCAGCTTCCGCGAGACCCGCCACCGCCGCGGCTACGCCATCGTCGAGCGCCTGCGGACCCTCGGCGTGCCCATCAGCGCCGAGCGCGTCGACCAGCTCGCCGCCGGCGGAGCCATGGGCCGCCCGCACGTCGCCCGCGCCCTCGTCGAGGCCGGCCACGTCGCCTCGGTGCAGGAGGCCTTCGACAAGTACCTCGCCGCCGGCAAGCCCGCGTACGTGGAGAAGGAGCGCTTCCGCATCGCCGAGGCCGTGTCCCTGATCCGCTCGGCCGGCGGCGTGACCTCGGTCGCCCATCCCACCCTCTACCCCGACCACGAGCGCCTGGTGCCCCAACTCCTCGACGCCGGCATCGACGCGGTCGAAGTCCTCCACCCCAACGTCGACGAGCTCAATCGCTCCCGCTACTCCAACCTGGCCCGCTTCCGCGGCAAGTTCACCACGGGCGGGTCGGACGATCACGGGAGCGTGAAGACCAACGAGACGTTGGGCACGATTCGTGTTCCGGAGACGATGATTGGTCCGATCCTTGATCGGATGAAGGAAGGATGAAGGCGGAGGATGAAGGATGAGGCGCGCCCGGGACGGGAAGGAAGAGGTTCGAGTGAAGAGGGAAGAAGGAAGAAGCCCGCCGCCCGATGATCGTCCGCCGTCGCGGGGCGGCGGGCTTCTCAATTCTTCCCTCTTCACTCGAACCTCTTCCTTCCCGTCCGGACGCTTCATCCTTCATCCTTCCTCTTTCATCCTTCACCGCCGATGCTTCGTCCCCTCTTCTTCATCCTGCTCTTCCTCGCGCTCGTCGGCGATGCGCGGATCTTTCTCTTCGTCGCCAACCGCATCGTTTTCGGCAGCCACCGCGAGGAGGACTCGCCGCACAAATGGCTGCTCTGGGCCACGCCGCCGCTGCTGCTGGCATTCGCGGTGCTCTTCTGGCGCGTCCATCTCTTCGTGATGGCGGCGATCGGCACGTACTGGATCCTCGACCGCATCCGCCTGCTGTTCCTGCATGACGAGCCCGTCGCCGGCACACACACGCTGCCCTCGAACGTGATCAACCTGCCGTCGCGCATGCCGCTCAACGACGTCTACCACATCGAGGTCACGCGCCACGAGGTCTTCATCGACGGCCTCCCGCCGTCCTTCGACGGCTACCGGGTGGCCTTCCTCACCGATACCCACGTCGTGCCGTTCGTCCGCAGCGGTCTCTATCGCGAGGTCGTCGCGCAGGTGGCGCAGTTCGATCCCGATCTCGTCCTCCTCGGCGGCGACTTCGTGACCTGGGAGCGGCACATCCCGCTCATGGCCGACCTGCTGCTGACCGATCTGGCCGCGCGCGACGGCCTGTACGCGGTGCTCGGCAACCACGACTACTGGGCCAGCGCGGACGGTGTCGTCGCGGCCATGACCGCGCGCGGCGTGAAGTTCGTCATCAATCGATCCATTGAAATCCGCCGCGGCGACGACGCCCTACACGTCCTCGGCATCGACGAGGTCTATCGCGGCGAGCCGGACATCCCCGCCGCGTTCCTGGCCATCCCCCGCGACGCGCCGCGCATCGGCGTCAGCCACCACCCCGACATCATCGACAAGTTGGGCGCCCGGCGGATCGACCTCCTCCTCTGCGGCCACACCCATGGCGGGCAGATCCGCTTCCCCCTCTTCGGATCGGTAGTGGTGCCCTCCAAACACGAGGCCCGCTACGCCAGCGGATTTCACCGCGTGGGCGACGTGTTGCTGTACGTCAGCCGCGGAATCGGCGCCGTCCCGCCCCTGCGCATCCTGTGCAAGCCGGAAGTGGCGACGTTCATCCTGCGGCGCACACACGATGCCCACGAAACTGTCCGAGGTCTGGCCTGAGCTCGAGCGCGTAGCGCGCGAAGAGGGCGTGCTGCGCCTCGGCGCCAGCGACCTCGAGGACACCCACGCGGCGCTGTTCGCGGAGTGGATCGCGCGCGGACACCACGCCACGATGTCCTACCTCGCCAAGAACACCGCCATCCGCTCCCATCCGCGCGAGCGCTACCCATGGGCCAGGTCCGTCGTCTCCATCCTCGTCCCGTATTCGTCGGAGCGTCCGCACGCGGCCGAGGGCGCGCTGAGCCACCACGTCGCCCGCTACGCCCTCGGCGACGACTACCACGACGTCCTCGATTCGCTCTTGCGAAAGTTCGAGGCCGCGCTGCCGGGCGTGAAGACCTGGCGCTACGTCGACACCGGCCCCCTCTCCGACCGCTCCTACGCCGCCCAGGCCGGCCTCGGCTGGATCGGCCGCAACGGCATGCTCATCGACGAAGAGCACGGCTCGTACGTCTTTCTCGGCACGCTCCTCACTGCGCTCGAGAACGACGTCGCCGCCGCCACCGTGGCCGACCGCTGCGGCGCCTGCACCCGCTGCGTCGACGCCTGCCCCACCCACGCCATCCTCCCCGACCGCACCGTCGACTCCGCGCGCTGCATCAGCTACGGAACCATCGAGCACCGCGGCCCGCTCGAGGCCCACCTCGCCGCCCACCTCGAAGGCAACGCCTTCGGCTGCGACATCTGCCAGGAAGTCTGCCCCTGGAACCGCGCCCCCGCCGCCCCCCACCCGGCCTTCACCCCGCGCGACGAATACCGCGCCACCCCGGTCACCGACCTGCTGCGCTTCTCCCAGGCCGACTTTTCGTCCCTGTTCCGGAAGAGCGCGATCAAGCGAGCCAAGCTGGCGGGGATGCAGCGGAACGTGGAGGCGTTGACAGGGCGGGAGGGGGGAGGGATGCTGGGGACATGAGCAAGGAGATCACGGTCGAGGAACTGGCAGCGGACCTCGCGTCCCACGTGGCGGAGGTGAAGCAGGGCGAGACCTTGACGATCGTCGAGGACGGGAAGGCCATCGCCACGATCGCGCCGGCGCTGACCTTCGTGCATCGGGGCGTGCCGTATCCGTTCCGGGGCTTCGATCCCGGCCCGCCGCTGAACCTCGGAGACAAGGCGGTCGAAATGCTCATCGAAGAGCGGGAGCGCGAACGGTCCGGGAAGAAGCACGGCTTTTGATCGCGTATTGGGGAGCCCGTCATCGGGCTTGCCGGACACGACGTCGAAGTCCGGGAGCGCGACGTCGGTCTCCCCGAAAGCGACGTCGATCTCCCGGAGCCCGACGTCGACCTCTCTGGAGGACACCCTCTACGGCAACGGCAGCTCGAACGCCCGCCCCACGATCGACGGGTCGACCGACCGGTCGAGGTACTCCCACACCGCCAGCGCATCCGGGTGGCTGGCGATGGGCGGGGCGGCGGCGCGGGTGGCGGGGTCGTTGATGATCATCCGGGCGCGGCGGTACCAGTGCATGGCCTCGTCCGGGTTGAGCCGCAGCTCCTCGCGCACGCCCTGGATCAGGAGGTACTGCTCGGCGGGGATGCCCGAGGCCTCGATGGCGCGGTAGGACGGGGCCATCTGCCGCGCCCGGGCGCGGAGGATCTTCAGCTTGAGCCGCAGCGACTGCATGTCCAGCGCGGCGCGGTTCAGGTCGCACAGGCGGCCGATAGCGAGGCGCAGGAGCTCCGACTTCTCATTGATGAACAGGCCCGCGCGATACGTCCGCGCGGCGGCGTCGCCGGTAATGGTTTTCAGCGCGGTCCACATCACTTCGCCGAGGACACTGACGGCGATCTCGGACTTCGGCACGGAGAACTGCAGCACCGCGACCGAGCCGCGCGGCGGCTGGGTGAGAGTCTCGATCCGGGCGCCGCGCGCGGAGAGGTCCTCGATCAGCACCGGCTGGCCGTCGAACGTACCGTCGAGCGAGGGCGCGACGTAGAAGCGCTCGGTCGAGCGCAGCTCCTCGATGCGGGTGGTGCGACGCTCGGTCTGCAGCTGCGCGATCAGCGCGGTCATGACTTCCGGCGGGCCGTACGTCCGCGCGCCGGAGACGAACCGTCCGGGCGCGGCGGCGTCGGCGTGGCTCCAGACGATGGACGCCTCCACGCTGACCGCCCCGCCGGTGACGACGAGCTTCATCAGCGCCTTCGCCCCCGTCTCCAGCGGCTTCTCGTGCCGGAAGCGCAGCCCCTTCGCGGAGATGTCGCACACCGCCACCGGCGCGCCGCCGAACGTGCCGGCCAGCGGCGGCGCGAGCAGGTAACGCTCGGCCGTGCGCAGGTTGCGGGTGGGAACCGTCTCGCTCATGGACCGTGACCTGTCAGCTTACGCCCTGCCGCCCACGGCTGGTTTGTGATATGGCTCACGCCGAAGGAGAAGTCTCGTGGAACGCCAGTACGACATCGTGACCTTCGACTGCTACGGCACGCTCATCGACTGGGAGAGCGGGATCGCCGAGGCCTTCCGGCGCGCGGCCCGGGAGGACGGCATCGAGCTGCGGCGCGAGGAGGTGCTCCGCGCCTACGCCCTCATCGAGCCGGTCGTGGAGCGCGAGCGCTTCCGCCTCTACCGCGACGTCCTCACCGAGACCGCCGCCCGCGTCGCCCACGCCCTCGGCTGGCCGCTGGCCTACGAGCGCGGCACGTTCCTGGCGAGCTCGCTGCCGACCTGGAAGCCCTTCCCCGACACCAATCCCGCGCTCGAGCGCCTGCGCGACGCCGGCTACCGCCTGGGCATCCTCTCGAACACGGACCAGGACCTGATCGCCGCCACCGGCCGGCACTTCACCGCCACCTTCGAGCTGGTGATCACGGCGGAGCAGGTGCGCTCGTACAAGCCGGCGCCCGGTCACTTCGCGGCCGCGCGGAACCGGATCGGCGACGCGCGCTGGCTGCACGCGGCGCAGAGCAACTTCCACGACATCGTGCCCGCGAACGCGCACGGCATCCCCAGCGCGTGGGTGAATCGCCGCGGGGAGGCCGCGCTGCCCGGCGGCACGCCGACTTACGAGGTGCCGGACATGGCCGGGCTGGCGGACCTCCTGACCTAGAGCGTCTCCACGATCATGGCCGCGGCCTCGCCGCCTCCGATGCAGATCGCGGCCAGACCGCGCTTCTGCCCGCGGTCCTGCAGGGCGTGGATGAGCGTCACCAGGATGCGCGCGCCGCTGGCGCCGATCGGGTGCCCGAGGGCCACCGCACCGCCGTGGACGTTCAGCTTGTCGGCGGGGATGTTCACGTCCTTCATCGCCGCCAGGGCCACCGCGGCGAAGGCCTCGTTGACCTCGAACAGGTCGATGTCGTCGACGGTCATGTTCGCGCGCCTCAGGACGATGTCGATGGCCTTGGCCGGCGCAGTGGTGAACCACTCCGGCTCCTGCGCCGCGGTCGACTGGGCGATGATCCGGGCGATCGGCTTGAGGCCGTTCTTCTCGGCATAGTCGGCCGAGGTGACGACCATCGCCGCCGCGCCGTCGTTGATCTTCGACGCGTTCGCCGCGGTGACCGTGCCGCCGTCCTTGGCGAACGCGGGCTTCAGTGATCCCATCTTCTCCAGCGGCGCGGCGAACGGCTCCTCGTCGTCGATGACGACCGACTTGCCCTTCTTTCCCTCGATCTCGACGATGGCGATCTCCTTCTTGAACTTGCCGGTCTTGATCGCATCCTGCGCGCGGCGGTAGGACTCGAGGGCGAAGGCGTCCTGCTCCTCGCGCGTGAACTGGTACTTGGTCACGCAGGCCTCGGCGCAGTTGCCCATGTGCTTGTCGCCGTACGGGTCCCACAGGCCGTCGTGGATCATGACGTCGATCAGCTTGCCGTTGCCCATGCGGTAGCCGCTGCGGGCCTGCGGCAGCGCGTACGGGGCGTTGGACATCGACTCCATGCCGCCGGCCACGGCCAGGTCGTACTCACCGCAGCGGATGTCGTTCGCCGCGTACATCACGGCCTTCATGCCCGAGCCGCAGACCTTGTTCACCGTCACCGCGCCGGCGCCGACGGGGATGCCGGCGTAGATGCCGGCCTGCCGCGCGGGCGCCTGGCCGATCGCGGCCTGCAGCACGTTGCCCATGATGACCTGCTGGATCTGCTCCGCCTGCACGCCGGAGTTCTCCAGCGCGCACTTGATGGCCACCGCGCCGAGGCGCGGCGCCGGGAGGGAGGAAAGGGTGCCGAGGAACGAGCCGATCGGCGTGCGGGCGCCGCCGAGGATCACGATTTCTTTCATGGAAGGGGCTCCTTTGAGGGGATCTGGAGGCTTGCGATAAGATGCACCGGCTCGCAATCAGACAACGTCGTTCGACGGCTGTCAACCTCTCGCGACCAGGAGTATTCGATGCCCGTCTCTGCCATCACAGACCGCCGGATCCACGTCCAGCCGGCGGAGGTTCACAACGTTCTGTCGCGGCACATGCTGGCCGACGGCTACGACATCGTCATGGATCTGAAGAAGTCCAAAGGCTCGTGGGTGTTCGACTCCCGCCGCGGCCGCAACGTCCTCGACTTCTTCACCAACTTCGCCTCCTGCCCCATCGGCTACAACCATCCGAAGATGGACACGCCGGAGTTCCGCGAGCGCATCGCCGACGCGGCCGTGAACAAGCCCGCGAACTCGGACATCTACACGACCTACATGGCGGAGTTCGTGGACACCTTCGCCCGCCTGGCCGTTCCGCCCTCACTGAACAAGCACATGTTCTTCATCGAGGGCGGCGCCCTCGGCATCGAGAACGCCATCAAGGCCGCCTTCGATTGGAAGATCCGCAAGAACTTCAAGAAGGGCTACCCGTCGGAGAAGGGCACCCAGGTCATGCACCTCAAGGAGTGCTTCCATGGCCGCACCGGCTACACCCTGTCGCTGACCAACACCGCCGACCCGCGCAAGACCCAGTACTTCCCGAAGTTCGACTGGCCGCGCATCGACAATCCGAAGCTCTACTTCCCGCTCAGCGAGGAGTCGCTCGCCGACGCCGAGCGCCGTGAGAAGGCCGCGCTCGACGAGGCCAAGCGCTTCCTGCACGAGCGCAAGGACGACGTCGCGGCGTTCATCATGGAGCCGATCCAGGGCGAGGGCGGCGACAACCACTTCCGCCCCGAGTTCTTCCGCGCCGTGCGCCAGCTCTGCGACGAGAACGAAATGCTGCTCATCTTCGACGAGGTGCAGTCCGGCGTCGGCCTGACCGGGAAGATGTGGTCCTTCCAGCACTACGGCATCGAGCCCGACCTGTTCTGCTTCGGCAAGAAGACCCAGGTCTGCGGCTTCGCCTCCAGCGACCGCATCTTCGAGATCGCCGACAACGTCTTCTCCGTCTCCTCGCGCATCAACTCCACCTGGGGCGGCAACCTCACCGACATGGTCCGCTCCCAGCGCTACTTCGAGATCATCGACGAGGAGAACCTCGTCGACAACGCCGCCAAAGTCGGCGCCTACTTCATCGGCGAGCTCCAGCGCTTCGCCGAGGAGTTCCCGAACCTCGTCACCAACGTGCGCGGCCGCGGCCTCATGGCCGCCTTCGATCTCCCCACCGGCGACCTGCGCGACGCGGCGCTCAAGGCGTTCATGGCCCACGACATGATGGTCCTGGCCTCCGGCCACCGCTCCGCGCGCTTCCGGCCACCGCTCAACCTGTCGATGGACGAGGCGGCGGAGGGGATTCGCAGGATGGAGGGGGCGCTGCGGGATCTGGCGTAGTCCCACCCCGGTGTGGGAT
>JBIOTX010000004.1:0-16308 GCA_044866315.1 Thermoanaerobaculia bacterium | reverse complement strand
TAGTCGCACGCGTTGAACATCGGCGCGCCTCGCCCGCGCGCATCTCCGTTCGCGGACCAGCTCAGTGCCCGCCCGCCCTACGTGTAGCTTCTGCCCTGAATACTGTTTGGCAGCAGAGGGAAGAATTGAGAATTGAGAACCCCACCGCCGGTGATTGGGTGGTGGGCTTCTCAATTCTTCCCTCTTCGTTCGAACCTCTTCATTCCGGTCCAGGGCGCCTCATCTTCTGCCTTCTGCCTTCATCCGCCGGCGGGCTAAAGCCCGCCGCTCCACGGTCCGTCAGACCGGGGCGCTGAGCGCCGAAAACTGCGCCGGCGTGAGGCCGAGGGTGTTGCGGATGCGGGTGATGTCGGTGAAGGGGCGGCGCGACACGAGCAGCTGGGCGGTGAACCGCATGAGGCCGAAGCGGTTGATCAGCACCTCGATGTCGCCCTGATTGATGAGCGCCAGTCCGTCCATGACGGGAACGGGTTTCGGAGCCGCCCGTGCCACCGCCGCGCCGGCGTCGATCAGTCCCGCCCCCAGCCCTTCGTCCTGCAGGGCCACCGCCGTCTCCCGGATGATCGCTTCCACCTGGGCCGGCGTGAGGGTCGGGTCCTGCGACAGGAGCAGCGCGGCGAGCGCTGCCACGTGCGGTGCGGCGAAGGACGTGCCGTACGCCACGAGCACGCTTCCTTCCGGAGCGGTCGAGAGCAGGTCCTTGGTCGGGTCGTTCTTGTCGTCGCCGGCGCCGCCGGGCGCGGCGACGGTGATGCGGTCGCCGAAGAACGTGTAGCCGGGGCGGCTGCGGTCCGGTCCCACCCCGGCGACGGAGAAGACGCCCGGATAGTCCGAGGGAAAGTGCGGCTGGTTCTTGCGCTCGGGGCCGTTTCCCGCGGAGGCGACCACCACCGCGCCGCGCTCCGCGGCCATCGCCACCGCGCGCCGCACGACCGCGACGTCGCCCGTGGTCTTCCAGCTCGTGTTGATGACCAGGCGGCGGTCGCCGGCGTAGTCGAGGGCGTAGAGGATGGCGTCGGCGCGCCGGGCGTAGCTGTTCGTCGCGCCCGTGAGCGGAATCCGCAGCGGCAGCACCCGGCAGCCCGGACAGATCCCCTGCACGTCCTGCGCGCCGTTGCCGACGAGGATGCCGGCGATGAACGTGCCGTGTCCTTCTTCGTCTTCCGGGTCCTCGCCGCCGTCGGCGGTGAAGTCCCAGTCATCGGTGGGTTGCCGCTCGAGGATGGCATCGCGGAGCGCGGGGTGATCGAGATCGACACCGGAGTCGATCACGGCCACGATCACGTCCGGCGAGCCCTTGCCGAATTGCCAGGCCTCCTCCAGGCGGATCAGGTCGAGATGCCAGCGCGAGCCCGACATCACCGCGGACTCCATGTCGTCGAAGCCGAGGAAGTTCGGCTCGGCGAATTCGACCTCCGGCCGCGCGTTCAGGATCGCCAGCGCGGCCGTGAGCGCGCCCGGCCGGTTGCGCGCCGCCGGAATGCGCAGCGTGAACAGGCCCGGACTGCGATGGCGCTCCTCGATCTCCAGTCCGGCCTCGGCGATGATCTCGTCCTGGCGCTGCTCGGGCACTTCCGCGCGGAACTGCACGAGACAGAGCTGCGGATCGATGAAGCGCTGCTCGCCCTGATCGCGGAACCCGGGCACGGCCAGGTCCACGCCCGGCTTCTCGCGCAGGCGGCCCAGCACATCCCCGGCATCCTCGCTCTCCGGAACCTCGAAGACCTGCGGCCCGGGCGTCCGCTTCCGCCCGAACGCGGGGCGGAGGCCGACGGCGCTGAAGAGATCGCCCGCCGCCTCGCTCTCGCCCGCGGTCACGACGACCTTCGACGGATCGGGCTCGAGACTGATGGCTCGCCCCGAGGACTTGTCGACGTAGGAGAGCTCGGGGAGGGCGGCGACGGAGCTGAGAAGATCGATGTCGTCGTCGCCGATGCCGTCGACGTACCGAACCTCACTGAGGAAGAAGAACGGACGGCGTTTTACGACCGCCTTCGCCACCGGCGGCTCGAGGCCCACGCGGCCGACGAGCTCCTCCTCGGAGACGGCATTCAGATCGATCTTCGCGATGTCGAGCGTGCGCTGGCTCAGGGCCACGCGCACCGGCAGGGCCCGGCGGAATGAGAACAGATCGGGAAAGGGTCGCGCGGCCAGCAGCCGGTCCACCTCGTCCGGGCGGAGGCCCAGGAGCACGGCCAGCTGTTTCGGCGACGCCTCGTTTGCATTGATGGTGTCCATGTTCATCGCCCTCGATTGGCGGGAATGGCCAGGCTGAGGAACCGCTCGCCGTCGCGCATCATCAGGCCGCGGCTGCAGAACTGATCGCAGGCTTCCTCGATCTCATCCTCCGGCTCTTGCAGTCCGGCCGCGGTGCGCAAGGCGGCGGCCGTGCGCGGCTGATCGCTGGCGGCCGCATACAGCGCGGCCAGCGGTCCCGTGAAGTTGTAGACGCCGGGCGCGTCGGGATTGCGCAGATCCTCGATCTGCACGTAGTCGCGCGCCATCCAGAAAGTCAGCGTGGGACGGGTCTCGCCCTTCCACGCCTTCCCCCACGCCGCGACGGCATCGACCGTGGACGCGTGCGCCGACTCCGGCAGCGTGTTCTCCAGCTCGTATTCGAAAAAGTAGGCCAGCTCGTCGAGCCGGGTGTCGGTGGGGAAGATGTACGAGTAGCTCTTCTCCGGTGTGACGTACCGCGCCGGAAAGGTCCGGCGGTCGAAGAAGATCGGGCTGAATCGCTCCATCCAGATCCGCGTCGCGCCGGCCGGCGGCTCGAGATGCACGAGTTGCGGGATCAGCTTCGCCTGATCGTCGTAGTCCGCCTCGGTCTCGCCCGGAAAGCCGCGGAGCAGATTCCAGGACACGCTGATGCCGTAGTAGAGCGCCCAGCGCATGGTGTTGACGTTCTGGGCGGCGGTGATTCCCTTGCGCATCAGCTGGAGCACGTGCGTGCTCAGCGACTCGATGCCCGGCTGGATGCGCTTCATGCCGGCCTCGGCGAGGAGCTTGATCTGCTCCCGGCTGAGGTTCGCCTTGACCTCGTAGAACAGCTCGTAGTCGAGCCGGGCCTCGGCCACCTGGGCCATGAACGTCTTGAGGTACTGGTGGTCGAGGATGTTGTCGACGGCGGTGAAGCGGAAGTCGCGGTAGCGCACCGCCAGCTCGGTCAGCTCGGCGTTCACGCGCGCCGGCGACTTGGCCCGGAAGGCCATCGTGCCTCCGTTCAGGCCGCAGAACGTGCAGTGATGCCGCGCGCCCCACCAGCAACCGCGCGCGCTCTCGAACGGGATCGACACCGCGCGCCGCCCGGAGCGCGAGAGCAGCCCCAGCTCCTCGGCGCGCTCGAAGTATTCGTCGTAGTCCGGCGTGGGCAGCGCGTCCATGGCCTGGAACGGCGACCGGGCCGGGGTGGTGATGACCTCGCCGTCGCGGCGGAAGGCGATGCCGTTCACGTCCGCGGGGTCGTCGCCGGCGGCGAGGGCCTCGAGCAGGGCCGGGAACGTGACGTCGCCTTCGCCGATGACGGCGTAGTCGATGGCGTCGACGGAGCGCACCAGCTCCGAGCCCATGACCCCCTCGAAGTTCGCGCCGCCGAAGACGGTGATGACGTCCGGCCAGCGCTCCTTGATCCGCCGGGCCATGGCGAACGAGGCGGCGCTCTGCTGGAACGTGCAGGTGAAGCCGACCACCCGGAAGCAGCCCCAGGGCACGCTTTCCACCATGCGGTCCAGGAAGCGGGGGAGAGTCTCGTCGCGCAGGGTCAGGACCTGCTCGCGGGACATCTTCACCGCCTCCAGGATGGGGGCGAGGTCGGCGGCGAAGTCGTCGAGAAAGCGCGCCCCCGCGTCGGGGGCGCGCTCTCCGAAGGCCTCGCGCGAGAACAGCCAGTCGCCGAAGAGGCGCCCGCGCACTTCCCCGATCACCGCGTACTCCGCGGGGCCGAGCTCGTGCGCGAGATCGAGATGGAGATGAAGCGTCTCGGCCGGGAACCCGCGCCGCAGGGCGATCGACTTCAGAAGACCGAGCTGCAGCGACGGGTGGAACGGCGAGACGAACGGCATGGCCACGAGCGCGACGGGCCACTCCAGGTGCCGCCGCAGCACGTCGGCATCGCCCCCTTCCCCGGGACGAGTCCCCAGCAGAGGCGGCGGCATCGAAGAGGAGCGAGCGAGCATCGGCGCGTGTTCCATGGTCCGCTCTCTATCCGATGCTGATCGTGATCGAGCCGGTGATCTCCACCGGTCCGATCTTGATCTCGCTCTGATCCTCGAACTCGGCGGCCCGGCCGGGGATGAAGGTCGCGTCGAACGCGTTGCCCAGTTTCGGCCGGCCGACCGGGAGCTTCGGCGGCGACGACGAGGTCTGGCCGGCCACCTGGAAATGCTTGCGGGCCGCCTTGATCATCGTCAGGAGCATGTAGTGCTCCTTCTCGGTCAGAACTTCGCTGAACTCGTCGAGTTTCTTTCCCAGGGAAAGGACATCATCGTCATTCACGCTGACAGTAGGCATGGTTCTCCCTCCAAGTAGTGATGCGTTTTGTTTTGCTGGTCGACCGATCGCCGACGTGGAGGGAATGTAGGACCGCGATTGCAGGAAGTCAGTAGGGATGCAGGAAATCCTACAGGGGGAAATCCTACAGATGTTGTATGGCGACGCCGCGCTTCAGCGCTCCGAGATCACGGCGATCGCGAACGACAGCGGCAGGAGCAAACCGATCCACGGCAGGCCGAAGTACCAGATCGCCGCGGCGAGCGCGGAGAAGCCGACCAGGAGTAGGACCACGGCGAGGCGCTCCGGACGACCGCTGCGCACTAGAAGGCCTGCTCGGTGTGCTCGCCGAAGGTTTTCTTGAGCGTGCTCACGATCTCCCCGATCGTGCACTCGTTGCGCACGGCGTCGACGAGGAAGGGCATGAGGTTCTGCTCCGAGCCCGCCGCGGCGTCGAGGGCCTCCAGCGCGCGGCGCCAGTCGCGCGTCCGCTTCGCCCGGAACGCGGAGAGGCGCGCCACCTGATCGCGCTCCACGCTCTCGTCGATCACCAGCAGCGGCAGCGTGGCCTTCTCCTCTTCGAGGAAGTCGTTCACGCCGACGACGATCGCGCTCTTCTCCTCCAGCGCGCGCTGGGCGCGGTAGGCGGAGTCGCCGATCTCGTGCTGCATGAAGCCCGACTCGATGGCCGCCCTGGCGCCGCCCATGGCGTCGATCTTCTCGATCAGCGCGCGGGCCTCGCGCTCGATGTCCAGGGTCATCGCCTCCACGGCGTACGACCCGGCCAGCGGATCGGCGGTCGAGGTCACGCCGGTCTCGTACGCCAGCACCTGCTGGGTCCGCAGGGCGATCTTCGCCGACTCCTCGGTGGGCAGGGCCAGGGCCTCGTCGCGGCTGTTCGTGTGCAGCGACTGGCAGCCGCCCAGGACCGCGGCCATGGCCTGGTAGGCCACGCGGACGACGTTGTTCTCCGGCTGCTGCGCGGTGAGCGTGGAACCGGCGGTCTGGGCGTGGAATCGGAGCGCGAGCGAGCGCGGGTCCTTCGGCGCGTAACGCTCCTGCATCAGCTTCGCCCAGAGCTTCCGCGCGGCCCGGAACTTCGCCACCTCTTCCAGAAAGTCGTTGTGGGCGTTGAAGAAGAACGAGACGCGCGGCGCGAAGGAGTCGACGTCGAGCCCGCGCTCGACCGCGGCCTGGACGTACTGCAGCCCGTTCGCGAGCGTGAAGGCCACCTCCTGCACCGCCGTCGATCCGGCCTCGCGGATGTGGTAGCCGGAGACGGAGATGGTGTTCCAGCGCGGGACGTGCTTCGCGCAGAACTCGAAGATGTCCGTCACGATCCGCAACGACGGCGCGGGCGGGAAGATGTACGTGCCGCGCGCGGCGTACTCCTTGAGGATGTCGTTCTGGATCGTGCCGCTCAGCTTCGACCAGTCCGTGCCGCGCCGCTCGGCGACCACCAGCAGCAACGAGAGGAGGATCGACGCCGGGGCGTTGATGGTCATGGAGATCGAGACCTTGTCCAGGGGAATGGCCTCCAGCAGGATCTCCATGTCCTCGACGGAGTCGATGGCCACGCCGACCTTGCCGACCTCGCCGCGTGCGAGGGCGTCGTCCGAGTCCATGCCGATCTGGGTCGGCAGATCGAAGGCCACGGACAGGCCCGTGGTGCCGCGCTCCAGCAGATACCGGTAGCGGCGGTTCGACTCTGCAGCGGTCGAGAAGCCCGCGTACTGGCGCATCGTCCAGAGCTTCCCGCGATACATGGACGCCTGGGGGCCGCGCGTGTAGGGAAACTGCCCCGGCTCGCCAAGGTCGCGCTCGGCATCGAAATCGCGGGCTGTTACATCATTTTCGGTAAAAAAAAGAGGACGTTCGGCCATCGGAGCGCCAGTTTAATGCGCGCCGGCATTGACGCCTCGGGAGTCGTGGCTCATAGTGCCTCGCATGCGCGTCCATTTAATTGTGGGAATTCTTCTGTCTTTACTGCTTGCCACGGCCGCGTTCGGCGACAGCATCACCGCGATCTCCCCCTCCTCGCTGTACGTCGGCACGGTTGAAACCTTCATCACCATCAACGGCACCGGTCTGGTCGGCCGGGTGTCGACGGTGGTCCGCTTCTCCGGCGACTTCGGCACGATCGACATCGAGCCGAGCTCCGCGAGCTCCACGTCGCTGTTCGTCTTCGTGCCTGACGTCGTGGCGTCGGTCGTCGACGACGTCGAGGTCACGGTCATCGCCACCGACGAGACCGCGGTGCGCACGATCGGGCCGGCGACGCTTTCGATCATCGCCCGTCCGACGTCCGGCCCGCCGTACCTCTTCCTGCCGGAGATCGTCTTCGGCGAGGCGGAAGGTCCGGACGGCGCGCACATCGACTACAACGCATTCGCCATCAGCCAGGAGACCGGAAACGACGTTCCGGTCGAGTGCAGTCATCCCTCCGGCGGGCTGTTCTCCCTCGGCTTTACGACCGTGACCTGCCAGGCCACGGATTCGGGCGGAACCTCCGTCGGCTCGTTTGCCGCGATGGTCCTCGACCTCACCCCGCCGGTCATCACCCTGTCGGATACCGAGATCGTTTCCACCGATCCGGTGGTGACGTTCACAGCCACCGCGGTCGACCTCGTGGACGGCAACGTTCCGGTGGTCTGCAGCCCGCCCTCGGGCTCGACGTTCGGAAACGGGGTCACCATCGTGACCTGCACCGCCACCGACGCCCGCAGCAACAGCAGATCAGCCCAGATCAAGGTGACGGTGGTCGGCGCCGGCGTGCCGCTGCTCGTCCTGCCCGACACGATCGTCGCCGAGGCCACCAGCCCGGCCGGCGCGGTCGTCACGTACGAGGCCACGGCCCTCGGCGGCGAGACAGTCACCTGCAATCCGGCGTCGGGATCGACATTCGCGCTCAACGCCCCGCAGCCGACGGTCGTGACCTGCTCGGCCACCAACTCGTTCGGAACGGCCACCGGTACGTTCGACGTCCACGTGCAGGACACGAGCGCGCCGGTGTTCACCGCGCCGGACGTGACCCTGGAGGCCACCAGCGCCGCGGGCGCCGTGGGGACGTTCAACATCGTCGCCCAGGATCTCGTCGACGGTGCAATCCCCGCGTCCTGCGTGGTCCTCGGCCTGGATCCGGACCTCCCGCCGACGAACGCCAACGGCTACCTCTATCCGTTCGGCTCGACACAGGTCGAGTGCACGGCCACGGACACGCGCAGCAACAGCGGAAGCGCGCAGTTCACCGTCACCGTGGTCGACACGACCGGGCCGACCGTCACCGTGACCGCCGATGTGACGGAGCTCTGGCCGCCCAACCACCGGATGGTGGCCGTGACTCTCACCGTCGTCGCCGTGGACGCCGTCGATCCGTCGCCGGTGTCCCAGATCGTTTCCGTCTCGTCGAATCAGCCGATCGACGGCACCGGCGACGGCGACGTGGCGCCGGACTGGGAGATCACCGGGCCGTTCACGGTCAATCTCCGCGCCGAGCGCTCGGGCTCCAGGACCCGGGTCTACACCATCACCGTCGAGAGCACCGATTCCAACGGGAACACCACCACGGCCACGGTCGAGGTCACGGTTCCCGGCACCAAGGGCAAGAAGTAACCGACCATTCAACGAAGGGAGCGCGACGTTTATAATCGCGCTCCCTTCGATGGCCCTGTCCGGCAATCTCCAAACCATGCTCCCGGGCGATCTGCTCCAGTGGCTGAGCCTCGGGCAGAAGACCGGCACGCTGGTGATCAGCAACGGCAGCGTGGAGAAGAAGATCTTCTTCCGCAAGGGACGGGTCATCTCGTCCGCCTCCAACGACCCGCGCGAGTACCTCGGCCAGTTCCTGATGAGCCACGGGTACCTCAGCGAGGCCGAGCTGACCAAGGCCATGGAGGTCCAGCAGCAGTCCGGCATCTTCCTCGGCAAGATCCTGGTGATGATCGAGGTCATCTCCGAGCAGGACCTGCAGCGCTTCATGCGCCTCAAGGCCGAGGAGCAGATCTACGACATCTTTCTCTGGAACGACGGCGAGTTCTACTTCGTCGACGACGAGCTGCCGCAGATGGAGATGATCCCGCTGCAGGTGGACGTCACCGGCATCATCATGGAGGGCACGCGCCGGGTCGACGAGTGGGCGCGCATCCGCGAGACCGTTCCCCACGAGGCCGTGGTGCCCATGCCGGTCAAGGAGATCGACCCCGACCAGCTCGACCTCGAGGAGGTGGAAGAGCCGATCGTGCGGGCCATCGACGGCCGGCGCACCATCGCCGACATCGTCCTGGAGAGCCGCTCGTCCGCGTTCACCGTCTCGGCCACCGTCTGCGCTCTGGTCCGCCACGGCTTCGCCAAGCTCGTCGACCCGACCACGGAGAAGATGAAGGCCGCGATCGAGGAAGCCGGTGCGGCGCCGCCCGCCGCGGAGGAGCCGCATCCCGAGTTCAACGAGGACGACGAGATCCAGTCCCTCCTCACCGGCGCGCAGAAGGCCCTGCGCGTCCGCGACTACGAGAAGACCCAGCGCCTCCTGCGCGCCGCGCAGAACCTCGACCCCAACCACCCGAAGGTGCGCTCGGCGATCAAAGGCGCGGAGACGGTCATCCTCGGCGAGCTGCGCAACCAGGGCCTGAGCGACGCCAAGGTGCCGAAGGTGGCCCGCCCGCTCGAGGAGATCACCCAGATGAACTTCTCCCCGAACGAGGGCTTCATCCTCTCCCGCATCAACGGCCAGTGGGACATCGGCTCGCTGATCAAGATCAGCCCCATCCGCGAGACCGACGCCATGCTGATCTTTCACAGGCTGTGGAAGGACGGGATCATTGCGTTGGAGTGAGAGGTGCAGCCGCCGTTCAGCACGACACTGACGCCCGAGAAGGCACTGATCTTCCGGATCACCCATCGGGATAACGTCCCCTGGATTCTCGCGAACGGCCTGCACTGTCAGAACGCGGAAGCGTCGAATCCGAGCTTCGTCAGCATCGGGAATCCGGAGCTCATCGAGCGCCGAACGCATCGAGTCGTGGACATTCCACCGGGTGGGACCCTCGCGGACTATGTTCCCTTCTATTTCACTCTGTACACGCCGATGCTCTACAACATCAAGACCGGCTATGCAGGCATTCGTCCGCGCAGGAATGAAGAGATCGTCGTGCTCGTCTCGTCGTTGAAAGCGTTGAAGGAAAACGGTGTTCGCTACATCTTCACCGATCGACACGCGTACCTGAAGACCGCCTGCTTCTACGACCAAGACGCCGAACTGGCCACGGCGGTGGACTACCAGCTGCTCCAGCAGCGTGACTTCAAGCGAGATGCAGAACGGCCGGACAAGATGGACCGGTATCAGGCCGAGGCGCTGGCGTACGAGTTCGTTCCCGTCGGAGCGATCCTCGGCATCGGCTGCTACACTTCGCAGGTGCGGGACGGGATCGAGTCGACTTGCTCCGAGTTGGGCGTAAACGTCAGAGTCGTCCACCGAACGGAGTGGTACTTCTCATGATCCGATTCCAGCAGGGAAACCTGCTCGACAGCCATGCCGACGCGGTCGTCAACACCGTGAATACCGTCGGGGTCATGGGAAAGGGAATCGCCCTCATGTTCAAAGAGGCGTTCCCGGCAAACTTCCGCGAATACGAAGCCGCGTGCAGGCGAGGCGACGTGCAGACAGGGCGGATGTTCGTGACCGAGCGCCCGGCGCTGATGGGGACGCCACGTTGGATCATCAACTTTCCGACGAAACAGCATTGGCGCGGCAAGGCCCGCCTGGAATGGATCGAGGCCGGACTCGAGGACCTGCGGCGAGTCATCGTCGGGAAGGGGATCCGCTCGATCGCCATTCCTCCGCTCGGCTGCGGCAACGGCGGGCTGGAATGGCGTGACGTCCGCCCTCTCATCGAACGCTCTCTCGCGGATCTACCGGAGGTGGAAATCCTCGTTTATGAGCCGACGCGCGAATATCAGAATGTTGCGAAGCGCGCGGGGGTCGAGAAGCTCACGCCGGCGCGCGCACTGATCGCCGAGCTCGTGCGCCGCTACTGGATTCTGGGCATCGAGTGCTCGCTCCTCGAGATCCAGAAGCTCGCCTGGTTTCTCGAGCGAGAGATCGAGATCCTCAGTCTCGAGAACCCGCTGAATCTCCAGTTCGTCGCTCATCGCTATGGGCCGTACGCGAATCGGCTGGACCATCTCCTCGACGGTCTCGACGGCAGCTATCTCCGTTCAACGGTTCGAATTCCTGACGCGAAGCCGACCGATGTAATTGCATTCAACGATGCCAAGAAGGATCGTGTCGACGCGTTCATCCGATCGGAAGCATCTGCCTATGTTCCGGCGATCGAGCGGGTCTCGAAACGCATCGATGGGTTCGAGTCGCCGCTGGGAATGGAGCTGCTCGCAACCGTGGATTGGCTGCTGAGTCGGGAGCGCCTGAGCCCCGAACTGGCGAGCATCAAAGCAGGCCTGAAACGCTGGCCCGGCGGTCCTGACGCCGGCGACCGGAAACTGCGGCTATTCGACGATCGCATGCTATTGCTGGCGATCGAGCGTCTCGTCGCGGAGCCATGATGGGTGCGCGCCCATGCGCGCCGCTGGAGTGATGCTCGAAGACCTTCGCAAGTATCTCCACGCCGCCTACATCGACTTCCGCCTCTTCCTGACCGGCAAGTCCGATCCCGACCTCCCGCCCCTGCGGCTGCGCGACGTCGGGCAGGGGGACTTTCGGCGGATCGGGGAGGGGCTGGCGGCGATGCTCGTGCGGCACGGGCTGGAGCCGCATCACCGTGTGCTGGACATCGGCTGCGGGGTGGGGCGGGTGGCCATTCCGCTCACGCGCCATCTCACCGGCGGCACGTATGACGGCTTCGACATCGTCCGGCGCTGGGTGCGCTGGTGCCGGCGGCACATCACGCCGCGGCATCCGAACTTCCGCTTCGCCCACGCGGACGTCTACAACTCGCACTACAACCGCAGCGGCGTTCCGGCGGCGTCGTTCCGCTTCCCGTACGAGGACGCCTCGTTCGACTTCGCCTTCGCCACGTCCGTGTTCACTCATCTCGACCTGCCCGCGGCGAAGCATTACCTCGCCGAGGCGCATCGCGTGCTGCGGCCGGGCGGGAAGCTCGTGGCGACGTTCTTTCTCGTCGACGGCGACGTCGCCGATGCCGCGCTCGACTTCAAGGTCGATCGCGGCGACTACCGGCTGCTGGACGAGAAGGATCCGGACTGGGGAATCGCGTTCCGGGAGGGCGTGCTGGACGAACTGCTGCCGCCGTCATCGTGGTCGGATCGTTCGATCGAGCGCGGCACGTGGCGCGATCCTCAGGGCGCGGAGTTTCAAGACGTTCTAGGAGTGCGGCGGCGCTAGCCGCCGCTCTGGGATCGGAAAGCGGTAGCTGGCGCTACCGCACTCCTAAACGATCCCGCACGTGCAGCTCCAGCGCGTTCATCTCCCCGTCGTCGGTCTCGTGATCGTACCCGTGGGCGTGGAGCACGCCGTGGATGATCAGGTACCGCACCTCCGTCGCCAAGGAGTGCTTCTCCGTCACGGCCTGGCGGCGGGCCTGGTCGAGGGAGATCACGATCTCGTTTTCGAAGGTGAGCACATCCGTGGTCCTGTTCTTCCGGCGGAAGCGGCGGTTGAGCGACTTCATCGTCGGGTCGTCGACGAAGGCGATGGACATCGGCTGCTTCGAGCGAATGGCCCGGAGCACCTTGCGCGTGAAGGCGGCGATGTCCCGGCGGCTGAAGCGGGGGACCGCAGCGCCGGTGACATCGACCTCGATCACGACGCGTTGGCTCCGCCCGCGGCGGCCTGGCTCTCCGTCTTGTCCTTCTTCTCCCGGTCCCAGCGGTCGTAGGCGGTGACGATCTTGCCGACGAGCGGGTGGCGGACGACGTCCTTGTCGGAGAAGTCGAAGAACTGCAGCCCCTCCACGCCGTCGAGGATCCTTCGGACCTCGCGCAGGCCCGACTTCTTCCCATCGGGGAGGTCGACCTGGGTGACGTCGCCGGTGACGACGGCCTTGGAGCCGAAGCCGAGGCGGGTGAGGAACATCTTCATCTGCTCGGGGGTGGTGTTCTGGGCCTCGTCGAGGATGATGAAGGCGTCGTTGAGGGTGCGGCCGCGCATGAACGCCAGCGGGGCGATCTCGATGATGCTCCGCTCCATCAGCTTCTCCACTTTCTCGAAGCCGATGATGTCGTAGAGCGAGTCGTAGAGCGGGCGGAGGTAGGGGTTGACCTTCTCGGCGATGTCGCCGGGGAGGAAGCCGAGGCGCTCGCCGGCTTCGACGGCCGGGCGGCAGAGGATGATCCGCTTCATCTGCTTGTCCTGCAGCGCGGCCGCGGCGGCGGCGACGGCGAGATAGGTCTTGCCCGTGCCGGCCGGGCCGACGCCGAAGACGATGTCCATGTCGCTGATGGCCTGCAGGTAGAGCTTCTGGGCCATGTTCCGCGGCGTGACCACGCGGCGCACGCTGGAGCTGACCTTGTCGTCGGTGAAGAATTCGACCAGATTGGCTTCGGGTTTGTCCCGGGCCACGCGCACGCCGGTGATGACGTCCGACTTCTTCATCGGGTAGCCCTGCCCGATGAGGTTCTGCAGCTCGCCGATCAGCTTCTGCACCGGCTGGATGTTCTCCGAGGCCCCGCTGACGAAGATCTCGTTGCCGCGCGAGGAGATCTTCACGTCGAAGGCGTCTTCGATGGTGCGCAGGTTCTCGTCGTGGTTGCCGAAAAGGGTGTGGGTCTGTTGTTCGTCGAGAGTCAGCTCGATGGTCGTCTTCTGGTCAGCCATGCAACCTCAGGTAATGAAAAAACTGATCCATACCTCGCCGTATTCGGCGCGGCGGGAGAAACGAAGGGTTTTCGGGGTCGTCGTGAACGGCTCGGTGCGGCGGCGGTGCTCGATGGCCACTACCGCGTCCGGGGCGAGATTCACCTCTGCGTCGATGGTCGTCAAAAGATCGTCGTAGCGCTCGTAGGCATACGGGGGATCGGCGTAGATCACGTCGAAAACCTCCCCTCCGAGACGCTTGATTCCTGCCAGGACGTCGGCCGTGACGGTCTTGACGGGGACGCCGAGGGCCTTGGCCGTGGCGGCGATGGCCTCCGTGCTCCGGCGCGCCGAGTCCACCGCCACCGCCGCGGCGGCCCCGCGCGAGGTGGCCTCGAACGAGAAGATCCCGCTCCCGGCGAAGAGGTCGAGGAAGCGCGCGTCCCGGATCCGCGGCCCGACGATGTTGAAGAACGCCTGCCGCGCGCGCTCGGAGGTGGGCCGGACCTCGCCCTTGGGAACGGGGATGCGCCGGCCGCGGAGGGAGCCGGCGGTGACACGCAATTCGGCCAACTACTGGGGTCCCTTCGCGCCGATGAAGTACAGATGCAGGTCCTTCTTGGCCACGTACATGGTCGTCGGCGCGTCGAGGCACTCCAGCTCGACCACGCCCGCGGCGTCGACGATGCGCACGACCCGCCAGGTCCTCTGGTCGTCCGCGACCAGGCGGTCGCCCGGCTTCGGCTCGTAGCCCGCGACGCTGCTGGTGACCGTCCGATCCTCGGAGACCGCGCGCACGAGGTCGCGCATCGGCAGCACCAGATCGCTGAGCGACTTCGGGAGCACCGCCCCCGGATGGAAGACGCGCTCGACGTGCGTGCCGTCGGTGTCGTAGACCCGGAGCAGCGCGCGGCGGGTGTTCTCCGGCGCGGCCAGCGTGCGCGCGTCGATGGTCCGCAGCTTCAACGGCGCCGTCGCGACGACGTAGATCTTCAGGGCGTCGGGCGGGATGATCAGGCGCTTGCGGATCGTCGCCGCGCCGGTCATGTTCAGCACTACCAGCCCGCCTTCGAAGATCGACACGCGCTGCTCGATCGAGCCTTCGCGGCTGTAGTAGTCGATGAGCGGCTTGGGCAACCGCCCGTCGATGAGCTGCGAGCCCAGGGCCTGCTTCGCGCCGGCGAGGTCGGGGACGTCGTACTTTTTCATCCGCCGCCCGTCGGGCATGGGCGTGGAGATCGCCGCGTCCGGAGGGGCGGGAGCGACTTTGGAGATGTCGTGCTGGGCGAGCGCGGGAAACGCGATCACCACGAGAACGATAGCCGCCCGCCGCATGCCTTAGTCTAACGCTCTTCGAGGAAACGCTTCGCCATCTCCCGCGCGAACGAGCGCGCCTCCTCGGGCGCGATCTCGCCGTTCCAGACGGCCTCGCGCGTCCGCTCCAGGGCCTTGGCCACGTGCGGGCCGCTCGGGACCTCCAGGTCGTTGCCGCGCAGGGGCAGCTGGAACTTCTCGAACTCGCGGAAGCGGTCGATCTGCGGGATCTGGTCGGGGCACACGGCCGCCAGCGCGACGAGCACCTCCGGCGAGACGCCGCGGTAGATGCGGAAGCGCTGCGCGTCCGTCGCCGCCGTGGTCGCCCACTCCGCGACGCGCGGCAGCTCGTTGGCGACGCCCACGACCGCGCGGGCGCGCTTCTGGGAGAAGCCGGAGCCCTCGAAGTCCACGGGCGAGGCGTCGCCATGCAGGATCACGCCGGTGTAGAGGACGTACTTGTCGGCCTCCGGCGTGCGCGCGATCTGCGCGCGCACGGCCTCCAGCCGCGGCCGGAGGTCGCCGTTCGGACGCCGGCCGAAGAGCACGTCCAGCGCGCCCTCCCGGGCCAGGGCGTCGATCACCGCCGGCGCCTCCTCTTCGTCCATGGCCAGGAACAGCTCGCGCCAGAGGCGCTCGCGCGACACCGTCTCCAGCGTGCGCGAGTCGATGGCGAAGCGCATCAGCTCCGCGGTGTTCGGCTCGATGGTGAAGCCGAGGCGCGTGGCCAGGCGGATGGCCCGGAAGACGCGCGTCGGGTCGTCGAGGAAGCTCTGCTCGTGCAGCACGCGCACGAGCCGGTCGCGGATGTCGCTGAGGCCGCCGGTCGGGTCGTGCAGCTTCTCGTCGAGGAGGCCGTAGGCGATGGCGTTGATGGAGAAGTCGCGGCGGACCAGGTCGTCCTTCAGCCGCCCGGCCGAGACCGCCGGCAGCGCGCCCGGCTTGCGGTAGCGCTCCTTGCGGGCGGTGGCGATGTCGATCTCCGGATACCCCTCGGCCGTGACTTTGTAGGTCAGGAACTGCGGGAACGAGCGCACCCGCCCCTCGGTGCGCTTGGCCAGGGTCCGGGCCAGGGTGGAGCCGCCTTCCTCGAGGGTCAGGTCGATGTCGATGGCGTGGCGGCCGAGGAGGAGATCCCGGACCGGACCGCCGACCAGGTACGGGTGGCAATCCTTTTCCCGGGCGACCTCCCGGACCAGCTCGATGGCGCGCCGCTGCGGGTTCGGGAGCTCGTTGAGCGCAATCATGAGATGAGGGTTTCGTACATGTGCACGAGGACACGCATGCGCTGTCTCGCGCGAAACTTCGACGCGGTCTGCCGCGCCGCTTCGGTTTTATTTTGAGCTACCTCGGACTTGAACAGCATCGCCAGTATCGCATGAGTCAGCTCGTTCGGATCGTTGACCGGAACGAGCAGCCCGGTGCGCCCGCGCTCGAGGCGGATCGTGTTGAGCGCCGTGCGTGTCGCAACTACCGGCAGCCCAACGACTAAGGCCTCGGCCACGAACCCGTCGAGGTCGGAGTCGTCGGCCGCCGGGTCCACCCACGCGTCTACCTCCAGCAGATCCTCGGGGGTTGGAACGTGGTCGTACACGTTCCAGGTGACGTCGTCCCGGAAGCGGTGGATGCGCGAGAGCGTGCGCTCCACGAGCGACCCAACCGACGGACGCGCAAAGGTTCCGATCACCTTGGACGTGGAGCGGCGGGCTCTCAGCCCGCCGGGGACGACGGCGGGCTCT
>JBIOTX010000003.1:0-28241 GCA_044866315.1 Thermoanaerobaculia bacterium | reverse complement strand
TCCTGCAGCTTGACGGAGGCGTGCACCGAGCCGTCCTCGCGATACTCGAGCCGCACGCTCCGGCCGCTCGGGAGGTCGAGACGCTCGGGTCCGCCGAGGGCGAGGCGGCGCTGCACTTCCGGATCGATCTGCTTCTTCGGCGTCAGCCGCTCCACCTCCGTCGGATCGGGCGGGACGTGGATCTCCTTGAGGAGCAGGTTGTCGTACCAGACGCGCTTCGTCGCCCGGACCTTGCCGTCGCGGTATTCGTGGACCACGTCCTCGTGCGTCGGCGTGAGCCACTCGCGCTCGATCACGGAGGCGATCTTCACCAGCGCCTCCTGGCCGCCGGTGACGTCCAGTGCCACAAGGAACTCGCCCTCGAACAGGCTGGCCTCGCGCGCGAGCACGGCCCCGGTGCCGGAGGAGAGCAGGAGCCGCGGCGAGCGCGGCTCGCGGCGCATGGCCACGCGGTCCGGGTAGCCGGCCAGGAGGGCCCTGCGCACGTCGCCCGTGCCTTTCGCGTAGCGGGCGAGCTCGCGCGCGGCGGCGTCGAGGCGCGGCGAGTCCGCGAGCGCCAGCGCGTCGCCCGCCCCGAGGTTCCGCACGTCCTCGGACAAGAGTGCCGCGACCCGCACCGCGTCCCTGCCGCCGTCGAGGAGCACCCGGGCGATGCGCGGATGCACGGGCAGGCGGCGCAGCTCGTGGAGGTCGCCGAGGCGGCGGAGCAGCGCCAGCGCGGCCTCGATGCGGTGCTCGGGTGGGCGCTCGTACCACTCGAACGCCAGCGGATCGCCGCCCCAGGCCAGGATGTCGAGCACCGGCGAGGCGAGGTCGACCCGACGCACGTCCGGCTCGCGGTGCGGGCGGAGAATCATCCGCTCGTCCCACAGGCGCGTGGCCCGGCCGGGCGCGGTGCGGCCGGCGCGGCCGGCGCGCTGGTCGGCGGAGTCGCGCGAGATCTGCTCGAGCACGAGGTGGTCGACGGCGGTCTCGGCGTCGAAGCGGAGGACCTTGTGCAGGCCGGAGTCGATCACGTCGGTCACGCCCTCGACGGTGAGCGAGGTCTCGGCGACGTTCGTGGCCAGGATGATCCTGCGCTCGCTCGACGGCGCGAGAGCGCGCTCCTGGGCATCGACGTCGAGGGAGCCGTGGAGGGGGAACACGTTCGCGCGGTTCAGCGCGCGCCGCACGTCCTCGATCTCGCGCGCACCGGGCAGAAAGCAGAGGATGTGTCCCTTCGCCGTCTTCTCCACCTCGCGCACCGCGTCCGCCATCGAGACGTTCGGCGCGTAGCGGACGTCGATCGGATGCTGCCGCGCGTCGATCTCGATCACCGGCGCGCCGCCCAGGAAACGCGCCACCGGTCCGGCGTCCATGGTCGCCGACATCACCACCACCGCCAGATCGCCGCGCGCCTCGGCCGCCTGTTTGACCAGCGCCAGGGCCAGGTCGGCGTGGATGCTCCGCTCGTGGAACTCGTCCAGGACGACCGCGTCGAAGTCGCTCAGCAGCGGATCGGACTGCAGGCGCGCGGTGAGGATGCCTTCCGTGGCCACGAGCAGGCGCGTCTTCGCGCTGAAGCGCTTCTCGAAGCGGATCTGCCAGCCGATCTCCTCGCCCACCGTCCAGCGCTGCTCGAAGGCGATCCGCCGTGCCAGCGCCCGGGCGGCGACGCGTCGCGGCTGCAGCAGGATCGTCCGGCCGTGCCTGGCCAGCGCGGGCGGGATGCGCGTGGTCTTCCCCGCGCCGGGCGGGGCCACGATCACGGCGCGCTTTTCCTTGCGAATGACGCTGACGATCTCATCGAGACGGGCGTCGACCGGGAGCGGCGTTTGCACCAAACAGAAGCATTATGGCTACTCGGAACGACGACGACATCGACTACACGGCGGAAGGGAGCACCCCGCCGCGCGAGAAGGACGACCCCACCAACGAAGGCTACGACGAGGCCGCGCACAGCGGGCCCGGCCGCTACGGCGTCCCGGAAGGGCAGGGCGGCGTGTTCGGCACCACCGGCGGCGGCACCTACGAAGGCGGCCTGCACGTCGAGGAGCGGCCCGCGGTCTACGAGGGCGGCGGCGACGACAGCGGCAAGACCGCCGGCGCCCGCGGTGTGAGGCAGCGCACGGAAGGAACCGGCGACGAGACCTAGATTGCACTCCTCATTCTTCTGAAGGAGTGCTCGATGCCTGTACGTTCGATCGTCTTGTCGATCCTTGTCCTCACCGCGCCCGTCCTGCTGGCGGCGAAAAAGTACGACGCCGAGGCCGGGAAGCGTCTGCTCGCCGCGGCGGCGGAAGGGGAGTACGACGGCATCGAGGCCGCGCTGAAGGCCGGCGCCGATCCCAACATCCGCGACGAGAACGGCCGCACCGCGCTGCTCCTCGCCGCCGGGCAGAATCTCTGGAACAAGGAGAAGGACACCGTCGCGGCGCTGAAGAAGGCCGGCGCGAAGATCGACCAGGGCGACAACGGCGGCCTCACCCCGCTGATGTTCGCCGCCTGGAACGGCCGCACGGAGATGACCCGCGCGCTCCTTGCCGCCGGGGCGAAGGTGGACGCGAAGGACAAGGACGGCTGGACGCCGCTGATGTACACCGCCCTCGCCGGCGAGTGGTCGGACGCGGAGGAGCTGCTGAAGGCGAAGGCGGGTCTCGAGCACGTGGACAGCGACGGCTTCACCGCCCTCGGCATCGCCCTCAACCAGGGCCGTGGCGCGGTCGCCGAGCGCCTGGCCAAGGCCGGGGCAAAGTTCGTCCCGGTGAAGAAGACCGGCACGAAGCCCATCATCCTCAGCGCCTACGGCCGCGACCTGAGCTGCGTCCGCCTGGCCCTCGAGAACGCGCCCGACCTCGACGCCCGCGACAGCGACGGCTGGAGCCCGCTGGCCATCGCCGCCTACAACGACGACCGCCAGATCGTGATGGAGTTCCTCCGCGCGGGCATGGACGCGGAGTCGAAGGACAAGGAAGGGAAGACCGCGCTCGATCGGGCCAAAGAGAACGAGAACGCCGAGGTGGTGGCGATGCTGAGCGGCAAATGGGACCGCCCGAAGGTGAAGGGCGGCACGAACATCGCCGTCCCCTGCGAGGTCCTCGGCGGCAACGTCAACGTGAACGTGGCCCTCGACGGCTCCGACGTCGTCTTCTCCACGGTCTACCCGAAGCCGCTGAACTGGTACCTCGGCGGCGGCTACACCAACCGCGCCAAATCGGCCAAGAAGTACACCTACGACGGCTCGGTCGCCCCGGAGTTCACCCTCGGCGCCTACAGCGTCGACCACATGGAGTACGGCACCAGCGTCACCCTCCACTACAAGGACTCCGAGGGCAACGAGCGCCAGAAGAACGTCTACGCGAACGTGCTCAGCGTGGACGTGGAGAAGGGCGACGAGGACGTGGAGACCCCCACAGACTCCACCCTTGGCGTGGTCAACGACGACGGCGTCTTGAAGACGCGCGTCCCGCTCTCGCTGATCGGCCTCAAGAAGGGTGGACAGGCGAAGGTGGCGGCGAAGATCGGGAACTGCGGTCCGGTCACGGCCAACGTGCGGCTGCGCTAACAGCGTGTCATCCCGAGCGTGAGCGGGGGACCTGGGTGGGTGGGCGGCACGAGGCTCATGCCTCGCGCCCCACCCGCCCAGGTCCCTCGCTACGCTCGGGATGACACATCGGCACTCCAAACCCTTGACAACACCCTCCTCGCGGACCTATTGTACTAGTCAACTATGACAATAGAAATGCAGGACAAGTCATGAGCCACCTCTTCCGCCTCGATCCCTCCTCCGGCGTTCCGTTCTACCGCCAGATCATCGACCAGGTGCTGCTGGCGGTGGGGGACGGGCGGCTGAGGCCGGGGTCGCAGCTCCCGACGGTTCGCCAGCTCGCGGTAGACCTCTCGGTCAACCTGAACACGGTCGCAAAGGCCTATCGCGAGATGGAGATCCGGGGAATCGTCCAGACCCAGCAGGGCACGGGCACGTTCATCGCCGCGCGCGAGGGTGCGAAGTCGCGCGAGCGGCGCAAGGCGCTCGGGGACCTGGTGGACCGTTTCATCGCGAACGGTGAGGCGCTCGGGATTCCGCTGGAGGATCTCCTGGAGGCGCTGGCGGAGCGCGCCGAAAAAGCCCGCAGGAGGGAAGCATGATCATTCCAAGCGTGATTGCGGCGAGAAGAGCAGCGAAGAACGAGCCGTCGGTGGACGGCGAGGGCGGCGGCAGCGCCCGCCGTTACGTGAACGGCGTGAGCGCGGCGGCGTTCGGGATCCTCAGCATCGCCGGGGCCATCGTCGCGGCACAGAAGATGGTCTGGCCCGGCCTGACCCTGATGGCCCTGGGCGTGCTGGCGCTGTTCGGGATCAAGGTGGCCAACCAGTGGGAGCGCGCGGTGGTGCTGCGCTTCGGCAAGTTCACCTCCCTGCGCGGGCCAGGCCTCTTCTTCATCATCCCCATCGTCGACGAGATCTCCCACCTCATCGACCAGCGCGTGCGCGTGACGGACGTGACGGCGGAGTCGGCGCTCACCCGCGATACCGTGCCCGTGGACGTCGACGCCATCGTGTTCTGGACGGTGTGGGACGCCCAGAAGTCCGCGCTCGAGGTCTCCGACTACTTCGCGGCCATCGCCCTCTCGGCCCAGACCGCGCTGCGCGAGGCCATCGGCCGGCACGAGCTGGCGGAGATGATCACCGCCCGCGAGCGCCTCGGCGGAGAGCTGCGCAAGATCCTCGACGAGAAGACCAATGCCTGGGGCATCACCGTGCACTCCGTGGAGATCCGCGACGTGAAGATCCCGCAGGGGCTCGAGGACGCCATGAGCGCGCAGGCCCAGGCCGAGCGCGAGCGCCAGGCCCGCATCATCCTCGGCACCGCCGAGACCGAGATCGCCGCGCGCTTCGTGAAGGCCGGCGCGGAGTACGAGAACCGCCCGGTGGCCCTCCATCTTCGGGCCATGAACATGCTCTACGAGGCCATCAAGGAGAAGGGCTCGATGATCATCGTCCCCTCCAGTGCGGTCGAGACCATGGGCCTCGGCGGCATGAGCGGCCTGACCGCGCTGGCGCGCGGGAACGCCCCGACGTCGGCCGAGCCGGACGCGTAGCGTCAGCGCACGGCGCGCCGCTTCGGCGGCGCGCCGATCAGGTTCACGAACGCGCGCGGGACGCCGCCCGCGCGCGGCTCCTGGGCGATGCGCGCGTAGGCCGCGGCGACGAGGCCGTTCCGGAGAGCGACGAGCGAGGCCCCGGGATTCTCGGCGAGCTGGGCGAGCGCGCGCGTTCCGACCAGGCCGGTGCCGAGGCGGGACATCGTGGCGCTGCGCAGCGTCCGCTGCTCCAGCCACGCCAGCGTGTAGCGCCTGCCGTCCCACGTCACCGACGGCCTCCGCGCCGCGTTCGTTGCCAGACGCACTTCGCCGCCGACCACCGCCCCGTCCGCGGCGACGGTGCGTCCGTAGATCCCGTCATACCAGCGCGTCGACACCACGAGCCACTCCCGGCCATTCCAGGCGATGGCCGGCTCGAACTCCAGGGGCGTGGTGGAGACGACGTCGATGCCGGCGGTGTCGAGGTTCACCAGCTCGCGGGTGATCCGCGCGCCGCGCAGGTGCCGCCAGCTCTCGTAGGGCGGGTAATGAATGGACTCGAACTCTTCCCACACCACGAGGAACGTCCCCGCGCCGTCCGGGGCGACGGCCACGTTGCCGATGCCGTGGTCCGGGAACAGCGCCAGCGGCACGGGGTCGACGATCGCGCCGTCCGCGCCCACGCGCGTGGCGACGAGACCCGCCTCGGAGTGCCACAGCAGCAGCATGGTCGTCCCGTCGCTGGCCGCGGCGAGCGGCTGGGCGAAGGAAGCCTCGATCCGTCCTCCGCCGTCGACGCGCAGCGCGCCGTCGCGACGCACGCGCGCGGTGACGATGCCTTTTCCGAACGGCTCCGTCCAGACCACGATGTAGTCGCTGCCGTGGAACACCACCGCCGTGGCGGTGGCGCGCGTGGCCAGGCGCAGCGGCTCCGCGTCGAGCAGGGCGCCGTCGGGCATGAGCCGGCGCGCGTACAGGCCGGTCTTCTCGTGCCACACCGCCAGCAGATTCGTGCCGCCGTTCGCGACCAGCGGCTTGATCTGCCGCGGCGCGCTGACGGTGAGCAGCGAGCGCGTGCGCGGCGCGAGCGTCGACGGAGAGACGATGGTGCCGAAGACGTCGCTCTCGGAGATGTTCGGATCGGCTACGAGCTCGCCGGTCCAGCCGACGAGAAGATCGCGTCCATTCGTGACCGCCACGATGACGCCGAGGCTGCCGGTGTCGCCGAGGTTTTCGATGATCGCGGCCTTGCCGTCGATCGGGCGCGCGTCGCGATCGAGCCGCACGCCCAGGATCCGGTTCCACGTGCGGCCGGTCACGACGTAATGCGAGCCGGCCCAGAGCACCCTCGCATCCGACCCCTGGGAGTCGGGCAGCACCGTCGGCGGCCCGACCGTCAGCAGGTCGCCGCTGACGCGGCGCGCGTAATAGAGGTCGGTGTTGTGGTCGCGGGCGACGACGGCGAAGTCGGCGCCGTCCGAGGCGACGGAGATGTCGAGCGACGGCTCGTCCTTGTACAGCACGCGCGGCGCATCATCGAGCCGGCCGGTGACGTCGAAGCGGACGCCGGAGACGGAGAGCTTGTTCTGCGACAGGTCGCCGGAATCCCACCAGATGGCGGCGAAGTGCGAGCCGTTCCAGGCGATCTGCATCCGCGCGCCCTGTTCCCGCGGACCGGCGAGCTCCACCGTGGCGGCAGGCACGCCGTCCGGCGTGAGGAAGAGCGCGCGCCGGTAGTTCGGAACCCACACCGGGATCTCGTAGGCGATGACCGCGTGCGTCCCGTTCGCGGCCACGCTCGTGGCCAGCGCGTCCCCGACGAGGAGGCGCGGCCCGTCGATGACCGTGCCGTCGCGGTCGACGCGCAGCCCCCACACCGCGTTCGGCCCGTACTTGTTCCAGACCAGGAGGTACGACGTGCCCGTCCAGACCACATGCACCGGCTCGATGGCGTCGACGGGAAGGACGATGCCCGTCGGATCGAGCACGGCCCCGTCGCGCGTGACGCGCGTGGCCCGGGTCTCCCCTCCGCCGGAGCGGTTGTCGGCCCAGACCACGAACCAGCCGTCCCCGTCGGACGCAGCCGACGCGCCGAGCTGCGACAGCGCCGCCGGCCCATGGACCGGCTCGCTGAGCGCGATCTCCTCGGCGGACGCGGCGAGGGAGAGGAGGAGCAGAGCGAGGACTGCGGCCAGGCGCGCGGGCATCAAATAATTATAACCACGTCACCCCAGCGACTCGAGAATCTCCTCGACGCTCGTCCTCCGGCACGTGAACATCGGCGTATCCCGCACCGTGTACTTCGACGACTCCGTCTCGCGCAGCTCCTGCACCAGATCGAGGAACTCGTCGGCGGTGTCGGACTCGAAGGCGACCACGAAGTCCTGGTCGTCGAGGCCGAACGAGTAGGTGGTGTTGATCTTCACCCGCGGGTACTTGTGGCCGATAGCGATGTGCTCGTTCATGATCCGCTGGCGCTCGGACATCGGCAGCAGATACCAGTCGCGGGTCTTCACGAACGGGTAGACGAAGAGGAACGGGCGCTTGCCGGGGACGATGCGCAGCCGCCGCCCTTCCTGGCCCTCGTGCACGTGCTCCTCGACGTACTGGGAATGCTTGGTCATGGCCATGAAGGAGTGGGGCACGTCCAGGTAGCGGCCGAGGATGGACTTGTTGATGTCCGCGGCCATGTGCTGGAAGGGATCGAGGTCGAAGCCGATGCGCCAGAGCATGAAGTCGACGCCGGCCTTGAGACCGAGCGTCGAATACGGCAGCACGATCATCTGCCCGTGGTAGCGGGCCAGGATCTCCGCGAGCTCGCGGCGCGCCTCCGCCTTCACGTCCGCCGGCAGCGCGCGATACGCACGGTCGGCGCGGAAGAACATGAAGTTCACGAACTGGCGCTGGGTGGGGGTGGGCTGCTGCTGTGCGGGCTTCGCTTCGGGGGCGATGGTGGTGGTCATGATGAGGGCGATTCTACCAATCGCGTCGCCGGTGGGATGGGCGATTCCTGCTCGCTCGCTGCCGGCGAGGGCTCCAGGGCCAGTCCCGCGGCGACGAGGGCGGTGCCGCCGACCGCCAGAGGGAGCCCCGGCAGGTCCGAGCTGTAGAGCAGCACCCACCACGGCGCGAAAAGGACCGCCGGCGCGTAGGCGACGCGGACGACGGGGCCCAGGCGCTCATCCCAGACTCTCCGCCAGCGCTGCGGACCGACCACGGTCGTGGCCAGATACAGGATCGAGGGCACGATCCAGTAGATGAGCTCGAACACCGGCGGCATGAGATCGGGGAGCCCCAGGAGCGCCTCCACGAATCCGAACTCGCAAACGACGAAGAAGAAGCTGATCACCGCCAGCCCGCGGACGAGGTCGCGGAGCCGCTGCCGGCGCGCGACCAGCGCGGCGATCGGGCGCGCCAGCGTCGCGATCGCATAGAGCAGCGCGGCGGCGGCCGCGACGATCATCAACGTGTATCCGATCCGCCCGAGGGCCTCGATGCGGAAAAAGTAAATCGGCAGCTCCGTATCGTAGGCCGTCCAGAGGGCGTTCTTGCGGCCGAGGAGCAGGTCGGCACCGGTTCGTTCACCGTCGCAGGCCTCGGTGCTGATCGCCGTCATCAGGAAGAGGCTGGCCAGGGTCATCAGACTGCCGCCGCCGGCGGCGAGCCTCCATCGGCGCCGCACGGCCTCGCGGACGCGCGTCATCCTGTTGCGCAGCTTCACGAATCGCTCTTTGGTCTCGGCCGGCGCGCCCAGGAGCGCGGCGTCACCCAAGAGGCGCCGCCGGATGCCGCGCCCGATCATGACCGTGTAGAAGACCATCACCGCCAGCCAGCGCAGGGAATCGGCGGCGATGAAGATCAGATCGCTCCCGTTCAGCAAGGCCGCGGTGAACAACGTCACCAGCAGTGCCGCGACGAGGACGAACCACGCCACCACCCCGATTCGCGATGGATACGAGACGAACGGCGTGGGGCCGCTCGCGCGGAAGGTCAGCTTGTCCACGGCGGTGGCGGACGGATCGTTCTCCAGAGCGGCTACGCCCAGGCGACGGACGGCCTCGATCTTCGCGGCGTTGATCTGCAGGTAGAGAAGGCTCCAGCAGAGAACGAACGGAATCAGCAGCGACCAGTACTGCAGGTTGAGCTGGAACTTCGTGCCGACCATGGAGAGGTCGAGCATCAGCGCCTGTTCGGCATCCCGCTGCAGCTTTTCTTCGAGCTCGTGTTTTCGTGCGAGGAGGTCGCCGGTGTCGGCCGGGTCCGCACGCTCGATCGATCGGACGAATCTGGCCCAGGGCGGGACCCGCGGCGGCTCGTTCGTCTTCTCTGCCAATCGATAGATCTCATTGACCGTCGTCGCCATGTCCTCGGTGTTCAGCGTACGCAGGGCCCGCGCGAAGGTGAGGCAGCCGATCGTGAGCACGATCGCCGATGTGATCGCGAAGCGCGCCGTGCGCGCGCCGAGATCGACGTACTCCTTCCGCAGAGCGTCGAGGTTCGCAGCCATGGCAGAGAGCCACCATCGTACATCGTGTACGATGCGAAACCGTGCCGCCGCGCCTGCAAACGCCTCATTCCGCGCCTCCTTCGGCGCGTAACTACCAGCAGCTTCTGACGAAGCTGCTGCGGCACGGCGCCTATCCGCAGCTGCGCAAGATCGTCGACAAAACCCTGCCCGCGGACCTCTCGCCGGTGCTGCCGCTGCTGCTGGAGGAGGACCGCAAGCGCATCCTCGGGCTGCTCATCGAAGCGGGGAAGGCCGCCCGGTCGCTGCTCGAGCTCGACGAGCGCGATCTGCTGGAGCTGCTGGATGCGATCGACGACTCGACCATGGCGGCGATCTGCAGCTCCTCCGCGCCGGACGACGCCGCCGACCTCCTCGACTACCTCTCCGAGGAGCGTCGCGCGAACGTCCTGGAGATCCTCGGCGCCACGCAGGGAGCGAAGCTCGAGTCGCTGCTCGAGGGCGAGGAGGAGACGGCCGGGTCGCTGATGAACACGGAGTTCCTCGCCCTCGAAGAGGACCTCACCGTGGCCCAGGCCATCGACGCCATCCGCCAGTACCCGCGCAAGGAGTCGTTCTTCTACGTCTACTGCGTCGACAGCGATCAGCATCTGGTCGGCGTACTCTCGCTGCGCAGTCTGATCCTGGCCAACCCGGCGGCGCAGCTCAAGGACCTCATGGTCCAGAGCGTGGTCCGGACGCAGATCGACTCCACGCCCGAGGAAGTGGCGCAGCTGGTGTCGAAGTATGACCTGCTCTCGATTCCCGTGGTCGACCTGCAGAACCGGCTCGTCGGCGTGGTCACGGTCGACGACGTGCTGGACGTGATCCAGGAGCAGGCCGAGGAAGACCTGCTCCACCTCGCCGGCGTCGACATCAGCGAGCGCGTGACCACGCCCGCGCGCGAGTCGTGGCGGACGCGCTTCCCCTGGCTGGCGGTGAATCTGGTCACCGCCTTCATCGCCTCGTCGGTCGTCCGCTACTACGAAGGCACGATCCAGCGCTGGACGGCGCTCGCCGCGTTCATGCCCATCGTGGCCGGCATGGGCGGCAACGCCGGCACGCAGACCCTGACCGTCTTCGTCCGGGCCCTGGCCCTCGGCGAGATCGACTGGAGGTCCGGCTTCCAGCCCATCTGGAAGGAGATGCTGGTCGGACTGCTGAACGGGGCCGCGATCGGGCTCCTCACCGGGACCATCGTCGGCGTCTGGACGAAGGACTGGGTCCTGGCCGGAATCCTGTTCATCGCCATGTGCCTTAACCTCGTCATCGCCGGCGTGGCCGGGGGCCTGGTGCCGCTGCTGCTCGAGCGCCTCGGGTTCGACCCCGCGGTGGCGTCCTCCATCTTCGTAACCACCTGCACCGACACCGGCGGGTTCTTCCTCTTCCTGGGCATGGCCACCCTGGCCCTGCGTTTCTTTCACGCCTGACGCAGTCTCCCCTGCGTAGAAGCGCCGTCCGCCGTTTGTCAAGTCTTGGAAACGGTGTGCTTACTGCAGAGGCTATTTTGGGGGTAAGTCGAAGCGGGTGAGAGAGTTGCTTCAGTTCGCACACGCGCGTGTGCAAAGCGCTGAAAGCCGCCTATTTTTGCGGCTTGCCGCGTTTTTCACAGAGATTTCCTCAGGCTTTTCCACACTTTCTGTGTAAACGATTCTTCACCTTCGCGAATGAATCGCGGCTCAGCGCCGGTAAGGTCCAGAATCGCTGAAGGTTCGCCCGTTCGAGGGCCTGCATCGACGACGGCGTCGATGCGATTCTGCAAGTCGCGTGCGAGTGCGGACGGGGTCTGGACGGGCGGCTCGCCGCTGCGGTTGGCGCTCGTGGAGACCAGCGCGCCGGTGCGAAAGGCCAGCTCGCGAAGCCAGTCGAGGGCGGGGATGCGCACCGCGAGCGTCGACGCGCCGCGGCTGGCCGGGATGGGCGCGCGGAGAGGGAGCACGACCGTCAGAGGAGCGGGCCAGATCGCGCCGAGAGACTCGAAGACGTGCGGGTCGGTATCGACGCCGAGCTGCTCGATCTGCTCCAGCGTCGCGGCGATGACCACGAACGGCTTGGTCTCCTCGCGGCCCTTGATGTCGGCGATGCGCTCGACCGCCGCGGCGTCGGTGGCGAGAGCGTGCAGGCCGTAGATCGTGTCCGTGGGGAGAAGGGCGACTTTCCCCTCGCGGAGAATGCGCGCGATCTCGTTGAGCTGCAGCGCGCTCGGAGCGTCGCGGATGTGCCAGCGGTGGGTCATACGCGAGCCGAGAGCGACAGCAACTCCCTTGCGTGGGCGGACGCGGTTGCGGTCTCGCCGCCCAGCATCCGCGCGATCTCCGCCACCCGCTCCTCCTGCGCGTCGAGACGCTTGATCCGGGCCCGCGTGTGACCGCCGGCGTCTTCTTTCCAGACCACGAAGTGCGTCGCGCCGAAGCTGGCGATCTGCGGGAGGTGGGTGACGCAGACGACCTGGTTGCGCGCGGCCAGCTCCTGGAGCTTGCGGCCGACGATCTCCGCCACCCGCCCGCCGATGCCGGCGTCGATCTCGTCGAAGACGAGCGTGGCCGCGGCCGCGCGTGGCGAGGCCTTGAACAGCGCCGCGGCGATGGCCAGCTGGATGCGCGAGAGCTCGCCGCCCGAGGCGATGCGCTGCATCGGCTTCGGCTCCTCGCCGCGGTTCGGAGCGATGAGGATCTCGATGGCGTCGACGCCGTCCGGCGCCGGCTTGTCGTCGCTGGCGATGGTCACCCGCACGGTCGTCCGCTCCATGGCCAGGTCGTTCAGCTCCTTCTGGATGGCCTGCTCGAATCCGCGCGCGGCCTTCTTCCGCGCGGCCGACAGTTTCTCCGCCGCCTTGCGATACGCGGCCAGCCGCGCGCTCTCGGCCTGCTGCAGCTTCTCCAGGCTCGACTCATAGTCGACCAGGCGCTCGTACTCGTCCTGGATGCGGCCGAGGTGGTCGAGCGCGGCCTCGATCGACCCGCCGTACTTTTTCTTGAGCCGCTCGATGGTCACCAGGCGGTCCTCGATCTGCTCGAGCCGGGCCGGGTCATGGCGCACGGAGTCGCTGAGATTGCCGAGGGTGCGGGCCAGGTCCTGCACGCGATAGAGCGCGTCCTGCAGCTCGTCCGCGATCTGCCGGACCTCCTGGATGTCGCGGGCCAGCGGCTGGAGCAGATGCAGCGCCCGGCCGAGCTGCACGATGGCCGAGGACTCATCCTCGTCGACGAGCTGGAACGCGCCGGACGTGGCCTCGATCATCTCCCGGGCGTGGCTGAGGATGGCCTTCTCGCCGCGCAGGGTCTCCTCCTCGGCGGGATCGAGCTTTGCCGCCGCGATCTCGTCGACCTGATACTTGAGCAGATCGAGCCGCAGCGTGCGGTCGCGCTGGGCGTCAGTCATCTCCCGGAGCTGATCGGCGGCGAGCTTCCACTCGCGGTACGCGCTGCGCGTCGCGCCGAGCAACGACTCGTGGCTGCCGTACTCGTCCACCAGCTCGCGGTACGTCTGCCCGGCGACCCGCGAGTGCGACTCGTGCTGGCCATGGATCTCCAGCACCGCGTCCATGGCCGCCCCGAGCTCGCGCACCGCCAGCGGCGAGCCGTTGAGCAGCACCCGCCCCCGCCCGCCCGTCGCGATCTCCCGGCGCACGATCAGCTCGATCGTGTCCCCGGCGTCGATGTCGATCCCCAGCTCCTCGAGCTGCGGCCGCAGCGCCTTGGGCAAGTGGAACACCGCCTCGGCGGTCATCTTGTCGCTGCCCGAGCGGATCATGTCGCTCGAGCCGCGCGCGCCGCGCAGGAACTCCAGCGAGTCGATCAGCAGCGACTTCCCCGCCCCGGTCTCGCCGGTCAGAACGTTGAGCCCGGCGCCCGGCTCGATGGCGAGCTCTTCGACGATGGCGAGGTTGCGGACCTTGAGATAGGTGATCACGTGCCGCCGTCAGTTTAACGGGCAGTGCCTTTGCTTTGTATCGGCCTCATGAACGTGCAAAGAGTCGTGCTGGCGGCGCTGCTTGTGGCGGCAGTCGCGTGCAGTAAAGAAGAAGCAACCGAGGCCAAACAGGACGCGACCACCGCGGCGACGAACGTCGCCCAGAAGGTCAAGAACGCGATCAACGTCGCCGTGCCGCTGGGGGAGAAGGACGACCCTGCGGCGCGGGAGAAGGAACGCTTCGACGAGCAGTGGCGCGGTCTCGAGGTCTTCCGCGACGTGAAGCCGGGCCAGGGCCCGACCCCGCCTCCGGTCGAGGTGGTGTTCCTCCCGAACGGGAAGGAGTCGTTGAAGAACCTCACGCCCGAGCAGATGAACAAGGCCCCGGTGGTCGTGCCGATCAAGGGCGACGTCTCCGGTCCCTCGGTGATCAAGACGCAGGTGTATCTCGACCGCCTCAACTTCTCCGTCGGCGTGCTGGATGGGCGGTGGGGACGCAACTCCGCGATCGCGCTCTGGTGGTACCAGCGCTCGCGCGGCATCAACGCGGCCGATCCGGGAGCGCTCGACGAGCCCACGTTCCGGGCCCTGGCCGCGCAGAACGAAAGCGTGCCCGCGGTGATGCGGCGGACGCTGACCGAGGACGACGTCAAAGGGCCGTTCGTCTCCGTTCCGGAGGACGTCTACGACCAGGAAAAGCTCGACTGCCTCTGCTACGAGTCGAAGCAGGAGAAGCTCGCCGAGCGCTTCCACACGACGACCGACTTCCTGGAGCTGCTCAATCCCGACGCCGAGTTCTCGGACCTCAAGGCCGGCGACTCGCTCTGGGTGCCGAACGTCCGCGAGCCGCTGACCCAGGACCGCCCGGACATCGCCCGCGTGGTCATCTCCATCCGCGGCAACACCTTCAACGCCTTCGACGCCGCCGGGAACCTCATCTTCCACGCCCCGACCACCCTCGGCTCGCAGTACGACCCCTCCCCGCGCGAGACGGTGACGGTGCAGAAGATCGTGCACGACCCGCACTTCCACTACCAGCCCACGCTCTTCCACGAAGTGCCGGACACCGACCCCGAGGCCAATCTCTCGCCCGGTCCGAACTCCCCGGTGGGCGTGGTCTGGATCGACCTGAGCAAGCCGCACTTCGGCATTCACGGGACCAAGGACCCCGACTCGATCGGCTACGCCTCCTCACATGGCTGCATACGGCTCACGAACTGGGACGCGGAGGAGGTCGGACACCGGATCCAGGAAGGAGTGCAGGTGGAGTTCGTGGACACGAGGGCGGGAACACAAACGGCGTCGCGTTAAACCGCCTGCCGCAGCTCCTCGGCCGTGATCCCCGGGTCCTTGAGGTTCCCGAGGAGCGTGAGCGAGAGCGACTCCGGGTCGACGATGCGCTGCGCGGCGGCCCGGATGTCGTCCAGGGTGACGGCGTCGATGTGGGCGATGATCTCGTCCGGGGTGTACTGGCGGCCGAAGTAATACTCCTGGCGGGCGATGCCGGACATGCGGCTGGTAGTGGACTCGAGCGAGAGCAGGATCGATCCCTTGAGGTGGAGCTTCGACGCGCGGAGCTCCTCCTCGGTCGCCCCCTCGTTCTTGATCAGGCGCATCTCCGCGAGAGTGAGGTCGAGGACGCGGCGGAGGTTCTTCGGCGCGCAGGCGGCGTAGACGGCCTCGTAGCCGCCGTGCAGGTAGCCGTTGTGGTACGAGGCGATGCTGTAGACCAGCCCCTGCTGCTCGCGGATGCGCTGGAAGAGTCGCGAGGACATGCCCCCGCCGAGGATGGCGTTGAAGAGCGCGGCGGCGTAGCGCTCCTGTCCCTGCTGGGGAAAGCCTCGTGAGCCGAGGCAGAGGTGGACCTGCTCGAGCTCGCGCTTCTCCCGCAGAATCACGTGCTGGCGCGGCGTCGGCGCGTTCCACTCCCCCCGGAACGGGGCGCGCGACGCGGGCGGGAAGTGCTTCTCCAGGAACGGCAGCAGGTCCTCGGGCCGCACGTTCCCCGAGGCAGCGAAGATCACGTTCGAGGGCTGGAAGGTCTCCTCATAATGCTCGACGATCTTCTCCCGGGGGATGGCCTTGATGGTCTCCTCGGTGCCGAGGATGGGGCGGCCGAGCGGATGGTCGGGCCAGAACGCGGTCACGAAGATCTCGTGCACCAGGTCGTCCGGCGTGTCCTCGACCATCTTGATCTCCTCGAGGATCACCCCGCGCTCCATCTCCACGTCGTCGTGGTCGAAGCGCGGCGCGGTGACGAGCTCGGTGAGGAGCTCGAGCGCGGTCGGCAGCTGCTCGTCGAGCACGTGGGCGTAGAAGGACGTGTACTCCTTGCCGGTGAAGGCGTCGACGTCGCCGCCGAGGATGTCGATGACCTGGGCGATCTCGGCGGTGGAGCGCGTGGCCGTGCCCTTGAAGACCAGATGCTCGAGGAAGTGCGACGCGCCGCCGTGCTCCTCGGTCTCCACGGCCGAGCCGCTGCGGAGGTAATACCCGAGGGCGACCGAGCGGACGTAGGGCAGCGTCTCGACGAGAACGGTCAGTCCGGAGGGCAGGGTCGTCTTGAAGAGCGGCGTTTGCGCGCGCGACATGCGGGCGGGATTGTACCCGCGGTCACTTCACCGACAGCGCGGCCTGGCGGGCGGTGATCTCGGCGACGAGGTCGTCGACGGTGTAGACCCACTCGCCGTAGTCCTCGACGCCGTTGAAGGCGATGTAGCTGTCGCCCTTCGCGTTCGGGCGGACGCCGACGAACGGGCCGACGTAGTCCTTCGGCGAGGCCTCGGGATTGAGCTTGCTGGGCGGGCGGATCTGCCCCGGCTGCGGTTGTCCGTTCGGACCGGGAGGGGGCGGGGGTGGCGGCGGCACGTTCCCGCCCGCTCCGCCGGCGACGACCGCGCCGGGCGGGACGAGGATCCAGTCGTCTTCCTTCCCGGTCAGCGGGCAGGGCCACTCGCCGTCGCCGCGCAGGACCCGCGGCTTGCGGGCCTCCTTGAGCTGATCGAGGCTCACCGGCAGCGCGGAGTGCTTCGTGCGCCAGGTGTGGATCGCCCGCGCGTACTGCTTCATCAGGAAGATGGTCTGCCGGTCGCGGTCGCGGCCGAGAATGCGCGACCACTGCTCGGGCACGGTGAAGGCCACGACGATGCTGATGATCGTGAGGATCACGATCAGGCCGGCGAGGGTGAAACCTTCGTCGGCGCGCGGCTCGTCAGAGGTCTGTGTACGCTTTCCCATCCAACGTGTTTCCTGGCGACTTGCTCTTCACGTCCACCACGCCGGGAGCCAGCAGCTCCTCGGGGTCGGTCTCCGAGGTCGAGTCCTCGTCCAGCGGGTCGTCCATGACCACTTCCCAGTCCGCCTGCTGGCTGATCGGGTCCTCGGGGATGCGCCGGATGTAGTTCGGCACCAGCTCCTCGAGGCTGGACGGGTAGCGCTGCTTGTCGGCGTAGAAGTTGTCGATGGCCTTGCGCATCGAGAAGAGGTTGTCTTTGAGGGCCGCCTCGCGGGCCTTCCTCTGGGCGAAGCGGACGTTGATGAGCGCCACCCCGGCCAGGATGCCGATGATGGTGACGACGACGATCAGCTCGATGAGCGTGAAACCGCCGGACGAGCGGCGACGGGCGAGGAGTTTGTTCATGGCCTGGATCACCATTCGTTGTAGTGCGTCTTTCCATCGAGGGCCAGCGCGGTCGACTTGGAGTGCACCTCGAAGACGTTGTCGCCGTTGGTCATCGTCGTGTCGGGATCGTCGGTCGTGGAGAGGGTGTTCCACTCCTTGCGGCCGGTCATGGGATCGATCAGGTCGCGCTCGCGGAGGAGGCGCAGGGTGCGGCTGTCGGAGAGCTTGATGCCCTCCACCAGCTCGTCGAGCGTCTTCGGATAGCCGTCCGAGCCGAGGGCCTGCATCTGCGCCGGCCGGATCGCGCCGCCCTGGACGCCCATGGTCATCACGTCGTGGTAGCGGTCGATGGCGTCGGTGATCTTCCGCAGCCGGTCGCGCAGCTCCAGCTCCTTCTGCCGCCGCATGCCGAACTTCGCCACCGGCAGGGCCACCGCGGCGAGGATGCCGATGATGGCCACCACCGTGATGAGCTCGGCGAGGGTGAAGCCGCGCTCCTTCGACATTACCCCTCGCCCCGCTTGCGGGGAGAGGGTGGCGCGCAGCGCCGGGTGAGGGGCCGCGCCGGGGAGGGACCCCTCATCCGCCCTTCGGGCACCTTCTCCCCGCGCGGCGGGGAGAAGGGAAACAGCTGGAGTGCGGAGCGTAAACATGGGTTACTCGATGCGGGCCCGTCCTCCGGCGATGGCGGCCACGACCGTCTTGCCGCCCTCGTTGCGAAGATCGGGATTCTCCAGAACAAGGAACGTGTCGCCCGTTACTCCGCCGCTGACGCGGATGGCCAGGACCTGGCCGCCGCTGACGAAGCGGAGGGGCTTGCCGTCGGTGTGCTTCACGCTGATGGTCCCCTTGGCCCGGTCGACGTTGATGACCGGCGGGGCCATCGGATCGACTTCCACGGCCGAGCCGAAGGCCACGTCCATCACGTTCATGGCCTGCGGGTCGAAGTGGAAGAGCAGCTCGCTCGTGGCCAGGCCGTCGAGATCCATTCCGATGATGTTCCAGATCTTCGACTCGCCCGGGGTGAGGGCGATGGTGGCCGGCTGCGGGGCGATGCGCGGCGCGAGGCGAAGCGCCGCGGTATCGGGCTCCGGCGCCGTCACCGCCTCGGCGGCGACCACGACCGGCGCCGCGTTGCTCTGCAGCGAGGCCGAGCCGTCGGTATCGGTCGGCGGCGGAGGAGGCGGCGGCGAGGGGGGCCTCGGCTGGAACGGATTCGTCGGCATGCCGCCCGGCGGGTAGTTTCCCGGCTCGGTAGTCACCGGGCGGCCGTCCGGCGTGATCTGCGTCTGCGGGTTGAACTGCCGCGACCCGGCCGGCGGCACGAACGGATCGCCGTTGTTGCCCTGCGACTCGATGCGCGGAGACACGCCGCGGAAGGTCAGGTTGTTGCCCGTGCCCACCCACATCGGGGCCAGGTCTTCCTCGGTGATGTCGGGGATGCGGATGATGTGCGGCGTCATCGTCAGCACCAGGTCGGTGCGGCGGTCTTCCGTGCGGGTCTTGGTGAAGAGACGGCCCAGGAAGGGGATGTCGCCGATGAATGGCGTCTTTTCGTTGCCCTCGATCCTCGTCGACTGAATGAGACCGGCCAGGAAGTTCGTCTCCCCGTCCTTGAGGCGGATGGTCGACTCGATGGTGCGCGTGGCGAACGTCGGCTGCGACTGTCCGGCGAAGGTCACCGGCTCGCCCTGGTTCGAGACTTCGACGGTGAGCTTGAGCGTGACCTCGCGGTTGTGGTGCACGCGCGGCTCCATCGCCACCTTGATGCCGACGTCCTGGTACTGGAACGACGTGTACGGCGTGACCAGCGAGCCGGCCGTGGAGGTGGTGGTGTTGTAGCCGGCGACGGTGGTCACCGGGACGGGGATGCGCTGTCCGATGTGCAGCGTGGCCTTCTCTCCCTCGGAGATGCGCAGCTCCGGATTGGCCAGGAGCTCGCTGTTGCCGAGGGTCTTGAGCAGCGAGTACGTCGCCGACGGGATGGTCAGGCTGATGTGGTTCTTGATGTCGTTCATGCTGCCGAGGGTGCGGGCGATCTCGGTCAGCGTGCCGCCGGTGAAGGGGACGAACTTGCCGTCGACCTTCGCCAGGTTGCCCTTGTCGTCGAGGCCGAGCGGGGTGACCGCGCCGCCGCTCACGCCGGTGACGGCGAAGCCGATGTCGCGGATCTTGGTGAGGTCGAGCTGCACCAGCTCCACCGCCACCACCACTTCCGCCTTGGCCTTGTCGTTGGCCTCGATGATCTTCTCGGCGATGCGCACCTTGTCCGCGGTGTCGCGGATGGTGATGGCGTTGAGGGCCTTGAGGGGGAAGACGTTGCGGGCCTCGATCATGGTCCGGACGACGTTCGTGACCTGCTCGGCATCGCCGTTCGACAGATAGAACGTGCGGATGACTAGGTCCTCGTAGTCGCGCCGGGCCTGGGGGTTGTCCGGAACGACGATGATGGTCTTCTCGTCGAGGACCTTGTAGAAGTGATTGGCGGCCTGCATGACCCGCTCGAGGGCCTGCTGGGCGGTCACGTCGCGGAGCTCGATGGTGATCTGGTCGTCCTTGACCGCCTGGTCGAACAGGACGTTGATGCCGAAGGCGTTGCCGAGGGCGCGGTAGATGTCCTTGACGTTCGTGTTGCGGGAGAAGGTGAGCGAGATCGGTTGGTCGGAGGAGGGGTTGAGCTGCGGCGGCTGGGCCTTGGTGATGGCCGACTGGGCGCGCTTCTTCACTTCCTCGATCGAAGTGCGCTCCATGGCCGCGCGCTGGATGTCGTTGATGATCTGCACGGCCTTCGAGTACTCGACGGCGGCGAACTGGTTGGTCGGGTCGAGCCGGACGGTGAGCTGCAGCTCGGTGGCGGCCATCTGGGCCAGGCGGTACTGATCCTCGCCGCTGGCCTTGCGCGCGGCCTCGTAGAGATCCTTGCCCTTCTCGAAGTGTACGCGCGAAGCCTCGCGGCGGGCCCGGTCGAGACCGACCTTGTACTCCCGGTTGTCGGAGTCGATCTCCAGCGCCTTCTCGTAGTTCACGATGGCCGTGTCCCAGTCCTTGTCCTGTTCGGCCTTCTTGGCCTTCTGGTAGGCGCTGTAGCTCGCGCAGGACGTCGTGACGACGAGGAGCAGCAGGGTCGCGGTAAATGCCTTGAGTCGATTCATCATCATGTCAATCCTGGTTGGTGTGACGCGCCTGGGGCAGCAAACGTCACTGCCCGAGCGGAATGCGCTGGCGCACGTCCGGCGGGAAGCCTACGAAGCCGATCTCCGCCGACTCGATGCCGATCGAGCGCAGAATGAATTTCCCTTCGATCACGTCCCCGACCCGGGCGTTGACGATCTCCGTCTCCCGGGCGAACGTGGCGATCGGATTCTGCGCCGGACCGAACACGCCGATGAACTTGTAGGTGAACGTCGGCGGCACCGGCGGCGGTGGCGGCGGCGGAACTTCGCTCTCGGTCTCGCAGATCGTGCCGATGCCGTCGCGGTCGATGTCCGACTGGTCGGGGTTGGCCACGTCCACGCAGTTGTCGCGGAAGTCGGGCACCCCGTCCTTGTCCTTGTCGGGCGGCGGCGCGGGGGGCGGCGGCGGGGGTGGGGGCGGCGGAGGAGGCGGCTCCACGTACGCGAAGATGTTGCGGTCGCTGCGGAAGCTCCCGCTCTCGGCCTCGAGCAGTTCCTTGTGGACCGGCTCCACGCCCGGAGTGGCCGCGGCGGCGCCCGCGCGTCCGCCCGGCGACGACGCGTCCTCGCCGACGTCGAGCGGCGTCGCCGCGGGCGCGGTCTCCACCGGCGCCGACTCGGGCGCGGCGAACGTATAGATGGCAAAGACCGCGATGATGATCAGTGCCGCGGCAGTCCAGGTCTTCCAGTTCATCCAGTCCATCACAGCCGTTGATTCGCGAGGTCGCCGGCCTCTCCCGGCCTCTCGTCACGGAAAAGCGTCTTCAATTGCAGGCTCATCGTCAAATGGTTGCCGTCGCGCGCGGACAGCCCGAGCTGCTGGATGATCACGAACTGGCGCGACAGCTCCAGCAGGTTGATGAGGCGTCGAACCTGCTCGTAGGTGCCCTCCACGCCGAAGGTGATGCCCACCTCGCTCGCGCCGAGGCTCGCCCCGCGGCGGCCGCTCGCGGCGGGGGTCTTCACCGCGACGTCGTCCTTGCTGAAGCCGATCGTGGCCGGGACCAGGCTGCTGGCCACGGTCAGCCGCTTCACCTCGGCGATCATGGCCGTGAGCCGCCTGCGCTGGGTGTTCCAGTGCTCGTTGTAGATCTCCTGCACGTCCTTCTCGATCTGGCGGTAGCTCTGGAAGCGGCTCTCCGAGGCCAGGCGCGCGGCCCGGGCCTGCTCGAGCTGCGTCTTGGCCTCGGCCAGGCGCTGGTCCATGGCGTCGAGACGGCTCTGGTACTGCACGCGATAGGTGAAGAAGAACACGGCATTGGCGAGCAGCAGCACGCCGAGGATGCCCAAGAGGACTCGCCTCTCGCGCCAGATCATCGCCGGCCTCCCGCCACGCGGATGCGCGCCGGCCCCGGCGGCACGTAGCCGACGGTCAGGTTGAACGAGTAGATCCCGTTGGACACGGTCTCGCCGCTCGGGAAGGGCTTGGTGAACTGCGGATCGCGGTTCATGGCGTCGATCGTGTCGATCATGCCCGTGGAGGACTTCGACTCGAACGCCAGCGACAGGGTGATCGTGCCGTCGTCGTTGAACCCGGGCGAGACCGAGAGCAGACGCACGTCCTTCGACAGCACCGACTCCAGCTCATCGAGGAGCGTGCTCCAGGAGAACGCCCGCTCGTAGAGCTTGGTGTTGATGAACTTGGCCTGGTGGTCGAGCAGGGCCAGGTCGAGCGTGCGCAGGCGCGACTGCGCGGCCTGGTCGAGATCGCGCTCGCGCTGGGTCTGTTTCTCCAGATCGGCGATCTTCCCGCGGGTGGCCTGGGTCTCGTGGGTGTAGCGGTAATAGGTCTCGACGTTGTTCAGCATCAGGAACGCCGTCAGCAGCGAGGCTGCGACCACGACGGCGTACACCGGCCGGTAGTCCCGGTAGGGACGGGAGGCGAGATTGAGATGGATCGGCTTCACCCGGTGAATACTCCTGTGCAGGCGGTCAGCTCGGCGTCGAGCGGACCGAGATCGGCGGGGATGCTGTCGACGTAGTCCCGGGCGGCCACGGCGCGGACCGGCGTGTGGAACTCGGAGGCGATCGTGTCCTGGATCTCCGCCACGCGCGCGCCGGCGACGTAGCAGTGGGCGAATCCATCCGCCTGCAGCGAGTCGCGCAGATAGCTGGCCGAGAGGCGGATCTCCTGCTCCAGGGTCCGGTCGCCCGACAGGTTGCGCGAGCGGATGAACAGCGGCTGCGCCCCGCGGAACACGGCGGTGGTGAAGTCCTCGTCGCGCACGTAGACGAACAGGCGGTCCGCGCTCGTGTCGCCCTCGCGGACGGTGATGGCGTTCCAGATGTTCAGTCCCACCGGCTCGATGAGGATGACCTCGAACCCGGCCGCGGCGAACTGCTTCTCGATCGCGGAGAGGGTCGCCTCCATCGCGGAGAGGACCAGCACCTTCGCGCTCTGCCCCGTACGCGAGAGCACGGTGTAGGCGACGCGGAGCTGCTCGGGCGGAATCGGGAGTGTGCGCTTCAGACTCCAGCGCACGATCTCCAGCGCCCCGCCGTTGCTGCCCGGGAGCGAGGAGAGATCGAGGATGTTGATGCGGAACCAGGAGTCGGGCAGGAGCAGCGACACGCGCTCCCACTTCCCCGTCTCCATGCGCAGGCGCCGCAGCGCCTCCGCCAGCGCCGACTCATTGCTCAGCGTCGGCGTGACCATCGCCGGCACGAACGTGTCCGCCGGAAGGCGATAAGTCTTGGCCTGCACGACCTTCGGGTTCTTCTCGCCCTTGGCGAACCGGGCGTGCAGAAGACCGTCGGAGTCGAGGATGACGACGTCGGGAGGGAAAGAGCGTGCCATGGCTAAATGAAATGCGAATGAAGAGGTTCGAATGAAGAGGGAAGAATGAAGAATGAACCGAGCTTCCTCCGCTCCTCTCTTACCTCTTCCCTCGAAATTCGAACCTCTTCATTCATAAGTCTTAATCGACGAACGTGACCTTATTAATCTCTCGCAGCGTCGTCTTCCCTTCCTGCACCTTCAGCAGCGCTGACTCGCGCAGAAACGTCATCCCTTCTTCCTTCGCTGCCTTCTTGATCTCGGACGCCGGACGGCGGTCCAGGATCATGCCTCGAATACGATCCGAAAGGTCGAGAAGTTCCGAGATCGCCGAGCGGCCGTGGAAGCCGGTGCCGTTGCACTCCAGGCAGCCCGCTCCCTCGTAGAAGGTCATGTTCCGGTAGTCCTCGGGGTTGAGGCCGGACTCGATCAGGAACGAGTCGGGGTACTTCACCTCGTGCTTGCAGTACTGGCAGATCTTGCGCACCAGGCGCTGGGCGAGGACGCAGTTGAGGGCCGACACGAAGTTGTAGAGGTCGACCTTCATGTTCAGGAAGCGGCCGAGGACGTCCACGACGTTGTTGGCGTGGACGGTGGTGAAGACCAGGTGGCCGGTGAGCGCCGACTGCACGGCGATCTGCGCGGTCTCCTCGTCGCGGATCTCGCCGACCATGATCTTGTCCGGGTCGTGGCGGAGGATCGAGCGCAGGCCGCGGGCGAAGGTCAGGCCCTTCTTCTCGTTGACCGGGATCTGGGAGATGCCGCGCAGCTGGTACTCGACCGGATCCTCGATGGTGATGATCTTGTCTTCCGAGGACTGGATCTCGGACAGCGCCGCATAGAGCGTGGTGGTCTTGCCCGAGCCGGTGGGACCGGTGACCAGCACCATCCCGTACGGCTCCTTGATGAACTTGCGGAAGCGGGCCAGCATCGCGTCGTCGAAGCCGAGGATGTCCAGGCGGAGGTTCTTGAACTCCTTGGACATCGACTCCTTGTCGAGGATACGGATGACGCAGTCCTCGCCGTGGGCGGTGGGGATGATCGAGACGCGGAAGTCGATGGTGCGGCCGGTGATGCGGAGCTTGAAGCGGCCGTCCTGGGGAACCCGCTTCTCGGCGATGTCCAGCTCGGACATGATCTTGATGCGGGAGATGATCGTGGTGTGGTGGCGCTTGTCGATCGGGTCGAGGGCCTCGTAGAGCACGCCGTCGATGCGGTACTTGACCACCACCTCGTTGTCGCGGGTCTCGATGTGGATGTCCGAGGCCCGGCGCTGGATGGCGTTGAACACGATCGAGTCGACCAGCTTGATGATCGGCGACGTTTCCTGCTGGGTGATCGAGTCGATCGTGACCGTCTCTTCGCCTTCCTCATCCTCGGAGACGATCTGCATGCGGAAGCCTTCCGTGGCTTCGTCGAGGACGCGCTGGGTCGACTCCGACTTCTGCAGCTTGTCGCGGATGGACGCCGGCGAGGCCACCTTCACCACCAGAGGCGCGCCGAGGAGCAGCTCCAGCTCGTCGAGCTTGAGCACGTCCGTCGGGTCGCCCACCACGATGGCGATCCGCCCGTTCTCCCGGTGCTCGGGGAGGAACTGGTAGCGGATCATCAGGTCCAGGGGGATGTCGCGGAACAGCTGGTGATCGATCTGGAAGTGCTCCAGATCCACGTACGGAAACCCGTACTGCTCGGCCAGCCGCCGGGCGCGCGCCGTTTCACCGGTGGGATCGGCGGCGGCGGCGTTCTTGTAGAGAGTGCGATTCGGGTCGGCGACCATAAGCGTCCAATGAAAAAACTACTGCCCTTGTCCGACCGTCGAGAGGCGGAACAGCGGGAGGTAGAAGGCGTACAGCAGCACGGCGATGACTCCGCCCATGAAGACGAGGATGATCGGCTCGATCGCCGCCACCATCCGGGAGAGTCTGGCCTCGATTTCCTCGTCGTAGAACTCGCTCACATTGGCGAGCATTTCCGTGAGCGCGCCGGTGGATTCGCCCACCTTGATCATCTCCACGGCCAGGTCGCTGACCACGCCCGTGGCGTCCAGCGAGCGCCACAGGGTCTCGCCCTCGCGCACGTTCTGGACGATGCCGTTGATCTTGGTGGCCACGGCCTGGTTGGTCACCGACTGCGAGGCGATCTCGATGGCCGGCACCATCGGCGTGCCGCCGGACAGAAGTGTCCCCAGCGACTGGGTGAACTGCATGATGGCGAAGCGGTGCAGCACGCCCCCCACCAGCGGCAGCCTGAGCTTGAGCCGGTCCCAGAACAGCCGGCCGGCCGTCTTGACCCAGCGGTTGAGCAGGAAAATCGCCGCCGCCGTTCCCAGGATCGTCACCAGGACGTTGTCCCGGAGCGTCGAGGCGAAGTTGATCAGCAGCGCCGTGAACCACGGCAGCTCCGCCCCGAAGCCGGCGAAGAAGTCGGCGAACTTCGGGATGACGAAGGTGATCATGATGAAGATCATCCCCCCCGAGAGCAGGACCAGGATGGTCGGATACACCAGCGCGCCGACCACCTTCTTGCGCAGGGCCACGATCATCTTCTGGTAGCGGAGGAAGCGCTTGAGCACGCCTTCCAGGTCGCCCGAGCGCTCGCCGGCGCGAAGCGAGGTCGAGTAGATCGGCGGGAACAGGTTCCCGTACGCGGCGAACGCGTCCGACAGGGCCACGCCGGAGGTGATCTTCTCCCGGATCTCGGAGAGGATCTCCCGGAAGCGCTTTTCCTTCTGCCGCTCGAGCAGGATGTCGAACGACTGCACGATCGGCAGGCCGGCCCGGACCAGGGCCAGCAGCTCCTGGTTGAAGAGCAGGAAGCGCTCGGTGGAGACCGCCTTGCCCAAGCGGGGGAGGAAGTCGCGCAGCTCCAGCGAGCCGCGCTTGACTTCGAACACGTGCAGGCCGAGACGGACCATCTCTTCCTGCGCCGCGCGCAGAGAAGCCGCGCGCACCTGGCGCTCGACGATCTCTCCGTCCGGGGTACCGACTCTGAGGATGAATTCAGGCATGGGAAAAAGCTGTCCGTCGCCACCTAGGACGCGCAGGTTTGGGAAACGTTCCGTCAGGGGGCGAGGCGGATAACCGGGGGAGGGGTCAGGGACTTCCAGCCAGCCAGCCGGCTGGCGCTACAGCCCGGAAACCTGGTTCCGGATCGCCCAGCGGGTCAGCTGGGTGACGGAATGGAGATCCAGCTTCTGCATGATGTTGCGGCGGTGGGTCTCGGCGGTATAGGCGCTGATGCCGAGGGCGGCGGCGACCTCCTTGTTGCTCTTCCCTTCCGCGACCAGCTGAAGGACCTCGCGCTCGCGCGGCGTGAGCTCGCTCGCCATCCCCTCCGCCCGCTGCGCCCGCGAGCCGTGCACGTACGCATCGACGACGGCCGTGGCCGCGGTCGAGGACAGAAACGCCTGATGCCGCCGCACCGCCTCCACGGCGTCGATCAGGCTGCGGCCGACGTCGGACTTCGAAACGAAGCCGCGCGCGCCCGCCTCCAGAATCCGCCGCACCAGCTCGTCCGACTCGTGCATCGTCAGCACGAGCACCTCCGCGTCCGGCACGGCCTCCAGGATCTGCCGCGTGGCCTCGATTCCGTTCAGCTCGGGCATGCTGATGTCGAGCACGACCACGTCCGGACGGAGGCGCTCCGCCTGCTGCACGGCCTCCCGCCCGTTGGCCGCCTCGCCGACGACGGCCCAGCCGGGCTGCGCCTCGAGCAGCGCGCCGACCCCGCGGCGCACCACTTCGTGATCGTCCGCGACCAGGATGCGCACCGTCATCGCCGATCCCGTCCTTCCAGCGGAAACGCCACCCGGATCACGCTCCCCTCGCCGCTCGAGTCGATCGCCAGCCGCCCGCCCAGTTGCGCCACCCGCTCGCGCATACCGGCGATGCCCACGCCGGCGATGGCGCCGCGGCGAACCCGCTCCAGAATCTCCGCCGGCATCCCTTTTCCCCGATCGCGAATCTCCAGCAGCAGCGTGGACGCGTCCCGGAACAGATGGACCTCCGCGCTCGTGCTCTCCGCGTGGCGGTGGACGTTCGTCAGCGCCTCCTGCACGACCCGGAACAGCGTGATCTCGAGCTCCTCCGGGAACCGTCCCACGTCGCCGGGGATGGCCAGGTCCACATGGATGCCGCTCCTCTCCGCGAAGCCTTCCACGTAGAGATCGAGCGCGGCCCGGATGCCTTCCTCGTCGAGCAGCGGCGGATGCAGGAGATAGGAGACCGTCCGGATCTCCTCGAGCATCTGCCTGGCCAGGGCCGCGCACTCGCCCACCGTGCCCTCCGCCTCGGGATCCGACGAGGCGGCCGCTGCCCTGCGGACCAGGGCCAGCTTGAGCAGGAGCGCGGTGACCGTCTGTCCCACCGCGTCGTGAAGCTCCCGGGCCATCCTCCGCTTCTGCACGTCCTGCATCTGCAGAAGGCGTCCGGAGAGATCGCGAAGGGCCTCCTCCGCCCGCTTCAGCTCGCTGATGTCGTGGATCTGGATGATCTCCGCGCGCCGCCCGTTCCAGGGGACCTGCTGGGCGTAGATCTCCACCTCGATGAGATGGCCCGCCTTCGTCCGATGCCGGGAGAGGATCTTCTGCGTTCGCCCCGGAAATCCCGCCTGGATGCGCGAGCGCAGGCCGGGGACGTCCTCGACCGGCCGGATGTCGAGGATCGTCATCGACCGGAATTCCGCGCGCGTGTAGCCGTAGTGCCGGACGGCGGCGTCGTTCACTTCCAGGAAGGCGAAGGTCTCCGGATCGAAGACCCACATCGGCAGCGGGTTGTCCTCGAACCAGGTCCGGTACTGCTGCTCGACCTCGCGCACCACATCACCGGCGGGGAAGTACGCCCATTCGTTTCCTGCCATGGCCACTACCAGATCAGAGTCGCCTACCGCGCAATTGGTAACGGGCAGTAGTACATGAACTGCTCCCGCTGCTTCGACCTACCCGCTCGCGGCGATGGTCGGGCTCGCGCTCGCGCTCTATTCATAAAGACGAGGAGCGTTCGATGCCCGAAAGATCCACCCGTCCGCTGTTCGTCTCCGTCGCCTTGATCGCCGCAGTTGCGCTCGTCTGGCTCGCCAGTTCCGGCCGGGCCGACCTCCGCGGCCGGCTCTCCGGTGAGTTGATCGATCAGAAAATCAACGACAACGCCCGGAGCATGGTCGACTCGGGGCGCGACATCTTCCGCCACGACAC
>JBIOTX010000002.1:0-12661 GCA_044866315.1 Thermoanaerobaculia bacterium | reverse complement strand
CCACCGCTCTGGGGTCCGGATAAGAGAGCGGTGGCTGCGCCACCGCACTCCTAGAACTGGCACGTCGTCGCGTCGATCTCCCGCTGCAGATAGCTCGTCGCCCCGCTGCCCTCGTCCATCACCGCGAACGAGGCCACGTACTTGCGCGGGGAGACGCCGAAGGCCACCACCTCGGCGGGTGTCGCGCCGCGCGCGAACTCGCGGGTGAGGGAGCGTACGTCGGACTGGTTCTCCGCGTCGTCGAGGAGGGCGAAGTGCATGGCCACCTTCGCGTTCGGCGTGTACGTCAGCGTCTCCGGCGCGGCGCTGATGCGCACGACGGCGGTGCAGCGGCCGTCCTTCAGCTCGGGCCGCACGACCTCGATCTTCGCGTTGAGGGGGTTCTGCTGTTCGTTGAGATAGAGCCGCGCGCGCACGGTGTCGGCCACGGTCTGCTCGCGCGAGCGCATGCTGCGGCGGGTGGAGCTGATGACCTGCGCGCCGGGGTGATTGCGCACGCGCACCTCGACCGCGGCGGTGTCCTTCTGCGGCGCGCGGATGCCGAGGGAGTAGTAGGTCGACATCTGGTCGGTGACCAGCTCCAGGCCGCGTTTCATCTCGTTCACGTTGCCGACCACCGTGCCGCCGGTCTGCGCGGCCAGCATCGTCACCGGCGCGCGGAGGTTGTACTTGTCCATGGAGGTGTTGCTGCGCGCACCGGGATCGAGGGTGAAGAAGGCCACGCCGTGGTCCTGGGCGTCCTTGGCCAGGTCGCGCAGGGCGGTGTCGCTGGAGACGCGCATGGCGTCGCCCATGTCCCAGTGCAGCGCCGCGTGCTGGGAGCGGCCGGGCGCGAAGGCCGTGCCCATGTACAGCTCGGGCACGGACGTCCAGGGGATGCCCTCGGAGACGAAGAGGAGCACTTTCCGCCCGCCCATGCCGCCGGCGATGCGGATGACGTTGCGCAGGGTGGTGATGGCGTGCTCGGTCTCGCGCTGCTGGGTCTCGGCCAGGCGCAGGCGCGCCGTGCGCGCGCCGTCGACCGAGCGCACGCGGGCCATCGACCACACCGCCTGCATGTCCCGGGCGTCGCGCTCCAGCCCCGTCGGCCGCAGCTTCATCGCCTTCAGCTCTTCATAGACCTTCTTGCGGTCCTTGGTCGGCCTGAGGATCACGTCCAGCGAGCCGTTGTAGCGCATCAGCGAGTACGTGAACGGGACGTCCGTCTCCTCGGCGAAGTACTCCTGCAGGGCCTTGATGCCGTAGTGCAGGCTGCGCTGGGTGAGATGGCGCTCGTTGATGAAGATGAAGAGGCGCGTGGGCAGCGTGGCCGGGATGGAATTCGCCGCGGGCGGAGCGTCCGCGGTCACGGTCTCGGTGATCGCGCCGCGGCGCACGGCGAAGAAGTTGGTGACGTCGGTCTTCTTCCCGTCGACGCGCACCTCGAAGTCCTCGCGCGTCAGCCCCTCGATCGGCTTGCCGTCCTTTCCCAGCACGGCCGCCTCCAGCTCGAGGATCTTCACTTCGAGCGTTTCGCTCAGCGACTGTGCGGCGGCGGGCAGCCCCAGAAACACCGCGGCGAGGACAGCAAGGATGTTGCGCATGGCCGTACGGTACCGGCGCTGCTGCCGCGCGGCTGTCACGACTCTGTGTCAGGCTTCCAGCGCAGCTGGAACTCCAGTTCCTCCGCGCCGCCGGCGCGCTCGTGCTCGATGTTGAAGACGGCGTCGCCGGGGATGCGCAGGCGCTCGCCCGCGACCTGGATGGTGAAGGCCCGGCCGGTCTCGATCGAGTCGGCGAGGCGGCGGAGCTTGGCGACGAACTGGGCGCGCGGATAGTGGCGCTCGAGATCGCGGTTCTTTCGTTTCATGGGCGCATCATAGCTGCGCCCTACCTCCGGACCGTCACCACCGTGCTCGCGCTGGTCGCCGTTCCCGTGTCGTCCGTTCCCTCCACTTTCAGCTCCGCGGAGAGGCTGCCGAAGATCCGGTCGTCGGGGACTTCCCGGCGCGGCGCGAACTGGTAGCGGCGCTCGCCATTGGCGCCGATGGCCGTGTCATAGCCCATCGACTGAATGCGCGCGGCGTCCCAGCTCTCCCGTCCCACGGAGATGCCGCCGGGGGCGAAGACCGTCGCCGTCACGCGGGTGATGTTCACCGGGCGGCCGCCGGTCTCCCGCGCGACGATCTCGAACGGGAAGTCGTAAGTGTCGCCGGAGACCCGCGTGGCCCGGATCGGGTTCGGCACGACCTGAATGGCCAGCGCGCCGTGGCCCGGGGCGGCGGTGATGTCCGACTGCGGTCCGCTGCAGGCGGCAAGGAGCAGCAGCGGAAGAATGAGCGCGATGCGTTTCATGCACTCCGAAAGTGCATGCCCCGTACCGCGGGGTCACTGCATCTGCACCACCCCGCAAGCGATTCTGCCGCCTGCATTTCCGGTCGGCTGGGTCTGCAGGTCGTCGGGATTGGCGTGGAGGATGATCGCGTGCCCCACGGCCGAGCTGGCGCCGGACTCGAGGGTCACCGAGCGGGTGGTGAACTGCGCGCTGACCTTGCCGCTCGCATCCGCGGTCACGTTGCCGAAGTCGCCGGCGTGGTGCGGGTCGGCGTCCGGCGCGCCGTGGGCCGTGCCCATGGGGTTGAAGTGCCCGCCCGCGGCGTTGCCGTTGTCGCCGCAGTCGCCTTTGTCGTGGATGTGGAAGCCGTGCACGCCGGCGGGGACGCCGCTCAGGTCGACGGTCACCTGGACGCCGCCGTCCGCCATCTGGGCGAGCTTCACCGTGCCGTAGGCGGTGTTGCCGGTGGTCGGGCTCAGCGTGGCCATGGCCGTCGGGCCGCTGGTCGAGGCGCAGCCGGCCAGGACGAGGATGGAGACGGAGAACAGAACGAGCTTCTTCATGAACCCTCCAGTCGCGGTTTGAGGATGATCGTGACTTTCGTTCCCGCGGGCGGAAGCCGCTCGGGGACGGATGCATAGACGACGCCGTCGCGGACCCAGTCGCGGATGGGGTGGGCGTGATTGCCGATCGCCCCGCCGGGGCAGGAGTAGAGACAGACGATGCAGCCGGAGCGGAACTCGGGCTGGTAAGCCTCGTTTCCTCCGTAGCGGAGGTCGAGCCGCGGCGCGGCCTGCCCCTTCTCGCTCACCACGCGTCCCAGCGGCACGCGCGCCGAGCCCCGCCACTGGACGAAGACGTCGATGGGCGTGCCCTCGACGCGCTTGTCCGGCTCGCGGCTCTGCGGATTCTCGCGCTCGTTCCAGGAGGCGGGGGTGAGGTTCTCGCCGCGCCGGGCGCCGAGGGAGTCCAGCGCGCGGCGCACGTCGCGGTCGCTGGCCTCGGCCACGAACAGCGCCCAGCGATGCGACTTTCCGCCTTTCCAGACGATCGCGTGATGCCCTTTCACCCCGAACGGCCGCTCCATCGCGTGCGGCTGCACCGTGGCCGTGAACCGCACCTCCCCGCGCGCGCGGTCGACGGCCGGCTTCTCGCCATTCGCGGCCGTCGCCAGGAGGGTGCAGCAGAGGAAGAGTGCCGTTCGGCGCACGGGCGAGAAACATAGCATGCAGGGGGCAGGGGGCAGAAGAAGGCCTTCCCAGGCAAGAAACGTAGCCTCCTATGGCTAAAAGTGGAGCCTACTTAGCCTGAAAATGGAGGGTACTTAGGCTGAAAATGGAGCCTACTTAGCCTGAAAATGGAGCCTACTAGGCTAGGAATGTAGCCTCCTATGCCTGAAAATGGAGCCTACTCAGGCTAGGAACGTAGCCTCCGAGGTTGGAACCGTAGCCTCCCCAGGCAAGAAAGTGGTCCATCCGATTCCCTGAATATGGATCTTCTGCCTGATCCATCAGGCAGCCAGAATGGACGCTCGAAAAGGAGCTCTCCATGACCCTCCCGTTCCGCTTCGCCTCCGCTGCCCTGGACTCGGAATCGATCCCCTGGATCCCGCTCGGCCCCGGCGAGTCGTTCAAGCCGCTCCGGTTCTTCCCCAACGATCGCGGCCGCGTCCTCCTGCTCCGCCTCGAGCCCGGGACGGTCGTCCCGCGCCACCGCCACCTCGGCGAGGTCCACGGCTTCAACCTCTCCGGCAGCCGCAAGCTCCTCGACAACGGCGAGGTGGTCGGTCCGGGCGCGTATGTCTACGAGCCCGCCGGCAACGTCGACTCCTGGATGGCCGTCGGCGACGAGCCGGTGATCGTGCACATCACCTCGTTCGGGGCGATGGAGTACCTCGACGACGAGGACAACGTGCTGCGCCGCGACAGCGCGGCGTCGCTTCGCGAGATCTATCTGCGGTATTGCCGGGAGAACGGGCTGACGGTCACGATTCCGTGATCGCGCTCCCTCCCAGCGCCGCGTTATCCTCTCCTTCCGCTTCAAAAGGAGGTGTGGGATGACCCGGATCCGCTTCGGTTTCCTTCTCTTCGCGATTCTCCTTTCCACGGCTGCGCTGGCCGACGGCCCGCTCTACGGCCTGCGCAATCCCGGCGATGGCGGGCGGCAGCTCGTCACCGTCGATCCGCCCACGGCGGCGGTCACGGTGATCGGGCCGAGCATCGATCCGCCGAACGGCACGTCCTCGGGCGTGGTCGCGCTCGACTCGGCGGGCGGGCGGTTCTTCTTCGTGGGCATGCCCGCCGCGGAGACGGTCTGGCGGCTGTACACGCTGGACACGGCGACGGGCGCGGAGCTCAGCTCGCCGCAGATCGATCCGACCACGGCGATCCTGGGGCTCGAGTTCGATGATGCCGAGGGAGTGCTGTACGGGATGCAGACCCCGGCGGATGCGGGCAAGAGGATCTGCTCGTACGATCCGTCGACCGGCGCCGCCACCTGCCCGGGCGCGAGCATCGATCCGCCCCTCGGCGTGCCCGGCGGGACGACCGCGCTCGACGCGGCCGGCAACCGCTTCTTCTTCATGGGCATGCGCAACACCGAGACGACCCAGCGGCTGTACACGGTGGACACGGCGACGGGTGCCGTTCTGTTCTCGCCGCAGATCGACCCGACCACGGCCATCCTCGGCCTCGAGTACGACGCGGGCGAGGGCGTGCTGTACGCGCTCCGCACGCCCGCCGACTCGGGCAAGCAGCTCGTCACCATCGACCCGGCCACGGGCGTGGCCACGCCTGTCAGCGTGAGCATCGATCCGCCGCTGGGCATCGCCGGCGGCGTGAACGCCCTCGATGCCGACGGCAACCGCTTCTTCTTCCCCGGTGTCCCCACGGGCGAGAGCGACTTCCGTCTCTACACCATCGACACCGCCACCGGCGCGTTCTCCAGCGCGACCATCGTCGGCAGCGCCTCGCAGTTCTTCGTCGGCCTGGCCTGGCCCTCGGAGCCGCCGCCTCCGCCGGTCGTCACGGTCACGATCGACATCCGGCCCGCGTCTATCCATCCGAGAGGTAAGGGAGTGATCCCCGTGGCCATCCTGACGACGCCGACGTTCGACGCGACGACGGTCGACGTGTCGACGGTGCGTTTCGGCCCCGGAAACGCGGTCGAGGCCCACGGCATCGGCCATCCGCAGGACGTCGACGGAGACGGCGACATCGATCTGATGCTCCATTTCTCCGCGGGAGCCTCCGGGATCGCCTGCGGCGACACCTCCGCCACGCTGACCGGAGAGACCACGGGCGGTCAGGCCTTCGAAGGGGAGGACACATTCACGACGGTCGGGTGCCCCTGATCCGAGTCCTGCTCGCGATGTTGTTCTGCGCCGCGCCGCTCGCGGCGCAGAACGCATCGGTCGATGTGCTCCACTACCGCCTGGAGATCGACATCCCCGCCGCGGTCGACGAGATCGCCGCCGCCGCGGAGCTGACCGTGCGCCCGCTGGTGACGCCGCTGGCGACGCTCGACCTCGACTTCGGCGCGCTCACCGTCGACGGCGTGGAGATCGACGGCGCCGCCACGACCTTCGAGCGCGCCGACAACAAGCTGAAGATCGCCCTCGGCGACCGCGGCAGGTCGCGCGAGCCCTTCCGCGCGCGCATCCGCTATCACGGCAAGCCGAAGGACGGGCTGTTCCTGCAGGAGAACAAGCACGGCGCCCGAGGCGTGTTCGCCGACAACTGGCCGAACCGCGCCCGGCACTGGTTCCCTGGGGTCGACCATCCCGCGGACAAGGCCACGGTGGAGATGATCGTCACCGCGCCGGCCCGGTTCGACGTCGTGGCCAACGGCGCGCTCGTGGAGACCGCGAGCGCGGGCGAGGGGCGCAAGCGCACGCACTGGCGGGAGACGGCCACCATCCCCGTGCACTGCATGGTCGTCGGCGCGGCGGAGTTCACCATCGTGCGCGCGGGAGGATGGGACGGCGTCGAGGTCCTCTACTACCTCTACCCGCAGGACCGCGAGCACGGCATCACCGAGCTGGGACGCACCCAGCAGATGCTCGAGTACTTTTCCACGCTCGTGGGCCCCTATCCGTACGAGAAGCTCGCCCTGGTCGAGTCGTCGACGCGCTTCGGGGGGATGGAGAACGCCAGCGCGATCTTCCTCGACGAGAAGCGCTTCGACGGCAAGGGATCGATGGAGGGATTGGCCGCGCACGAGATCGCCCACCAGTGGTTCGGCGACTCGGTCTCCCAGGCGCAGTGGCACGACCTCTGGCTGAGCGAGGGCTTCGCCAAATACTTCGAGCGCCTCTTCCTGGCCCATGTCTCCGGCCACGACGCCTTCGTGAAGGCCATGGAGGCGGACCGCCAGGAGTACCTCGCGGCCTACAAGCGCGAGCCCCGGGCCATCCACGACCCCACGCCCGACCTGTTCAAGCTCCTCAATCCGATGCAGTACGAGAAGGGCTCGTGGGTGCTGCACATGCTCCGGGCCATGATGGGCGACAAGGCCTTCTTCGCCGGCATCCGCGAGTACTACGCCGCGCACCGCGACCGCAACGCCTCGACCGCCGACTTCCGCCTGGTCATGGAGCGCCACGCCCGCCAGCCCCTGGACTGGTTCTTCCGGCAGTGGATCTTCGAGCCCGGACATCCCGTCTACGCCCTGGCCTGGAGCTGGTCGGCCGGGAAAGTGGCCATCGACGTCGAGCAGAAGCAGCCCGGCACGGTCTACCGCATGCCCGTGGCCGTGGAAGTGCGCGGCGAAGGCTTCGCCAAACGCGAGACCGTCCTCATCGACGAGCGCCGCGAGCGCTTCGAGATCGAGAGCGAGCAGCAGCCGGAGACGGTGGTGCTTGATCCGGAGGACGTGGTGCTCAAGGAGATGGAGCGGAAGTAGCGGCGTATCATCCCGGCCATGAGCAACACACCGTGGCTGGAGCAATACGACCCCGGCATCCCCTGGACCATCGACAGCTACCCCGAGACCACGCTCGTCGACGTCGTCGCCGAGCACGCCCGGACGCGGCCGAAGGCGGTAGCGCTGAAGTTCAAGGGACGCGACGTCACCTTCGGCCAGCTCCATGCCGAGAGCGACGCCCTCGCGCGTTCGCTCGCCGCGAAGGGAGTGAAGCGCGGCGATCGGGTGGCCCTCCTGCTGCCGAACTGCCCGCAGTTCCTCGTCGCCGAGCTCGCGGCCTGGAAGCTCGGGGCCATCGTCGCGCCGCAGAACCCGATCTACACCGAGCGCGAGCTGCAGGAGTCGCTGGCCACGACCAATCCCGAGACCATCGTCGTCCTCACCGCGTTCTACAACCGCATCACGAACATTCGGGCCAATACGACCCTCAGGAACGTCATCGCCACGAACATCAAGGAGTACCTGCCGGGCATCCTGCGCGTGCTCTTCACCCTCGTGAAGGAGAAGAAGGAGGGGCATCGGATCGAGCTGCGGCAGGGGGACGATTGGCTGCAGGATCTGATTCGTGGAGCGGCGGGCTCTCAGCCCGCCGAAACGGGCCGGCAGGCTGAGAGCCTGCCGCTCCACGATGATCCCGCGGCCATCCTCATGTCCGGCGGCACCACCGGCACGCCGAAGGGGGCCGTGGCCGATCATCGCAGCCTGATTCAGGCCGGCACACAGTTGCGGGCCTGGCTGCATGACGTCGTGGACGCGCCGGGCGGCTCGATCATGCTGCCGCTGCCGCTCTTTCACACTTACGGCTTCTCGGGGGCGCAGCCGATCACCCTTCTCGCGGGGATCCCGCTCATCCTCGTGCCCAATCCCCGTGACCTGAACGATCTCGTGAAATCCATCCAGCGCGACCGGCCGGCGCTGCTCTGCGGCGTGCCGACGCTCTTCAACGCCCTGCTCAACCATCCGGACGTGCAGGCCGGCAAGGTCGACTTCCGCTCCATCAAGGCCTGCTTCTCCGGCGCGGCGGCGCTCATGGCGGAGACCAAGAAGCGCTTCGAGGACCTCACCGGCGGCCGGATCGTGGAGGGCTATTCGCTCACCGAGGCCACCATGGCCGCCTGCGCGAACCCGATGGCGGGGACGAACAAGATCGGCTCGGTCGGCGTGCCCGTGACCGACGTCATCGTGAGGATCGTCGACTCCGAGACCGGCACGAAGGAGATGCCGTACGGCGAAGTCGGCGAGATCGCCATCAAGGCCCCGCAGCTCATGCGCGGCTACTGGAACAACCCCGCCGAGACCGCGGAGATGCTCAAGGACGGCTGGCTCTACACCGGCGACCTCGCCTACATGGACGAGGACGGGTTCATCTTCATCGTCGACCGCAAGAAAGACCTGATCAAGACCAGCGGCTTCCAGGTCTGGCCGCGCGAGGTCGAGGAGGTCATCGCCTCCCACCCCGCCGTCGCCGAGGTCGGCGTGGCCGGCATCCCCGACCCGAAGAAAGGCGAGGCCATCGCCGCCTGGGTCGTCCCCCGCCCCGGCGAGCACCTCGACGAGGAGATCCTGCGCGCGTACTGCCGGGAGAAGCTCGCGCCGTACAAGGTGCCCGCGAAGTTCGAGCTGCGCACGGAGCTGCCGAAGACGATGGTGGGGAAGGTGCTGCGAAGGGTGCTGGTGGCGGAGGAGAAGGCGAAATCGGCGTAGCCCCTTGACAGTCCGGTCGTCACGACCTACTGTATTAGGCAGCTAATACAGTGAGGCACGAATCGGACATGTTCGACATCAATCCCACCCAGGCGGCGCCCATCTGGCGCCAAATCGAAGAGGGGATGCGCCGGCTGATCTCCCTCGGGTCGCTCGGTCCCGGCGACGCGGTCCCCTCGGTCCGCGATCTGGCCCAGCAGCTCCGCGTCAATCCCAACACCGTTGCCCGCGCCTACCAGAGGCTCACCGACGCCGGCGTGCTCGCCGTCCGTCGCGGCGAGGGGACGTTCGTCGCCGAGGAGCCGGCCCAACTGAAGAAATCGGAACGCACGGAGACGCTGCGCGAGGCCTCCACGCTCTACGCCGGAACGGCGCTGGCGGTCGGCGCGACGCTCCCCGAAGCCACGGACGAGCTGGAGCACAGCTACGGCCGTCTCATGAAAGAGCACAGGAGAAAGGCATGAACGCCATTCAAACGGCGAACGTCACCGTTCGCTATCGGAAGAAGACCGCCGTCGAAGACGTGTCGCTGGCGGTGGCCCAGGGATCGGTCTACGCGATGCTCGGGCGCAACGGCGCCGGCAAGTCGTCGCTGGTGCGCTGCATCCTCGGGCAGCTCCGTCCCGCGAGAGGGAACGTCGAGGTCCTCGGCGAGAACGTCTGGAACCGCCGCACGGCTCTCATGGACCGCGTCGGCATCGTCGGCGAGGAGCCGGACGCCCCGCCGGAGATGCGCGTGAGTGAGCTGGGCTGGTTCTCGTCGCGGTTGTACTCGCGCTGGCGCCAGAACGCCTTCGACGAGCGCATCGGCCGCTTCGGCATCGCTCCGAAGAGCCGCTTCGGCGAGCTGTCGAAGGGACAGAAGAAGCAGGTCTCGCTGGCCCTGGCGCTGGCGACCTCGCCCGAGCTGTTGATCCTCGACGACCCGACCCTCGGCCTCGACGTCGTGGCCCGCAAGTCGCTGTTCGAGGAAGTGATCGCCGACATGGCCGACCACGGGATCACCGTGCTGATCACCACCCACGACCTCGCGGCGATCGAGTCCATCGCCGACCGGATCGGCGTGCTGCGCGACGGGCGGCTCGTCCTCGACGAGGAAGTGGAGACCCTCAAGGCCCGCTTCCGCCGCATCCGCTTCGCCAGCCAGCCCATCACCCTCTCCCGCGGCGCGCTGGAGACGGCGAAGGTGCGGCAGTGGGGGAGCGGGACGGAAGCGATCGTGACCAACTACGACGACCTCGCCTTCGAGCGCTTCCGCGGCGAGACGGGCATCGGCCCGGCCGAGGTGTCGGCGATGTCGCTCGAGGAAATCTTTGTCGCCGTGGCCGGCGAGAACGGAGAGAGATCATGAGCACCACCCTGGTGATTGCATCGCGGGAGCTGCGCGAGAAGTCGCGACTCCTGCTCGTCTGCGCGGCCGCGGCGGTCATGCCGTTCCTGGCCGCCCTGCTGCCCGCCTCGCGCGGTTCCCGTCCCACCGTCATCAGCGTCGTCAGCGGTTTCCTGGCCATCGCCTTCTGCATCGGCACGGCCATCGCCCAGGGCTCGTCGACCATCGGCCGCGAGCTGACCGACCGGCGGCTGTCGTTCTACTTCTCCAAGCCCGTCTCGCCGGCGGCGATCTGGATCGGCAAGGCCGTGTCCTCGCTCCTCATCAGCCTGGCCTCCTTCGCCATCATCACCCTGCCGGCCTATCTGGCGGCGTCGTCGGAATGGGAAACGACCTGGACGATGCGCGGCTTCTCGGTCCCGATGGTCGCCCTCGGCCTCGCGCTGGTGCTCTTCCTCCTCAGCCACGCCGTCGGGTCGATGATCCGCTCCCGCTCCGCGCTGATCGGCCTCGACTTCCTCCTGGCCGCGGCGGCCATCGGCGCGGCGCTGCTCATCCTCCGCCCGGTCATTCTGGGCATGGCCATCGGCATCTCCCGCGGGATTACCCTCACCTTCGGCCTGGCCCTGATCGCGATCCTCGCCGCCGCGCCGGTCTACCAGTTGGCCAAGGGCCGCACCGACGTGCGCCGCAGCCACGCCGCGCTCTCGCAGTTCCTCTGGACCGCCGTGGCCGCGGTGCTGCTCGTGGCCGGGGCGTACGTGCTCTGGCTCGTGTCGCTCACCCCGTCGAGCATCACCCGGGTCGTGGAATTCGAGCAGTCCCAGGGTGGGGACTGGATGTTCGTCACCGGCACGTCGAGCTCGCGCGGCGACTACCACGGCTCGTTCCTCATCAACCGTTCCACGGGCAGCTCGCAGAAGGTCGCTGCGCCGGCCGGCTGGGTGGCGCAGATCTCGCGCAACGGCAAGATCGCGGCGTGGGTGGAGCCGGCCTCGTTCATCCCCCGGGCCGACCGGATGGAGATCTTCACCCGCCGTCTGGACGTTCCGGGTGCGAAGAGCGTCTCCACGAACATCCGCGGGCCGGTGAGCGCGGGCTTCATCCTCTCCGATGACGGCTCACGCATCGCCGTCTACCACGGCCGCACCGTGGCCGTGCACGACACCGCCACCGGGAACCTCGTGGCCTCGGCGCCGCTCGATCCAGCCTCGCGCTGGCGGATGTTCTTCGTCTCGGCGGACGCGTTGCGCCTCATCGGGACGTCGTACGCCGACCGGACCCAGGGACGGCTGCGGATCCACGAGCTCGACATCCCGCGCAAAGCGGTGGCGAAGCTCGCGGACGTCGAGATGCCCCATCCCGGATACATCGCCGCGTCCGCGGACGGCTCGCGCCTTCTCCTCCAGCGCACCAACCTCGTGCTCGACGGCCGTACCGGCGCGACGGTCATGACCCTGCCGGGGCCGGCGGGCGTCTGGACCAGCGCGGTGCTGCAGGACGGGCGGGCGGTGACGGTGACGAGCGGACCGGGCGGCGCGCGCCTGCGCTACATCGACCCCAGCGGGCAGCCGGCCGGCGAGATCGTCCTGCCGACCAAACACGCCCGGATCGCGGCCGAGCTGACCGACGGCAAGCTCGTCCTCCTCGGCAACGACAACGTCATGGGCTCGCCCGACGGCAGGGGCCGGACGATGTTCGTGGTCGACGGCAAGTCGATCGTCACCACCGTGAAGAACGTGCGCGGCCCGGCGGCGACGTGGAGCTTCGACCCGCGCATCCGCCGCTTCGACGCCTCCCACAACCTCGCGGGCGTGGACGCCGAGGGCCGCCTGGTGACCTGGAACCCGAAGACGGGCGAAACAAAAAAGCCGGGGTAACCCCGGCTTTCATCCGAACACCTGGAGCGGCGGGCTCTCAGCCCGCCGCCGTTTTCGTCTTCTGCAGCCCCGCCTTCGCCGACTCCGCGAGCGCGGCGAACGCCGCGGCGTCGCGGACGGCCAGATCGGCGAGGATCTTCCGGTCCAGGGTGTTGCCGGCGGCCTTCAGCCCGGCGATGAACTGGGAGTAGGACATCCCGTTCAGGCGGGCGGCGGCGTTGATGCGGGCGATCCAGAGCTTGCGGAAATCACCCTTGCGATCCTTGCGGCCGGCGAACGCGCTGTTGAGGGCCTTGTCGACGGCCTGCTGCGCGATCCGGTGACCGCGCGATCTCATCCCGTAGTAGCCCTTGGCCAGCTTCAGGATTTTCCCGCGGCGGTTCTTTCTCTTGGGACCTCGTTTGACTCTCGGCATGACTCTCCTCGTTTCCTTTCATTCGAGCGGCCGGGTCAGGAGTGGTGAATCACCGCGGCGCGCTCCGGTTGGAGTGGAGCGGTGGGCTCTCAGCC
>JBIOTX010000001.1:0-6907 GCA_044866315.1 Thermoanaerobaculia bacterium | reverse complement strand
CCGGATAAGAGAGCGGTGGCTGCGCCACCGCACTCCTAGATTCACTCCCAGCGCGCGATGAACAGGTTCGTCTCCCGGCCCTCGGGATTCGAGCGATTCGACGCCCACACCAGCCACTTGCCGTCGGGGCTGAACATCGGGAAGCCGTCGAAGGCGGGGGCGGTGGTGATGCGCTCGGGGGCGCCTTGGCCGTCCCGATTGATGATGAACAGGTCGAACTCGCGGCCGCGAGGATCGAGCTCGTTCGAGGCGTAGATGATGCGCTTGCCATCGGGGGTGAAGTAGGGGCAGAAGTTCGCGGCGCCGTTCCTGGTGAGCTGTTTGGCGTTCGTGCCGTCGGCGTTGGCGACGAAGAGCTCCATCTTCGAGGGACGGACGAAGCCTTCCTTCAGCAGCGAACGGTAGTCGTCGAAGGTCGGGCCGGTCTCGAAGCGTGAGGCACGCCAGACGATGGCCGTGCAGTCGGCGTTGTAGAACGCGCCGCCGTCGTAGCCGGGCGTGCTGGTGAGGCGCTTCACGTTGCCGCCGTTCTCGTCCATCTCGTACAGGTCGAGGTCGCCGTCGCGCACGGAGGTGAAGACGATCTTCCCGCCCTTGTGGCACCACGTGGCCTCGGCGTCGTATCCCGGCGAGTTGGTGATGCGCTTGCGGTTCGAGCCGTCGGCGTTGGCGATGTAGAGCTCGAACGATGGATACACGCCCCAGATGTAGCCGCGCGAGCGGTCGGGCGGCGGCGGGCAGCCCGGATCGTCGGCGTCGGTGGAGGCGTAGATGATCCGGTCGCCGGCGGGATAGGAGAAGTAGCCGCAGGTGGTGCGTCCCTTGCCGGTCGAGACGAGCTTGGTCTCGCCGGTGGTGAGGTCGAGCACGTATTGCTGATCGCAGCCGCCGCGCTCGACGGTCGACTGGTAGATCAGCTTCTTCCCGTCCGGGCTGAAGTAGGCCTCGGCGTTCTCGCCGCCGAAGGTGAGCTGGCGGATGTCTTTGAGGTGCTTCTCTCCCTCGAAGGTCTTCTCGAACGGCTTGCCGGCCTTGATCTCCATCGCCGGCGTCGCGCCGTGACTGCCGCTGCCGGGCGCGCTCTGTGCGCTGCGCGAGCCGAGGGTCGCGCGGAGGGTCACGCGCTTGCCGTCGCGGAGCACGACCACGTCCACGGTCTCGCCGGGCTTGTGGTCCTGCAGGGCGAAGGTCATGTCGTAGAGGTTCTCGATGCGCGTGCCGGCCATCTCCACGAGCACGTCGCCGCCCTTGATGCCGGCCTTGTCGGCCGGGCTGCCGCCGCGGACGTCGGCCAGCTTCACGCCGCCGCCCTGCGACTCCATCGCGCTGTAGTCGGGGATGGTGCCGAGGTAGGCGCCGTAGCCGCGGCTGTCGCCTTCCATGGCCGGGGCGGAGGCCACGCGCGCGTACGCCGGCGTGACCTCGCCCGTGGCCACGGCCTGGGCGACGCGCGCGGTCAGCTCCGCCGTCTTCTCCGCACCGGCGAAGTTGATGGCGTCGGCGTCGTCGTCCGGCGTGTGATAGCGCTCGTGCGTGCCGGTGAAGAAGTGCAGCACCGGGATCTGCTTGGCATAGAAACTGGTCTGGTCGGACGGGCCGTAGCCGTCGCCGCCGGAGGCGACGTTCAGCTTCAGCTCCGTGCCGAGGCGGTCGAGCAGCGCCTTCCACTCCGGCGCCGACTCGCTGCCGAGGGCCACGACCTTGTCGTCGCGCATGGCCCCGACCATGTCCAGGTTGATCATCGTCTTCACGTTCGCCAGCGGCACGGGCGAATGGGCGACAAAGTACGACGAGCCGCCGAGTCCCATCTCCTCGGCGGAGAAGAGCGCGATCACGATCGTGCGGCGGTCCCTGGCGTCCTTCAGCAGCTCGCCGAGGCGTTTGGCGGCGACGAGCACGGCGGCGGTGCCGGAGGCGTTGTCGTCCGCCCCGTTGTGGATGCCGCTGTCGTTCGGGCGCATCGAGCCCTTGCCGCCGTAGCCGAGGTGGTCATAGTGCGCGCCGATGACGACGACTTCGTCTTTCAGCTTCCCGCGGCCGGGCAGGATGCCGGCGACGTTCTCCGCGTCGACGAACGTGGCCTTCACGTCGACCGAGCCGGCCAGGCGCATATCGAGCGGGCGGGAGCGCGGCTTCAGATCGGCGTCGACGTCTTTCTGAAAGCTGGCCAGGTCGACCCATTTCTGGGCGACCGAGGTCTTGACCTGGATCACCGGCAGCCCGGCGGGCGACTCCGGACCGTCGTTGGCGAGCGCGGGCAGCTTGTCCTTCCCCTCGTCCTGCAGCGGCCCGGTCACGAAGACCACCGCCGCCGCGCCGCGCTCGCGGGCCTGCATGGCCTTGTAGCGCAGCGCCGACCAGCGGCTCGGGCGCCGGCCGTCGAAGACCGACTTCTCGTCGCGCTCCTGCGGCTCGTAGCGCAGCATCAGCGCGACTTTGCCTTTGAGATCGATGCCCTCCAGCTCGCGGTAGTTCATCGGCGGCGCGTCGATGCCGTAGCCGACGAAGACCACCGGCCCGTCGAACGCGCCCGGGCTGGAGAAGCCGAGCGGCGTCCAGTCGTCGTTGGACAGCCCCTCGATGCGGTTCTTCTCGCCGAGGGAGACGCCCATCTTCACCGGAAACTTCTGGCGATAGGACTTGCCGAAGGCCGGCTCGAGCTTGGCCGCGCGGAGCTCGGCCTCGATGTAGTCCGCGGCCTTGGCCAGGCCTTTGGTGCTGAGGCCGCGTCCCTCCATGGCGTCGGAGGAGAGGGTGCGGATGTGCTGTTCGATGGGAGCTGTCGCGAAGAGGAGGGCGAGGAGGACGATCTTCACCTCACCATCCTAAAACATACGCGAACACCAGCGGGGCCACGATGGAGGCGTCGCTCTCGATCACGTGGCTGGGCGTGTCCACGCCGAGCTTGCCCCAGGTGATCTTCTCGTTCGGGACGGCGCCGGAGTACGAGCCGTAGCTGGTGGTGGAGTCGCTGATCTGGCAGAAGTAGCCCCAGAGCGGGACGCTCACGCGCTGGAGGTCCTGGTGGAGCATGGGGACGACGCAGATGGGGAAGTCGCCGGCGATGCCGCCGCCGATCTGGAAGAAGCCGATGGACGAGGTCTCGGACGTCTTCGTGTAGAAGTCGGCCAGCTCGATCATGTACTCGATGCCCGTGCGGACGGTGTGGACGTTCTTCACGTCGCCGGAGATGCAGTGGCCGGAGTACATGTTGCCGAGGGTGGAGTCCTCCCAGCCGGGGACGAACATGGGCAGGTTGGCCTCGGCCGCCGCGACCATCCAGGAGTCCTTCGGATCGATCTGGTAGGACTCGGCGATCGAGCCGTCGCGGAGGATCTCGTACATGAACTCGTGGGGGAAGAGGCGCTGGCCCTGCTGGTCCTTCTCCATCCAGTGCCGCAGCACCGCCTTCTCGATCCGGCGCATGGCCTCCCCCTCGGGGATGCAGGTGTCGGTGACCCGGTTCATGTGCCGCTCGAGGAGGGCCTGCTCGTCGAGGGCGGACAGATAGCGGTAGTGGGGCACGCGCTCGTAGCACTCGTGGGCCACGAGGTTGAAGATGTCCTCTTCGAGGTTCGCCCCCGTGCAGCTGATGGCGTGGACCTTCCCCTGCCGGATCATCTCCGCCAGCGACAACCCCAGCTCCGCCGTCGACATCGCCCCCGCCAGGGTGACCAGCATCTTCCCGCCGCTGCCCAGGTGCTTGTTGTAGTCGATGGCCGCGGCCTTCAGGGCGGCGGCGTTGAAGTGGCGGTAGTGGTGGTTGATGAAGTCGGTGATGGGGCCGGGCATGTGCGTGCATCCCTCCAAAGAACGGGGCGGATCGTACAACAAGGGCAGCCACCGCTCTCGGATCGCAGAGCGGCGGCCCTGCCGCCGCACTCCTAGATGTGAACAAACGGTGTCCACCGCAACCCGCCCTTGCCCCCTCCCGTACTTGCTGCTAGATTTTCAACACCTGTTAAAAATTTAGCAGCAGCGGAGGCGACGGTGCCCAAAGCAGAGACGTTGAGCCGCAGGGAACGGGAGATGATGAACATCATCTTCGCCAAGGGCCGGGCCACGGCCACGGAGGTGCTGGAGGGGATGGCCGATCCGCCGAGCTATTCGGCGGTGCGGGCCACGCTCCGGATCCTGGAGCAGAAGGGGCACCTCAAGCACCAGCACGACGGGGCGCGCTACGTCTACCTGCCGACCGTGAACCGGGACAAGGTACGCCTCTCCGCGCTGGACCAGCTGCTGACGACGTTCTTCGACGGCTCGGCCGCGAATGTGGTGGCCACGCTGCTGGAGCGACAGAAAGACACCATGACGAGCGATGAGCTCGACCGCCTCTCGGTGCTGATCGCCGACGCGCGGAAGGAAGGACGGTAACCGATGGCTACGATGTTCGAGCTCGCCGCACGTCTGCAGGCCGCCGGAGCGGTGGAGAGCCTGCTGCTGATCATCGCCAAGGCGACGCTGATTCTGCTGATCGCCCGCCTCCTGCTCGCGGTCATGCCCCGCGCCTCCGCGGCGACCAAGCACGTCGTCGCCACGGCGGCGCTGGTCGCGGTCGCGGCGATGCCGCTGCTGACGGTGATCGTCCCGGCCTGGGAGATCGCGGTGAAGCAGCGTGTGGTGCAGGCTCCCCAGCCTGCCTCCGTCACGCCCTCCCCGGCCGCCACGGAGAGCAAGCCGGAGGCTCGCACCACACCGGCGAAGCGGCCCACCGCCCTCGGCACCACCCTCTCCATCGCCCGGGCCACGCGGGTCGTTCCGGACGAGCCGCTCACGGCCATGGAGCGCGCTCTCAGCGTCGGCAAGGCGACCTGGAAAGGGCTGATCGTCATCGCCCTCGCCGCGGTGGCCCTCCTCTACCTCGGGCAGATGCTGGTCGGCATGTTCGGGGTCTGGCACGTGGCCAGGAACGCCACGGAGCTGGAGCTCGACGACGCGCTGGTGGAGCTCGACCGCGCCCGCGACCAGCTGGCCCTGGAGCGCGACGTGCGCCTCCTGGTCTCCTCGCGCATCAGCATGCCCGTGATCTGGGGCGTGTTCCGCCCGGTGCTGCTGCTGCCGGCGGACGTCGCCGAGTGGCCCATCGAGCGGCTGCGCGTGGTGCTGCTGCACGAGCTCGCGCACCTCAAGCGCTTCGACGGCATCTCCCTCATCGCCACCCGCATCGCCGTGGCCCTGTTCTGGTATCACCCGCTGGCCTGGTCGCTGGAGCGCCGCGGCCGCAGCGAGTGCGAGCGCGCCTGCGACGACCTCGTCCTCGCCGGCGGCACGCGCCCGTCCGAATACGCCGATCACCTCCTGGCCATCGCCAAGTCGATGCCCTCGTTCGATCCCTTCCGCTCGGTCACGCTGGCGATGTCGCGCCGGTCCCAGCTGGAGGGACGGCTGCTCTCGATCCTGCAGACCGGCGTGGCCCGGCGCGTCTTCTCCGGCCGCGGCGTGGCCATCGCCTGCGCCGTCGCGGTGGCGCTGATCGCGCCCATCGCCGCGCTGCGCCTCATCGCCGAGCCCTCGAACAAGAAGGACGTCGAGTACGCCCTGAAGAAGAGCGAATCGAAGAGCGACTCGGAGATCACCGTGACCTCGGACATCGAGGCCATCGGCGACTACATGTTCACCAAGCTCGGGAAGCTCGACAAGCGCATCGACCGGCTCGCCCGCGAGCCGAAGAACGGCAAGGACTGGTACGAGCGGGCCTACGACTACTACCGCAGCGACCGCTATCAGGAGGCCGCGGACGCGTTCCGCCGCGCCGCGGAGATGGGCTTCCGCGAGCAGACGTCGCTCTACAACGAGGCCTGCTCCTGGGCCCTGCTCGAGGACGCCGACCACGCCGTGCGCGCGCTCCAGCAGGCCGTGGCCGAGGGCTGGGACGCCTGGGACCACCTGGCCGACGACTCGGACTTCGATCCCATCCGCTCGAACGCCGCCTTCGTGCGCTTCGTGAACACCGCCAGCGGCGACGCCGCCACGCGCCGCGTCGAGAAGACGATGGAGCGCTACAGCGACATGCTCGCCGGCAAGGAAACGAAAGAGGCCATCGAAGACGCCGTCGAGGAGGGAATCGAAGGCACGCTCGATGCCGCGGTCGAAGGCATCCTCGGAGCGTTCGACCAACACGACAAGCGCAACGACTGGTACGAGGTCGGCCTCGACCTGCTCCGCCTCCGCCGTCTCGACGACTCCATCGAGGCCTTCAAGCGCTCGATCGCCGAGCAGGAGAAGAGCGCCTCGGCCATGTACAACATCGCCTGCGCCTACTCGCTCAAACACGATGCCCGCAGCGGCATGGCCTGGCTGGAGAAGGCCGTCGAGGAAGGCTTCGGCGGCGACGACAAGCTGCGCAACGATCCCGACATCGCCTTCCTCCGCACCCAGCGCGAGTTCGAGTCCCTGCGCCGGAAGGCGAAGGAACTGGAGATGCACGGCTGCTGCGACGACGACGAGGACGATGCAGAGGGCTGGCGCGAGGCGGTCGAGTTCCACCAGGGCGTGGTCCGCAAGTATCCCCAGTCCGGGCGGGCCTGGTTCAACCTCGGCTTCGCGGCGATCCGGGCCGGCGACTACGCGACGGGCACCGACGCCTACAACCGCGGCCTCCAGCTCGGTCACCGCAAAGGCACCGCGCTCTACAACCTGGCCTGCATCAACGCCCTGCAGGGCAACCGCGACGCCGCGTTCGACTACCTGAACAAGGCCCGCGCGGAGGGCTTCGAGCTGCGCGGATACATGAATAGCGACGAAGACCTCGAGAACCTGCACGGCGATCCGCGCTGGGACGCGTTGCGCGAAGAGGTCGGCGCGAACCGCGGCTGGCTGAGCAAGTCCAACCACAAGTAACCCGGCGCGAAAGGATCCCTCGCCATGCGCATTCTCGGAATGCTCACGCTCCTCGTGTGCCTTGCCG